>JAGVYE010000033.1 GCA_018303445.1 Candidatus Woesearchaeota archaeon
TTTCACTTTTACAAGTATCACAAATAATAACCATATCCAACACCTCAAAAGAAGTAGAGCTTTCGATTATTTAAAGATGTCGTTAATTAGACAGTATCCGAAAGGAAATAGTTTCAGGATACGACAGAAAAAGGAAAAATAAGCGCTTGATCTCATCCAATACCCCACCACACCATAATAATCTTTATTAATCTAAAATAAAACTCAAACCGAGATGACACAACTTATTTTCTTAGGCACAGCCGGTGATTCCGCAGTTGTGAGTAAACAACTACGTGCTTCAGGAGGAATCATCATTCGCATTGAAGATTTGCAATTTCATATCGATCCTGGCCCTGGTGCCCTTTACAAAGCAAAAGAGTATGGCGTCAATTTGCATCATACTACAGCAGTTCTCGTCTCGCATAACGGCATCAACCACTGTAACGATCTTAATGTTGTCGTTGACGCCATGACTCATGCCGGCATTGAGCAGCGGGGAATTCTTCTTGGCAGTAAGTCCCTTTTGGTAGAGCAGGAAGGTAGTCATCCTTTTCTCACCCAACACCACCGCCGTTTTCTCGAGAAAGTCATCGCTATGGAAAAAAATCATAAAGTTGCTGTTGATTTGGTAGAAATTCATGCTCTTCCTGTAGATTATCTGGATCCCACCGCGATCGGGTTTAAATTTTTCTGCCCAACGTTTACCCTTAGTTACACTGGAGATACCATTGTTACACCAGAGCTTCTCGAAACCCTTACTGGAACAGATCTCTTGATTCTGAATGTACCATATCCTGGAAATAAAGGCACGTATAAAAATCTCGACACCCAGTTAGCAATAAAAATTATCTCCCATGTTCATCCCAAGCTCGCTGTTCTTACCCACTTTGGACTGGAAATGCTAAAAGCCGACCCGCTTCTGGAAGCCCGGGAAGTGCAGCGTCTGACAGGAGTGCAAACCATTGCCGCTCAAGATGGTTTGATTATTTCTCCTGGACAATACAAAAGTCCAGTAAAAGGGTATGATTAAATCTGACCGATAATAAATACTAACCCCAGTCCGATCAAGCATCCTGCACCAATAAATGGCATCGCTGGATAAAACTTCTTTTCTTCACTTCTCCACAATAAAAAAGCCAATCCTCCTGCTGCAAACAGAGGGATAACCAAACTTTGCCATAATCCAAACTCTTTCAAAACAACACCTGCAAATAACAAAGGAAAACCGATATCTCCCCCGCCGAGAATAGCTGTTCGAGCTTTTTGAGGGAGAGGAACTTTTTCTCTCTGTTCTACTTTTAGAGAAGACTCAGCTCCTTTAACTTCATAAGGAATCAACAAACCAGCAAAGGCTTTTTCTTGCACTTGCGATTTTGCTAAGGTTACCATGTGTTTTGATTTCCAAACCGCATATGCATCATATAAAGCAATTAAGATCAGTAAGATCACGATAGACAAAAGGGAAAAGAGTGGGACAAAAATAACTGCTAATCCGGCATAAATAAACAGTTCTGTAAAATTATGCACCCAAAAGTTAGGCTTGAATACTTTCCATACGGCTAAAGAAAGAGCCAGCACAAAAGCAATAAGTGTATTCACAAAAGCCGCAAAAGCAATCATCAGCGTCACGACAATAGCTATAAGAAACCACCCCCGCCAAATCCACGATAATTTATATTTTATTAACAGCAACAACAAAGCTGTTCCAATAAGAATAGCCATCATCAGTGGCAAGAAAGATGTTTCCTCTTGTAGAGGAGGCCGCTCTCCAACAGGAAGTTCCCGAAATTCGGTTTGGCCTGTTTCTTGAGACTTCTCAATATCAATATATTTTGTAAGAATAAAAATCCCTATAAACTGGGCACTCAGGAAAAGCAATAGAAGCAAAAGAGTAATGGGCGGAGTATGTTTCACGCTTGAGAAGAAAAAACTAATGCATTTAAAGTATAGTAACCACCTAAAAGAAGCAAATTAAGGATATTTATAAAGCAAATAAATCATTAATCACTATTCAAATAATGTTGAATCCATCCTTGTTTCCAGATTCTTTTTTCTGTCAACAAACTCTTTAAACAACGGAATCTTCACCGGCACGGCAAATCTGGTAAATGTCGACGTAACCAGAGCTTCTCCTTTATCTAAAGAAGCAATATTTCTGTTATCTTGGCTCAAATCCTGAGGCGATGATTCCATAACCGCTTGCCGTTCTGAATTCATTTCCAAACCTAAAATGATCTTAGTGTTCATATTTGCTAAGATTGGTTTTGGTATTTCCGAAGGTAATTGCGTTATGGCGATAAGTCCTACTTTAAACTTTCTTCCTTCACGCGCTATGGTCTCGAAAATATTACTTCCTTGCTCGAGTACTTGTTTTCCTAACACTCGAGGAGCTTCTTCTAAAACAACAGAAATTACAGGTTTATCTTGGAGTTGTCCATTTCTCTTATAATATTTATAGCGTTCAAAAATTTCCGTGGTAATTAAACTGCCAATAAGAATTTCCATCGCCCCAGAGAAGTAACTTGTATCAATAATAACCGTCTTCCCTTTCTCTAAATCTTGGCAAATTTCCGCTATTGTATTTTCTCCCGCCACAACATCAAAAATTCCATTAGTAATAATTTTTCCATTTTCAAAATCAAGATCCAAAAGAGAAATTAATTTTCTTTTTACCACCGCCATCGTATCTTCATGAAAACGAACATTATCAATCTTCTCTTCTGCTAACAATTTGTAAATCCAAGTTTCATTAAATTTCTTATAATAAGCATAAAAACACTGGCGTTGTGGGTCACTTAAAGGGATTGCTCCCTGAAAATGTTCAGGTTTCAATTTTTGGATATTAACCTTTAAAGAACATCCTCCAACAGGAGGATTTATTGGAGTATAATAGACTACTTTATCCTTACGCGTATGATCCTTCAGCCCTAACCCAACGCGGCCATAATATTCATCATGCGGATCTAAAACTAACATTCCTGCTCCTTCCTTTCCTGTAATATCCCAGAGCAGGCAAGACATCAAATTACTCTTTCCTTTTCCCGTCGACGCTGGTATTAAGACATGATGGGATAATACCTCCTGTAAAGGAAGAAAAATGTCAAAGTCTAATTGTTGTGACCCACTGCGTAATTTTCCCAGAAAGAAAGGCTGTTCTGGTTTCGTAATAAACGCTAAATCTTCTGTATGAATGGAACGAACTTTCGTGAAAAAGAGAGGGAGTTTTTTACACATTTGACTACTATGAGTATTAGTCACGAGAATAGGCTTCAGAAAAGCTAATTGATAGTTTCTTGATGTTTCATCCATCATGGAAAAGTCTCCTTCCTCTAAGTTCATTCCACCTACCATTTCCAGATTCTGTTGAGATACTTGGCTAGCATACAAAAGGTCATAAACCTGAAGAATAAAATTTTCCTGTACTCCTTCTATTACGACAAGTTCCCCTAACTCTACTCGCTGATCAGACTTAACTCGCATCACGATTTTACTGAAATCACCGGAAACAATAATTCCTTTCGTCATCATCTTACAAAAATGAGAAAGAGGGCTTTTTAATGATTTTCATAGTCCAGACCTAGTGTTAAAAAGAGAAGCGCCGTTAAGGTGAGTATTATTGTCTGGGTGTCTACAAAATAAGAAGATTTATAAACGTAGACACCTATAACAATATTATGTTCATTGAAGTTAGAGAAAAGGGAAAAAGTAAAAAGTTCTATCTCATTCATTCTTACAGAGAGAAAGGTAAAAGTAAGAGAATTTCTCGATATCTTGGTTCTAATATAAGTGAGAAGAAGTTATTAGAATTAAGGAAAAGAGCAGAGCAACATCTTTTAGAAGAAATTACAGAACGAAGTATCCTAGAATTTGAACTAACTAAAGAAGAAATCGAGGCATTTAAGAGATCTGAGGAAGATATTGAAGTCAAACATTTACAAACACCTGATTGGAAAAGATTTACAGAGGATTTTACTTATAATACTAATGCTATAGAAGGCTCAACAGTTGCCCTTTCTGAAGTAAAAGATTTATTAGATAAAAAAGAAAAACCAAAAAACAATGATGAGTTAGAAACGTTAAATGTGGCTAAAGCAGTAGAATATGTTAAAACAGGCAGAGAAAAGATTTCTGTAGCTTTCTTTAAGAGGCTTCATTTTATTTGTTTTGAAGGAACAAAGACCTTTGCTGGGAAGCTACGAGATGTTGAGGTTGTTATTAGAGATAGCCAAGGAAATGTAATGCATCAAGGGGCTCCGTATAAAGATGTAGAAAAGCTATTGAAATATCTTTGTGCATGGTATGAGAAGCATAATAAGAAATATCCACCACTTGTACTTGCAGCGGTGATGCACAACGAATTTGAGAAAATTCATCCTTTTCAAGATGGTAATGGGAGGGTTGGAAGGTTGTTATTGAATTACGTATTACTACAACATAAATATCCTCCCCTCAACATCAGACTTAAAGATAGAATCAGATATTACAAATGCCTCCAACTATATGATCATAAGAATGACTTTAAATCAACATTGAAATTTTTAGTGAGTCAATACAGGAGAAAGTAGGTGTCCACAAAATAACGAGTAGACACCCTCCACTTCCAGATTTGCGACAATTTTAGTGATATATTCGAAGTGTTCCTAGTTTAGTAGGCTTTATCATAAGGCTCATTAATCTGGTAGAGTTCATAGTCCAGCCGAGAGTCACATTACCACTACGAAATAGTAATTATGGGAAGTCTTAAAAAGAGAAGCATCGTTAGTAAGAGTATTATGACTTCAAAAATTGTAATTCCCGAAGTAGAAGATCCTGAATTTAGCAGACGTCGGGCTTATATCGAACAATTGGCTCAGGACTTACGCGACGTTGCGAGAGAAGTAAGAGATCTGGAAGGAGAAATGTCCAGAGAAAGGGAAGCGAGATCAAGGCTGGAGAGAACTCATAATGCATTTCTCAGTGAATTAGAACAAAGTATAACTCTCGCCATAAATGAAAAACCAACCTTGACAGGAGCAGATCTTGCTCTACAGCAAATGGCAGGAATATACATAAAGTATGGATCTAAAAAGGGGTTATCACAGATCCTAAAAGCCATAGAGATATTTGATACGACGAGTAAAATGACAGAAGATCCAAAAAATAAATTGATCGAAGCCTATGATCATCTTTCTAATGCCATGTATGAAGAACCTCGTCTTGCCAGAACCGTTGAAAAAGTTGCCGGATATTATCAACAGCAAGGAAACATATCCATTGCCAGTACGGTTTTTCTTGCCTTGACCCATGCCGCTTTTTTTACCAAGGGGGATCGAGAAAGAAAAATACACTTATATTCCACGGCCATTGAAAATACGCCAAGTACAGCGCTTGTGTGTATCGCCATCAATGATAGCATGATGCTTGATTATAGTCTATTAATGCAATCACTCCAGAGAGAACTCCAAGAGGCCAGACAAAGCAATGATCAGCTTCGTATTTTCGAAAGGACAAAACAGATCAAGGGATTGGACCCTTCAGATGAAAACAAAGCTGCTTACAACGAGGCGCGCTTCACTCTTGTCTTCTCCCGTGATTATGCAAGAAATACTGGCGATATGACAACAGCAAGAGCTTTTGGTGAAGATCTTCATAGAATTGAACCAACAGAAGAAAACAAAGTGTGGTTAGATGAGTTAAAATGATTAATTTTAGCACACAGTAAAACCTATTTTCCCTTTTTGTGATTATCAAAGAAAGCAATCTTTATAAATAAACTACGATTTTGATTCTATATGGAAGCTGCAGTCGTACATTTCCGTCAAGGACGCCATCACGTTCATCCCAAACAAGTCATTCTAAAAGTTGCAGATTCTCCGGAAGAAGCAGCGAAAGTTATCGGTAAGACTGTAGTCTGGACCTCTCCTGCAGGAAAGGAGATCAAAGGAAAAGTATCCGCACTTCATGGACGTACCGGAAGTGTCCGTGTGATTTTCTCAGAAGCAGGCTTGCCAGGGCAAGCCTTAGGGCAGAAAGTGAAAATTGAGTGAGAGAGTTTTCTGATTAAAATTTGATAACAACGAAGGACGTATTAAAACTTTAGCCCCCCAAACAGTTACTACTTAAGAATAACAATTTAAGAAAGATTTATAAATAACGTCTATTTTAAATTACTCGAAATCAAGTTTCAGATAGGAGGAAAAAAATGGCAAATGATGATTTAAAGAAAAGATTAGCTGCACTAAAAGCAGGTAAAAGAGATTTAGGTTTGCTATTAGAAAAACCAGAACCGGGAAAAATTGGAATGAGTGCACAAAGACTAATTACAGGAAAAGCTGATCCTGATTACACCTCAATTAAATGTACACTAGAAGCTGCAGCTCAACGCAGAAGCGAAACGCCCATGGAAGTTTATTTTGTATTTGATACTACTGGCTCTATGAGATACGTTATTGAAGCTGTTCAAAAAGTAATCGGATATGTAGGACATCAAATTTTACAAGCAGAGAAAGGAATTGCTGCTCGCGTTATTGGCGTAGGAGATCACTGTGATCTATCAGGAATTCTTAAAGGGATTAGAACTCCAGCAAAGTTGCTTGGAGATTATGGGCAAATAAATGATCCCACGACTGATCCACGAATCTTAGAAAGCCAAGTGAAAAGAATTGTTTACACCCATGGTGGAGACGATCCTGAAGCATATGAATGTTTAGCACACGACTTAGTGGCTTTAATAAATGAAGATAAAAGTTCTTTTCCAGAAAAGAAACACGCTGTTGTTCTCTTTGGAGACGCATACGCTCACCAAAATAGAATAATGGGAGTAGAGGATGGATGTCCAAACCAACGTGACGCAAAACAACTTATTCCCTTAGTAAGTACGTCAACAAGAACGTTCTTTGTTGGTTGTGGCGGTCATTTCGAAGAACTTACATATGGAATTGTAAGAGACTTACAGAAAGCCCAGTATGTTCCTTTCAATCAAAGTCGAGACGTACTGCCTGAAGCATTAATCGGCATGGTAAAACTTGCCAGGCATGGTGCAGAAGGTTTGCAAACGTATGTAACATCACTTCCTAAAGATACAGCGACGAAAATCATGGGACTTCTAAGCCCAGGAAAGGGAATAGAAAAAACATAGATTTTCTTATTTAAAATTATGGCAGATAACCCTTTTACAGGATTAGAACTGAGAGCAGAACTTCTAGATTACGTTAAACCTGATGGTTCTTACAATTTAGCTGAGATAGAATTAGTTCTTAAACAAAGAATAAAAGATCTTACAAAACAATACCATGCAGATAAAGTAGAAAAAGGGAAACACGAAGAAATACAACGGGCAATTGCGACAGCAAAAGATGCCCTTCGTGATCTTCCTAAACCTGAACTGGAAGCATACATAGCCAAACTTCTTGAAGGAGATACTGGTCTTGTTGAAACGGCGATGGGAGAGCTTGCAAAATCTCAAGAAGAAAGAAATCTCCTGCAAAAAGACTTGAATGAAGCAAACAAGTTTCTTGCACGAGCAATTGATGAAACTTTAACTCCCGAGGAAAAACGAAGGTATGCTGGAGGAGCTAATCCTGAAGAAATAAAAAAATTACAACAACAGCTCCGAGAAGCTCTGCATAGCAAGAGTGATCTTACGGGAAGAATAAAAAAAGCAGAGGAAGAGAAAAAAAAGTATGAATCGAGAGTTTCTGTGGCAGAAACGGAAGCACGGAAATATCAAAGAGAAGTTGAAACTATGAGAAGTTCTTTAGATCAATTAGAAGCAGCTAAAGGAGAATTGGAGCAAAAAGCCATAAGTTACAAAATAGCATATGAAGTTGCTATAAAAGATGTTCAGGCGGCCGCAACGGAATTGATAGAAAAGCAGGAAGAAAAAATTAGAACGCTGGAAGATACTGTGATGAGAGCTGTTACCGCAGCGAACAAACTCGTCGAAAAAAAAGAAAGAGCGCTTCAACAGGAATATAAAACAAAAGATGAAATTTTAAAAAGGGAGTATGAAGAAAAAACCACCACATTAAAAAAGGAAGCAGAAGTACAAGAAGCACGAAGAGAACGAGTATATAAGGAGAGATTAGCTGCAGTAAAATTTGATCTTACTTCCCAACGAATTTTAGAAAGAATTAAAGAATATCGGAAAACACGAAATTTAGAAAGAGCACTCCAATATTGTAACCTCCTTTTAGAAGCTAATGAAAATGTTCACGCTGCTTACTATGCAGGAACAATTGCCAGAGAACAAGGAAATAAAGAATTAGCAGGAATGTACTTTTCTAAAGCTCTTAAAATAGTACCGACACATAAAGACTCTCAGAGTCGGCTCGATGAAATTAGAAAAGAATACTGTGCTGAAATCATAGCCGCAAGAGATAATAAACAACATGGCAAAGCCCTTGGATTATGTGAATCTTTACTACGCATTGACCCTAATAATAATGATGCCAGATACTTCGCTGGAACTGTGTATATGGCACAGAAAGAGTACGAAAGAGCAAGAGTCATGTTTGAACAACTCCCAAAACATAGCTCCGCACAAGCACAATTAGCAAAAATTAGAACTATTACCGCTCCTAAAAAATAAGAAAAAGAGCCCCCACTATTGCACTTCTTTTAAACCCATTTTTCATAAAAATAGCAGCGGAAGGTTTATAAATAACCACTGTTAAGTAGTTAATACATGGTTTATAGGATTAATGATTATACTAATCTGGAAAATTTAGTCCATAAGTACGAAGTAGATGGCACTTTTTCAACTCCAGATTGGCAAAAAAAAGCAAAAGTGAGTGTTATTGTAACAACATATAACCAAGAAGATCAACTGAGAAAACAACTTCTAGCTCTATCACAACAAACATACGACCCTGGTAATTTTGAAGTAGTCGTCGTTGATGATGGAGGAAAACGTGGTACAGGAAGTTCGCTAGACTACGTTGCACAACATAATTTTCCTTTCAGCGTAAAATACGTTTGGCAGCCCGATAAAGGATTCAGATTAGCCAAAGCACGAAATGAAGCTTTGAAGAGGGCAACTCACGAAACCATCATATCTATAGATTCTGACATGATCATGAACCATACCTATGTAGAAGATGTTATGAAATGGCAGTACGCTGCAAAGCAGGTAGGGGCAAAACTAGTAACAATCCAAGATCGTGCTTTCGTCGAGTCAGAGGACATGACAGAGAGCGCTATTAGAGAGAAAAAACTAAGTAGAGTAAAATTATCACCTTCCAGACGATTTGGTGGAAAAGAAGACTGGCGGAAATCACACTATGAAAGAACTGAGAGATTAAAACAAATTCCAGCTTCCATTCAGGATCCAGGCTACTTTATTGGTTCAATGATTTCAGGAGGAAACTGCAGTTTTTCGAAGGCAGATGCATTTGAAATAGGACTATTCGATGAAGATTTCCAACAATATGGAGCAGAGGATACAGAATTTGGTATTAGGATGTATGACTATTTTAATAATAAATTAGGTGAAAGATTATTCTTCGTTCCTGTAGATACAACTGCCTATCATATAGAACATGGTAGTCCAATGAGTGCGCAGAGTAACGGAACCTCACAGGAACTATTTTATAAAAAAGTACATGAAGCGAGAGTGAGAACTGTACCTCCACGTCCTGAAATATCAGTATACTTACCTACTTTCAACAAAGAGGGCTTTATCGAAAAAGCTATTGACAGTATCGCCAAACAGCGAGATTTTGATGTAAGTAAATTAGAAGTAATTGTAGGTGAAGATGGAAGTACCGACCGAACGCAAGAAATTCTTCAAGACGTTCAGAGAAAGTATCAAGGAAAGTTACTTATCCGAGTCATTAATGATGGAAAAAATCACGGGATGGCAGAAAATACAAACCGCACCATCAGAGCATGTCGTGGAAAATACATATTACAGCTCGATCCTGATGACGAACTTTTACCGACAGCAGTGCGAACATTATATGATGCTCTCGAAAAAGACTCCAGATCAAGCCTCGCCTTTGGTGATTGTATCGATCGAGATGTGAAAACAGGAGCAACAAAACTACACTGGAGCTGTACAGAATATACCCCAGAATGGTACAAACAATTAGGAGAGAGAGCTACAAGAGAACATATTATCGGCAACCTGAGAGCTGGAATGAGAATACATCCTGCGAGAATGTTCAGACGAAGTCATTTTTTTCGTACGGAGGGAGTAACCCCTTCATTAGAAAATGCCGTCGACTATGATTTTTCCATGAAATTAGTAGAAGTAGGAATTCCTAGACACGTGAAACGAGCGACGTATGTTTACAATTATAATCACGGAGGTAATACTTCAGCTGCTGGCGCATTACAAAAAGCCAATGGACAAATGGTGCAGAAAACATCTCTCAATCGTGAGAAAGGCTACAGAAAAGAAATGTATATTGTAGACGAAAACACGAATAGAACACGCTACTTTGATCTTAACAATCCAACTCTCCGTGTTGAAAGCTTAAGAGAAGCTTGGGAGAATGACGATAAAGGAAATACAAAAACAGCTTCGTATAGGGCATTAAAAGAAGAACTTGAATTGCTGGTAGGATTTTTCCGGTGGGTAAGGCCTGAAGTCGCCAGAACACAACTAGAATATTTGCGGCAGTTAGACCACTCAAATAGTATAGGAAATTACTATTTGGCAACTTTCCTTGAAAGTGAGGGAAGACCTTCAGAAGCATTAAAAATAATACAAATGGTAGGTGGATCTTCAGCACGATCGTTAGAAGCGCGAATCAGATCTGCTCTAAGGAAGGCGCAATAAAATGAATACTGAGCAAATTCTTACCTATTTTCGTGAATGTTGGGATAAAGTAGAGAAACTTGCCGTCAAAGAAGGTCTAGAAAATGCATTTTATCCTATTATTATTCAAGAGAGGGATGATCCACGCTCTATAAATTCAACACTTCCTGCCTTAAGTGCTGAGTATGCAAAACTCGTAAGAGCACGAATTACGAATCCTACCGCCTCTGGATTTGAAGGATTAATTCTCGATGAAAAAACACTAACAGAGTTAGAACCTAACGTTGAAGTCGTTGATGTTATTTACTTAAAGTGTAATGGTGTTTACTCCATTCAGTGTGTAAAAGAATGCCCCGATAGAAGTAGTGAAAGATCGCCACTTCATCGTTATATTGCCGTCGGTCTACCACAACCATCTGCCGTAACTGAAGACAAACTCCAAAAGGCTTATAATGATTTAGAATCTCTCTTAAACTGAGAGAAAGATGATTTTTGAATATTTTAGAAGGAATAGGCCTCTTGTATCATTAATTATGCCGGCCTATAATGCCGAGCGCTTCATTTCTCAAGCTATTGAAAGTGTTTGTAAGCAACGGTATAAAAATTGGGAACTGATTATCGTTGACGACAGCAGTATCGATAAGACGAAAGAAATTATTGACGTCCTTGCAAAACAAGAGTCCAGAATAAAGGTTCTAAAAAATGAAAAAAATCAAGGAATTGCTAAGGCACGAAACAGAGCCCTACGAAATGCCAGTGGAGAATTTATTGGTCATCTCGACGCTGATGATATGTTAAAAAAAAACGCTTTAAGCACAATGGTAACAGAATTCAGCCGAAATAACGTTTCATTACTATACTCTGGTTTTGTGGCTATCGATGACCAGAATAAATCAATTAAGAAATGTTTGGCCTCAGAATTTGAGAGAGAAAAAATTGCCGAAATCGGCTGGCAGCACTTTGGGATGTACAAAAAAGATGCTGCTCTTGCCGTAGGCGGGTTCAATGAGAAATTAATTACTTGTAGTGATGGAGATTTATTTGTGAGAATAGCACGGAAATTTCCTTGCCAGAGAGTAAAAAAATACCTTTATTTTTATCGTTGGCATGGCAAGAATATAGGACGCTCACGCCCGCATTGTTTAGATTGTTCAAAGAAAAAAGTATGTAATTACTTTAAAGAGTGGACTAACACTAATTAAGGACGGTTAAGGATAACCATGAGGACTTGGTGAGGGTCGTGGTCGTCCTCGACCAGGTCTTGTAATGGTTGGCGCCGCTAACCGATCATGTTCTATGAACTCATCAATAGCATGAATCAATTGACCTAAGAAACCAATAACCTGCTCAGCATTATCACGTACTGTCCCGACATTCGTGTCCCACGTCGCAGGTGGGTCAGTATGAGCAGGTAAGTTAGGAATAAGATCATTTCGCACATGCTCTAACGTCGCCTGGCAGGAATCTGCTAATCCCATTATTTGATCACGTAAATCGCCTCGTGCCCCTGCTCTCGCTGCTCTGATAACACGAAGCGCACTTTGCATTCTCCGCACGGCAGACTCAGCATGATCTCGTGCTTCCCGTACTGCCGCTGCTGTCTGTGCTCTCAAATCCTCATCACGTAACCGTTCCATTAACTGTTCTGCTTGAATAAGAAAACCACGAGCTGGATCTAATAACCTTTGTCGCCGGTTGGAAGCGGCCTGATGTTCCGCCCTTTCTCTCCTCTCTCCGAGCCATCTCCCTGCCGCTTCTCTTCTTCCTTCCAACTCCGAATCATCCGAAGGCCCTTTTTCTACGGTAAACAAACGATAAATATAATAGATTATCAGAATCCCTGTAAAACCTAACGCAATGTCAATAAATTGTTCTGCCGTTGTTAAAAGAATATCATTTAATGCCATCTATAACGTCAATCCCCCTGCAATATGGTGCCGCATTACAGTTAAAATCCAAAACAAGGCAATACACAAAAACAATTTAAGGAAAACCGTTCCTCGAGTTTCTGTATGTCCCTCTCCCGGAATATTCCATAATAAAAATCCCAATCCAGCGACAGGACCGCCAATAAGTAAGGCGGCAATCGCTGTTGACCATGCTCCCCCTATTGCTAAAATAACTTGAACAGGAAGAAAGATCGCACCTAAAACCGCTAACAACCCACTCACAATCATGGCTTGATTTTTGTTAAGAAAACGAAATGTCCCCCCCTGCTCGCCGCCAAATGTCGTCGTAATGCCAAAAAAGACGGCAAAGATTGTTAATGCCAATAAAAGCCGGCTAAAATTGACAATAACTGCTTCGCTGCCGAGTCCTAGAGCACTTAAATCGCCAATTTTCAGAACTTTCTGCCAGACATTTTTTAATGTGTCTGTAATACCAGCAGCAGCTACGAAAGGAATGGTAAATACTAATAAAAATATCAGGACAACTATAATCCCTTTTTTCATTGCTTTCAGAGAAATAAATCAACTTTATAAGGTTTTTGGCAATGATTTAGTTATTATTTTCTCCTGTAATAATATTAATTATTAGGGATATATCCCTTCAAAGGCTGAAGCAGAAGATGCTATTTCTATAGCCCACGCCTGTTTTCCGCATTTACTAAGAGAATTAAAAAAAGAATTGATGTAAACATCTTTGGCAATGATTATGCGACACCAAGTTTTCTCAGTTCTTCCATAATCGCCGTAAGAAGATACACAACTCCTCCTTCAAATGAAGGATGAGCTTTATCATCTTGTAATTCTGCAGCTTGCTTCGCTAACGTAACTGCCTTGTCCATATCTACACTTTTAAACTCAGCCAGTTTATGTTGAGCTACAAGAATATTAAAGACTCCTGGAACTCCACTGTAAGGAGTTGGTGTTGGTCTTCCTATTCCCCCTTTTCCGGCCATAACCGCTTCCTTCGCCTTCTCGTTCAGTGTAGAAACTAATTTCTTAATTTCCTCAAGCCTCTTCAAAGTCTCATCATGATTTTTATCAATTTGATTCTCATACGTCCTCAATTTTGTAAGATCCTTTCCATGATCTGCCACGAATTGTGGATCTTTCTGCAATGTATCTAAAAGAGCTTTTAGTTTCCGTTGATGAGTTAATCGTAACCGGCGTCCGCTTCTGCTAAATAGACTACCTGATTTCCACCACTCATTCAGAGACTGGGTCACGTCAGTAAGAACTTCTCCTTCCACTTTATGCCAAAAATGTTCAAAAACTGACTCTGCATCTGAGGGAGATAATGATGATGGTGTGATAGTCAAATTATAATATTCGTTTGCGACTCCATCAAGAGCGTCATGCAATGTCTTAATAATATGATGCCACTTCTGTTCAATTGCCACTTCTCCTAAGGCGGAAGTGAAGGTGCTTTTTGCAGCTCTTTGATGATATTTTTGTGTAAATGGAACAAAACCTTTTTCTTTAAGTGAACCGAAGCCTTCTGCAAAATCACTGCCTGTAACTCGACTTTCATCTCCTCCCCCAAGTAATTTCCAGAAGAGATAAACACCAACTAAAACAATAACAAGATAACTCCAATCAATAAGAATATTGACCCATTCGGTATAACTTCCAAGGGAATCCTGCGTACCAACGCCAGCGGTAAGAGAAATACCCCCAGAGCCTGACGCCGTATCATCAAACAACCCTAAGGTTAAAAACACCATCAGAAGGACTAATAACTTTCCTAACGCATGAACTCTCGTTGGCGTTGCCGTTCCGACGAGCAGCCATGTTACCCCGCCAACAAAAAAACCAAGCAGCACAAAGGCAAAAAACAGCCCATATGATCCTGCGATGGCAATAAGGAGCGCCGGCGGAATGAAAACCAACCCTAAAATAGAGAAAAGGGCCGCGAGAGCGATACGGATTTGTTTACTAACATAATTAGCAAAGCCGAGAGATAGTAAGTTATAGATAATAATGCCAATAATGGCCGCCACAATAATTCTCGTTAACGCCACTAAATTTTCACTCTGATTTGCGCTGTCTCCAAGAAGGAATGTCAACGTCCCAAACTTTAAGACTGTATGCCAAATGTCTTTCAGCAAATCAAAAATCCGTTCAAACGAATTACTGCTTGCCAGAGTTTGAGCGGCGGCAACACTCCAGGAAAGAAACAATATTAATAGTACCCAAAAAAACAACAACCCTTTCAGCTTCTTGTCCAAATCATCACACCTCTAATCATTAAAAACATTTCCAAAGTATATAAAAGTTTCGCGTCTCTGCCGAATAACCAAAGAAGAAAACTTTATAAATAACCCGTCTCCCGAATCATCCATGACTCATATCTTAGCCGTGAACCCTCGAGAGTTAATTAAGAAAGTCGCAGAAGAATTAAAAAAACAGAGCCTTGTCAAGCCTCCTCAGTGGGGTAAGTTCGTCAAAACTGGCCATCATCAGGAACGTTTGCCCGATAATGAAGATTGGTGGTACTGCCGCTCTGCCGCTATTCTTAGGAGCGTCGTCAAGCTCGGCCCCGTTGGTACAGAAAAACTAAGAACCAAATACGGTGGAAGTAAACAGCGCGGCCATAAGCCGGAACATTTCTATAAAGCCTCTGGCTCGATCA
>JAGVYE010000034.1 GCA_018303445.1 Candidatus Woesearchaeota archaeon
CTATCAATTCACTAATATCATTTGGATCGCCTTGATATTTTTTCCTTATCTCTTTTTCTAATCTTGAAAGAACTTGTTCTAGAATAATAATTGTTTTTTTTACATCATTTTGCATATGTGAATATAATAATACAAGTAAATAAATCTTCGTTAGCGAGCTCATCAATTGAGCATAACGATGTTATGTAACCGAGAACGTAGTTCGAGGCAAAACTTGAACGAAGTGAGAGTTTGGGTAAGGCGCAGGGGCACTAGCTAATACACACTAAAAAGTCCGAAAGTATCTAATAATACGGCAAGTATTACTGTGACTAAGAATGTAACAATTATTCCAGCGAATACACTCCAATTATCCTTGAGTTTTTTATTTAGAATAAAAGATGTTGCTAGTGGTCCTAAAAGTGTACTTACAATGACATGTTGGTTTGACATAAATGCAAGAATTATTTGAAGTAAATAAGTAACAACGCCCGCTATTACAGAAACTTTGAACACCTCTTTCCAATCCATATTACGAATTAATTATTACTTCTTTATATAACTTTCTAGTGCCCCGAGCATTATCTTACATAATCCTTCAGCCTGTCCCACAATTCGATTTTTTGTGGTTTTTGAATTTTAAAATGGCCCTACAGCCTCTCTAAAGTTTGATTTCCTTTGGAAAACTTAATTGTGAGACGGCTTCTCCTGTTAAGTGAGGTCGACCGAAGGGAGAAGTGCAACGTCCCGACGAACGTAGTGAGGAGAGTTTTTGCGCTACTGAGACTTTAGGGGTCGCCGTAGTTTTTTCTAATGGATTTTAAGATTGTTTACTGCGAAGCAGAGTAACGTTAGAGTGTGGGGGAATCGGAAGTTAGAGTTATCTTCTCCAAACAATATGCCCATTAATATTATTCTTCTCAAATACTTCTAGGACTTCAACACAAAATTTAAGGAGTGATTGGTTATTTTCTTTTTTAGCTAGTTCATATAATCTGATGAATAATTTTTTCCCTGTTTCTGTCTGCTTCAGATTTTTCTTAAGAAAATTATGCTGGCTACAAAGAGTCTGTCCATTTTCAAGTGTCGCTTTTCCACCGAAGTCTTTTGGTTTTATGTGGTCTGCGTGAAGTTCGAAACCCTCCTTTTTTCCTCTTCCACAAATAACACATTTATAGTCATCTCGCTTAAATATTGCCTCTTTTATTGCAGGTGTAAAGTCTTCTAAATCTCTGGTCTCAATATGTTTAGGATCATACCTATAAACTCCTTTCCCTATTTTTTGTAAGTAACCATCTTGATGAAGCTTACGAATCCCTCTGTCAGGATCTCGAAACACTTTTCCAGTACGCTTAAGATATTCTGTTGTAACCCAGTCAACTATTTCTGGATGAGGAATGTCACGTTTAGGGTTTTTCTTGAAGAACTCCATTAAAAGTTCTGACTGTACTGTTTCGTTTTTATTATCTGTGGATTGCGCCAATAGGTTCACCCATTTTTTTAAAAATATTGTTCTCCGCTATGGGGAGACTTAATTTTACTTGTGATAGTTTTTCTTTTGCTGAGTTCAGTCTTTTTTCTGTCACTTTACAATATTCTTTTGAGAGGTCTATATGTACAAAATTACGATCATTTTTTCTGGCAACCGCGGCGACTGTTCCTGTTCCACCAAACATATCAAGCACGGTGTTTCCTTTAAAACTATAAAATTTAATTAATCGATAAATTAAATCTTCTGGAAACGGTGCGGGATGTCCATTTCTTTGTCTTTCTGGTGGAATATACCACATCCCATCTGAAAACTTCATAAATTCTTCTTTTGTTATGTCTGCATCTTCAGGATTACCATCAAGTTTATTTTGACCTTTTGAAAATATCAAAACGTATTCCCAAGAAGGAACAATATGTGGATTCGAAGGACTCTTAAAACTACCCCACGCAGTTCTTTTCAGCATAGTTTGTTTATACCAAACAATTTCTGTTCTAAAAAGCATGCCTAATTTTCTTAATTGAGTTGTAAAATCGTGGTGAACGGGAAGAAATTCTTTAATTCCAGTAGGTGCTATGTTTAAACAAAATCTTCCCCCTGGTACTAATACCCTTTTTGTTTCAGTCCATACTTTATTTAACCAATCTAAATAATCTTCATAATTCATTTGATCATTGTGAGAATCATAATCTTTACCAACATTATATGGTGGAGAAGTGATAGCTAAATGAATGCTATTGTCGGGTAGTTTCTTCATTACTTCGAGAACATCACCATTAATAACTTTGTTTTGATATTGCATACCCTATTCACCCTTTTACTTATCTTCTATTAGCCTAATAGTTTATAAAGATTATGGCTTTTTTAAAGTTAGATTTATCATGCCATACAAATTCAGCCCATCCAGCTTATCGTTGTTGAAAGATTGCCCTCGCTGCTTTTGGCTGCACTTTAATAAGAATATCCAGCGACCAGATTCCATTTTCCCAAGCTTGCCATCCGGCATGGATAAAGTCCTCAAAGAGCATTTTGATTATTTTCACAAAGAGGGGAAACTTCCTCCTGAATTGGATCTGGATGGCGTCATGTTATTCAATGATGAAGAACTTTTGAAGGTTTGGCAGAATAACCGCAAGGGAATCCAATGGACAGACGAAAATGGCAACTTGCTTAAAGGAGCAGTAGATATTCTGTTGCAGAAAGGGAAAAAACTGATTGTTTTGGATTTCAAGACTAGGGGCTTTCCGGTAAAAGAAGATACGCACCTGCATTACAAAGATCAGCTTGATATTTACAATTTTCTGTTAAGGAAGAACGGCTACGCTACAGAAGACTATTCTTACTTGCTCTTCTACCATCCGCAGAAAGTGCATCAAAACGGTGATGTTGATTTTCATAAGCACTTGGTGAAGATGGATGTTTCCATCAAAAATGCCGAAAAGGTCTTCAGAGATGCTTTGGCTGTTTTAGAAAGAGAAATCCCTAAAGCAGCAGAAGAATGTGGATTTTGTAAGTGGATTGATTACTGTAATGCTGAAATAAAATGATAAAGCTCAACAAAACTGAAGATAATCTAAAAAAGATTATTGACACGTTGAACAAAAGAGGATTTATTTTAGAAGATAAAACTTACAAGATTCTTTCAGAAAGTTGCATAATTAACGAGATTGAGAAAAGTAAACCATTAATAAATCCAGTTGATGGGAGCGGTACTGAAATTGATTTGTTCATTAAAACAGAGAATAAGATTCTAGTCGTTGAATGTAAACGCACAGATTATTCTTGGTTTTTTCCAAAGAATACTGGCAAAATGGATAGAATTAATTTTATAATTGATACAAATAATGGCATTAGAACTAACAGTAGAGAGACTAATGATTTTAAAGTTGTTTATTCTGATCTTGCATTAAAATTAGATGAAACAGGAAAAGTATCTCTTAAATCAGATAAAATTACTGTTGAAACATCATACAAAGATGTTAATGACCACATATACCAAATTATCCGAGGTATTCAAATCTATTTAAGGGGATTAAAAACTCCTGACGATAGGTTCTTGAACAAAAGCTTGATACCAATTATTGTAACGAATGCTTCACTCTTTATAATTGAATATTCTTACGAAGAATTGGATGCAAATGGCGACATGAAAAATCACCAAAAAATAAATGAAGTTCCATATTTAGCGTACAATTATCCACAAATACTCGGATGGGATAGAAGTCAGATTGTTGGTCACGTCGGAACTAGAAATATAGAGGATTCAGAGCATTTGAAAACTGTTTTTGTAGTTAATATAGAAAGATTAAAAGACTTTATTAATGTCTTATTATTGCAGGATAATTAGAACAATGAAGAAATCAACAGAAAAAGATAAACAGTTCCTGATTACAGTAAATTTGAGTAACAGAGATTTTCTTACAAATTTAGCGAATATCTTATGGACACAAATTTATTCTTTTACTGCTTTTATTATCGCAAGTTATGGTGCAATTATCTCAATAGCTAAATTCAATCTTTACTCTGCTATTGTTGGTATAATCTTCTGCGGTATTATCATTTATATTTGGCGGAAATATCCACAGAAGGCTAAGAAAATGCTTCGTGATGCAGAAAAATTTAATCAGCAGTACCAGAAGTATTATTTTGAACTTTATCCAGATAAGAAGAATGAACTTCATTAAGTCGTTCTTTTCCGATTCCCCCACTGTAATCTATTAGAAAAAATTTTGGTGAAGCAAAGCGTAACCGTTTAGCAAATGTTAGGCAAAGTTTTCAATTTTGTGCATTCTCCGTTCCAGCTAAACGAAGGCGACCCCGTTAAGAAGTCGAGGCGTGCTTTATAGTCGAGAAAGTAGCGCAAAAATTTCACTTAACACGTATTAAACGATGTTTTAATGTCGTTTAATACCTTTGTTTGTGCAAAAAGCGAAGTTTTTATAAAATACCTGTGAAAATTTAGCTTTATGGATTTAACTAGTCTTGATAATGAACTGAAGCTTAGAAAATACTCACCGGAAACCAGAAAAAGCTATACTCAAACGGGGATTTTATGCTGAACTATTCTGATAAAAGCCGGGCTACAATCAGAAGCATCTATTTTGCTTTAAAATTTTATTATGAGGCTGTTTTAAACGAAAAATTTTTAGAGAAATTGCCATTAGTTAAAAAAGCTCAAAAGCTGCCTATAGTGTTAAGCCGGGAAGAAATCCAAGGAATGCTTGGTTCTACTAATAACCTGAAACATAAACTTATTTTATCCTTTCTCTATTATGCTGGCTTAAGGCTGGATGAAGTCAGGAATTTACAATGGCCGGATTTGGATTTTGACAGGAAATTAATTCATCTGAAAATAGCCAAAGGAGAAAAGGAAAGAATAATCTTTTTTCATGATAATTTAATTGCGCAATTAAAAGCTTACAAGGCTAATGGTGGCCAGCTGTTATTTTTATCTAATTTAAGGAAAAAATATAATAAAAGAAGCATCGAACTTATAGTTAAAACTGCTGCCGCAAATTCAAGGATTAATAAGAAAGTAACTCCCCACACATTAAGGCATTCTTTTGCCACGCACTTGCTGGAAGCCGGTGTGGATATAAGATACATCCAACAGCTTCTTGGTCATAAAGATTTGAAAACCACGCAGGTTTATACTCATGTGGCTGATAGAGATATTAAAAATTTGGCAAGCTTAATATGAATATCTACTCGGAACTAATCACTGAACTAAAAGATAGTAATTTTACTGAGAAGCAATGGGCCAGAAAAAAGCGTGAATTGGCTTCCCAGCGCAGGCTTAAAACTATTCCCACCAACATTCAGGTTCTGTTAAATGCGGAAGAAAAAGACTTGCCCTGGCTTAAATCAAAATTAATAACTAAGCCAGTAAGAACTATTTCCGGGGTTTCTCCAATTGCCATTATGACTAAACCAGATAAATGTCCGCATGGGAAATGTACTTTCTGCCCCGGCGGCTTAAACTCGCCTTGGGGCGATGTACCACAATCATATAGCGGCCATGAGCCGGCAACCATGAGGGGCATTAGGAATAATTATGATTCCTATCTGCAGGTTATGAATAGGCTGGAACAATACGCCCTACTGGGCCATTCTTTTGACAAAATTGAACTAATCGTTATGGGCGGAACTTTTCCGGCAACCACAACAGAATATCAGGAAGAATTTATTATAGGAGCGTTTAAAGCGATGAATGATTTTTCGGACTTATTTTTTGGTAATGGAGATTTTAATTTTATCAGGTTTAAGGAATTTTTTGAACTGCCTGGCGATATTTATGAACAAGAAAGAACTCAACGAATTCAGGCTAAGTTATTAGAGCTAAAACGTAAAACCAAGAGTTCTTTAGAACAAGAACAAATTCGCAATGAAATGTCTAATGTTAGATGTGTTGCCTTATGCATTGAAACCAAGCCGGACTGGGGATTTTTAACGCAGGGGAATGAACTGCTTCGGCAGGGCTGCACTAGAGTAGAATTAGGCATTCAATCTGTTTATGATGATGTTTTAGAACATACTCATCGCGGCCATGATAGCGCTGATTCAAAAAAATCGATTCAAATTTTGCGCGATTTAGGATTTAAAATTAATTTTCATTACATGCCCGGACTGCCATTAACTGATCGGGAACGCGATTTAGCTGGAATGAGGCAGTTGTTTACTGACGATGGCTATAAGCCGGATATGATTAAAATATATCCCTGCATGGTCGGCCCTGGAACGGCTTTATTTTATCAATGGAAACAAGGGTTATTTGAGCCAATATCCACCGCTGAAGCGGCATCACGCATTGTTGAATGGAAAAAATCAGTTCCAGAATATTGCCGCATTCAGCGTGTGCAGCGGGATGTACCAACTAAATATTGGTCTGCAGGGGTAGATAAAACTAATCTGCGGCAGCATATTACAGATAATTTTATGGTTCATTGCCGCTGCATTCGTTGCCGCGAACCACAAGGAAAAAAAATAAATTGGAATAAAATAGAGATTAAAGTAAATGAGTATAAAGCTTCTGGAGGCGCAGAATTTTTTATTTCTGCCGAAGAAGTAGAGAATGATTTATTAATCGGTTTTTGTCGCTTGCGCCTTCCTAAGGAATGGTTAAGACCAGAAATTACTTCCGCCAGCGCCTTGGTTAGAGAACTGCATGTTTACGGCACAGCTACGGCCATTGGAGAGGAAGGATTAGTGCAGCATAAGGGCTGGGGAAAGAAATTAATGCTTAAAGCGGAAGAATTGGCTAGTCGGTCTGGCAAGGATAAAATGGTAGTAATTTCCGGCATTGGCGTCAAAGAATATTATCAGAAACTAGGTTATGTTAAGGAAGGGCCGTATATGGTGAAAAAGTTATAAGTAATTGCAGAGTTTAGATTAGGTTGTTAATTACTCTACAGGGACAAAGATTTAAATACTCATCATTTTTTAGATCAAAAATGACCTCTGATAACCCTTACGAAACTCCTAAAACGAATTTGGAACTGCCTGCAACACCTCAAGTTGATTTAGAGCTCGCTAGAGGAGCAGCTAAAAGAAGCCTTTCACCAATATTAAGCAATGTTTATGTTGGCGCAGCTATAGGAACTCTGACTGGGCTTGTTGCTGGATATGCCCTCTCTCCTTATTTTCATGAAGTTAAGGGCATTCCTGCCAGTCTGGATGCTATTCTCGGCGCATCTTATGGCGGTGCTGGCGGTCTGCTTATTGGCGCGGTTATGGACATCATGAACTATCTTAAATTAGGCGAGATTAAAGATGACTGAATACAATCCTTATGAGACACCTTTATCTGCCGACCAGGATATTCCGTCTCCGGAATTATATCAAATTGCCGGCGTAAGCGCCCCTTTAATTGTTTTAGGTTTTCCATTCCGCGAGTATCTGGAACGGGGAACCTGACCCTCCTTGGAACAAATGGGTTCAATAAGTTTGATCAGCGGTTTAGCGGGATTAACTCTGGGTTATGCCGCAGGACATCTCTTTGATAAAGGTTCTGGTCTATGAACGCTATCAATTTAAGAGAATGATGAACAAATGAAAGAAAAAAATAATTTGGAAAGAGAATTAAATCATTAAGATGCTCTTCCAGTAAAGAAAATTATTCCCCTCATGAATATAAAAATAAAAAATAATCTTATTTCCTAACATGACTCTGTACTTAATTGGTCTAGGATTAGCCGATCAAAAAGACATTTCAGTGAAAGGGTTAGAAATAGTTAAATCTGCTGATTTCATTTACTTAGAAAATTATACTTCCGTTTTACAATGCAGTAAAGAAGATCTAGAGCAATTTTATAATCAAAAAATAATCCTAGCTGATAGAGAATTTACCGAACAGAAAACTAAAGAAATTATTCAGCAAGCTAAAACTAAGAAAGTCGCTTTCCTCGTTATCGGTGATCCTTTTTCCGCTACTACCCACATTGAATTATTCCGGCTGGCTCAAGAAAATAATCTCAAAGTTAAAATAATTAATAATGCTTCGGTCTTAACTGCAGTAGGAATTACCGGCCTGCAACTATATAAATTTGGCAAAACTACCTCTATTCCATTTGATAATAATGATTTAGAGACCCCCTATCAAGTTTTAAAAGACAATTTATCCTTAGGATTGCACACCTTATTCTTATTAGACCTTAAGCCGGAAGAAAACAGGTTTATGACCCTCAATGAGGCAATTGGCATTCTAGAAAGTATTGAGCTTAAAAAGAAAGAAAAAATAATCCAGGATAATACTTTAGTTATCGGCTGCGCTCGATTGGGGACTGATCAGTTTAAAGTTAAAGTAAGCCATCTAAAGGATGTTAAATCTGTTGATTTTGGTCTTCCTCCGCATAGCTTAATTATCCCAGGAAAACTGCATTTTATGGAAGAAGAAGTTTTAAAATTTTTTAAGTGAAAAGGCTAATCTGAAACTCTCGCTAATTGGCCCGTGAACACAGATCTTTGACGATTAAATCTTGATGATCTAAGCGCTATAATTTACATCACCAGTAAATGCATACAAAGTATGGAGAGCAGCAAACATGGCCGCATTAACTTTTATCCAGAGGTCTAATCGCCTTTTTTTGTCAATATTAGTTTCTGACCAAGCGCCGGCAGCAGCTACATATTGTGTTGCGAGAAAGGTTTCTTTGGCTTCAGAAGTTGTAAGCATATCATTTTCAACATCAGCAAGGGCTGCTTCGGTCCAATATTCATCTTCTGATTCAAAGGCTAATGGTTTCTTTTTGTTTTCTCCATAGAACATCTTTACATAGTCGAGAGGAAGGGATGGATATTGTCCTTGAGAGAGAAATTCTTCTTCCGCAAAATTATATCCAAAAGCAATGATTTCTTTTTTTTCTTCATTTGTTTCTTCGATTTCTTTTTCTAAATCAGACTTTTTAAATTTTAAATTTTGTGAATGACCTAAAGAGCTAGCGGAATGAAGAGAAGAAGGTTTCGGCAGGAGGGTAAATAACAGGGTTAAAAGCTCTGAAAGGGAAGGAGGCATTTTTTTTTCCGTTCCTGGAGGATTATCACTAAGAAAAGAACCGTTTATGACCCGATCTTCTTTGATAGCTACGGCTAAAATAGACAACACCCCCTAATTATTATTTTAGAGACAGAAGAAATATATAAAGATTACTCATTGGTCTGGAGTGGTAAATTGAGGAAAGGTGTAGCCTTCTTCCTTGGCGGCAAGGTTAAGAAAAGTTAATTCGTCTTTAATAACATCCTCAAAATGAAATGTACTTCTGATAATAGGCCAAGTATTAATTTGCCAAGTAACTTCGCTAAGGTCATCGATCTTTATTTGAACATAATTTTTCTTTTTAGATTTTAAAGTGCGTGAATTTTGTTCAAGAAAGTATTCATCGCGCCAGGTATCAGGCTGGAGAATTGTCCAATCCGTATTTTCTTCTACGTATTTTTTATGCACATGGCCGAAAACATAAAGTTTATTACGACGAAGATGAGGATGTTTGCTTTTCTTAAATGAAGCAATAATGTCTTCAACTTCCCAATCAAAGTTTTTAATGCGATAATAAATTTCTCTTAGTAAAGTTCGGGGAAGAGTATACGTTGGATCGCTATAGTAGCGGAAAGGATAGTAAAGAAGACTTTTTAAAATAAAAACAATAGAATGAAAACTTAATTTTTTGACGATTAAGTCGTAAAGAGAAAAGAGGGCCGGCCAAGGTTTAACACGCTCCAGGAAGGGGTGCTGTTCTTTTAAGGCAAGAAAATCGCCAATAAGGCTAAAAGAAACCCAGGAAAAATTGAGAATAGAAATTCCTTTATAACTTAGAAATAATTTATCGAAATTCATGCGGCTTACTAGATCATATTGGTGGCCGTGTTCGACATGAACACCTTGCTGGCGATAGCGAAATTTAAAAAGAATATTTTGTTTCCGACCAAGGAGAACACGGAGCTGTTCTTGCACTCTTTTATAAATTAAATCTTGATCATGGTTTCCAATGATAAAAATTATATAATGTTGTTTTTTTTTGACAAATTTTTTCCAGGCTTTAAAAACTCTAGTATGAGCTTTATACATTAAGTTTAATTTATCGAGAGAAATTTGCTCCGTGATATGGCGGGGAAAAGTTTTTTTTCCTTCCTTGCCAAAGTGCGGGCATTTGAGAAAGTCGAAGGTGTCGCCATTCATGATCAGGTCAAGAGGCTGTTCTTGCTTGCTCAACATAATAATAAGCTGAGAAAGAGCCTTATCACTAATAAAGTCGTCTGTTAATGTTCCAGCACCCATCTCCACATCTCCAATAACGATGATTTCCTTCTTCATTTATAGATTGAATAATAAGAGCTTTTAAAAACTTTTTTAACCCCAATAGGTAAAAAGAAACAATTATAAAGCAATATGCTTATTTTACTATCATGGTTAAAAAAAAGTTTATCTGGATTAAACAAAAGGAACATATTAGACAAATGATTAAGGCTAGGCATAATCCTTTTAAAGAGTGGCATCCTGATTCAAAAGGATATTTTCTGATTAGAGTTGCACATAATAGAATTGAAGTAGGATATGTTACCACTAAGCACGTTATTAGCAAAATGATCTATGGAACTAATGCCATAGAGCTGTACAATACCATTATCCGGAAAAAGTTGTTGACACGGATAGAACATGCTGCTTATTTAGGAAAAGAGTTTTATAAAGCAGAGTTAGCGTTAAAATATGGCAAGAAATACATCCAAGAATTTCCTTTAAAGTTTAAAGAAGGTGTGAAAGTGAAGTTGACGGTGGAGAGTTGAGGTCACTTCTGTAATCTTTTCAAGATATCGTATGCTTTTAAAACATATTCTTCTTTTAAGTAGATTAATAATTCAGGACTGGCCGTAAGCAATTCACTGATAACAATTCCATTTACAGTTAATTCTTTCGTAATAGTAGATAAAATCCCTCGTTCTTCTCTTGCTTCTTCAGGAAAACCAACACTAATTTCAGAAATGTGAGAATATTTATTCTTAAGTTTGAATTTTTCTAAGGAATCTTTTACCTTCTTTTCATTTTCTTCATCTAAGAAGACTTTAACTGATGATGAGCCAACAACGATCTTTAAGGTATCACCTCGATCATAATTAGTATGGGTTATCAAAAGTTGTAGCTTCTGTACAAGTTCTTTTTCTTTTTCAAAATTGAGGATGGTGATATGGTCTTTAATGTTAATCTTTATTTGTTTAAAGAGGTCTTGTGAAGGCGGCAGTAATTTCTGAAATGGGAAACGACGAAGCATAGCAATAGTTGCTTCGAGTTGGTTAGATTGAGAAATTCTTTGTTTTACTAAATATCTCGCCAGGGACCTTCGATTAATAAGACCTTCTTGGTAACAAGTTTCAACTTCTGGTTTTTTACTAAGGAATTCTCGAAATTTTTGTTCTATTTGTGACATTTTAATACAATATATGCTTTTTATTTATAAAAATTTCTATTTAGGACATATATTATAATTACTAACGATGTGGAAGTTATGGAAATGCCAAATATTTGTAGAGATCATGAATTAATATACTTTGGAGGAAAAGCTCTTCACTTACAGCTTTTGCAACGAGGAGGATTTCACACGCCGGAGAGTTTTACGGCCGATAATTTGCTTTTGTTACCAAATTATCTGCGCTATATCGTAAGAAGTAGTGCTGCGGGGGAGGATGGACTATTGAAAACAGCGGCAGGAAAATATCTTACGATTAAAAATGTACGAAAAGAAGATCTTGAAGCTGCTGTGGCAGAAGTGAAAGCACATTATTCTCAAGGCAGCGTTCTGATTCAGCCCGATCTTACTTCAGCTATGACTTTTTCTGGTGTAGCTTACTCGAATCTTAATGGAAGCTATACGATAGCAATAGGAAAGAGAAATAGTGTACAGAGAATTGTTGAAGGAGAATTGCCAGATACGGAGATTTCCATCTTCAATGAAAAAACTCATTTGCGAGGTGAACCTATCTCACCAAGGACCATAAGAAAAGTTCACGAGGAAATCAAGAGAACTGAGGCATATTTTGGTATCCCCCTGGATATAGAATTTGCGGTAATTGATGAAACAGTTGTATTTCTACAAGCCAGACCATTACCAAATCCTACGGAACCTACATTACGAGAACATGAATTAAGAAAGATGAGGAGGTTGATGGAAATTGGAAAGCAGGAAAAATTAGAAGAAGTTGTTCTTGGTGTAGGAAATTATCGAGAGATTTTGGGCAACACAAAAGCAACTCGCCTAAGCACTTCTACGTTTAACTATTTCTTTTCAGGAGACGGTAAGAAAATTCTTGGAGCCGTGCAGTTAGGAAGAAATGAGATGGGTTATGATATAGGAAACGAAATATCTCCTTGGGTTATAATGGTAGGAGAGAAAGTGTATTACAATTTTGTGGGGGATGCTCTGCAATTCAGACCACAGGGAATAAGTGAAGAAGATTTAGCCCACGTTGTGAATGAAGTTTATCTGCCGATAGTACGAGGCAATCCTGATTTATTGAATTATCCAGAACTACGGATTTATGTTCAGTTTCCAGAACAGGCAGAGAGAGTAGGATTAGATCCAGAACCTTATAAAGTATTAGCAGCTCGTAATAGGAACGCGGTGCAACGAGTAATAATGACAGAAAACCCGCCCATTAAAGTTAAAGCACGAGAATTAGTTTCGATTAAAGAATGTTTAGGAGAAATAACTACTATTGTTGATAATATAAGAATTGGAAGTGCGAAGGAATATGTAAAGGCTGCTCGTTTAGCATTTTTTGCTTTAGAAGATGTACGTTTCTATCTTGAGAAAATGAGGGAAGAAAATCCAGCTATTTTTGAACAAATTGCGTTATTTTTTTCTCAACAATCTGCCGAAAAATTGAGAGATGTTATTATCTATGATGAAAGTATTGGTTCCTTTGAGGTTCCCGAACAGGAGGAATATCGTTATTTAGGGAGCTTTGAGTTATCTCTTCCGAGAGGATATCCTCCTAAGCGTAATTTTAAACAGGGACGTCCTATTCCTGATGTAGAGTTATCTGAATTGGTAAGGAGCACGAGAATTGTTCTGGAAAAAAGGGAGAAAGTAAAATTTACGTTATTTAGAGATCTTGATTATGTGAAACAACTGTATGAACAACTAGGTGATCTTAGTGGTTTTGATCGTGATATTTTTTTTCTAGAATATGATGAATTATCTCTGCTTTCCAGTGAACCACGCTTAGCACGATATAGAGTCGAATTGAGGAAACAAATGAAGGGAAGGAATTTATTTCCTGATCCAATCTTTGAATCGGAAATACTTAGTGCGAAAAGAGTCTATGAGAGAAAACCACAATTAATTTTTGGTTCTTTGAACGAAGGGGAAACCACTGTTAAAATTGGAGATAATGGGTATATTGTGGATTCTGTTGATCAAACAGTAGAGATTTCCCCTGACGCTAAGGTAGTGTTTGTGCCTGACAATGTTAGACCTGGTTCACACCTCTTCACAGTACTTTCAGATTATGGAATCCCTGTTATTGCTATTCCCCAAGATGATTTGGAAAAATTTAGAGAATTGGAGATAGAAATATCTTTAATGAATGGAGATCTTTCTCTAAAGTTGAAAGAATGAAAAAACTACTATTTATGAGACATGGATTATTAGAAAAAAATTATCAAGATTATTCTATCTTAGGTTTTAAAGATCTAGAAAATTTGTTAACAAAGAAAGTCATATCAAAAATTGACAGAGAGAAAACAAAGCATTTTTTATTAAAGAAAGACTTAATTAAAGAAGTCAATTTAATTATAAGCTCGACAGAATTACGGGCCATGGAAACTGGAGAGATGGTTAAAAGTCTGATTTCGGCGGAATCAGAAACATCTTCAGATTTAAATGAAATAATTTTTTATGAAGGAATTATTTCTAAAGAGGATGTAGAAAAACATGATTTTGATTATCTTCGTAGAGAAATTTTGACTAAATTCTTTAATTCTGTTTCGTCAGAGGATTTTAACAGTGCTCAAAGGCGATTTCTTCATTTTTTAGACAGTGTTAAAAAACTAGAATATGAAAATATCTTATGTATTACCCACGGATGGTTTATGCGCTTAATCTCTATTTATAAAATGAAAAAAACGTTGAACGATATTTCTTTACAAGACTTACTTGATGCACCAGTTCCATCTTTTTTGGAGATCATTGAGATTAATGAATGAAAACGAGGAACCTACTAAGAAGTTTTCATCCACGTCTCTTCCAAGAACTGATTCCTTCCGGATCTTTCACGATAGAAATTATAACGCACGGAATTCTTTTTGTAAAAGCCTTGATGATGTTATTAGGTAATGTTAAAATTATGATCTCTCAACTTCCTTCATAACCGCCCAATCAATAATCACTTCAGAAATAGCGTTTAAAGCACGGACAATGCGTTTAATGGAATAAGTTGTTACGTCTTCAACTTTAATTTTTTGTAGAAGATTAATTTTGTTGTTAAATTCTAAAGCCGTTTCGCAATTCAATGATGAACATTGGTTCTCTAAAAGCTTCTGGAATTCGTTCAAACTATCAGAAATTTTTTTGATAAACAGAAGATTGGGCTTTTCAATAAGAATAAGGTGATCTACCATTCTTTCTAATGATTTTGAGAGAAGAGAAAGATGGTGTAATTCAATGGCTTTATAGGTGGTCTGAACAGGATTATAAAAGCCACTTACGACCGATTTTTCTATAAGCAACTTGCTGCGGTCAATTTCTTCTTCATAGCGTTCAATAAGTTCTTTTTGGCTATCTTTTTGCATCACGAGAAGTAAATTACGAATCTTGCGAAGCATGGTGGTTAAGATGGATAAAGGATCATTAACTTGTAATGAGGATTCACAGGAAATTTTGTTTCCGTCCATTTCTACCAGTTCCAGGCTTACCAGATTTTTCTGATTAAGAACTTTTGTGAAATCAATTTCTTTGTCAAGGGTAATCTTAAACGTTGAGGCGGGACTAATATATGCAGCAACAATCAGTTTATACAAACTATCAGTCTCATCGCTTTGGACACGAAAGGAAAGGTGGGCGGGTTTTTTCTCAATAGATTGAGGATATAAGCCTAGCGACCCGTTAGGAAGAGATTGAATCCCTATTTTAGATTTGGCAGAGAGGTTAAACCGCTTGCACCATCTTGTAGGCAAGTAAAGATATAACATCTCTCCAGTTTGTTGCACATTTCTTGTATCCATAACTATTTAGAACTAAGTAGATCTTATATAAAAGTTGTGTTTATGAATATTATAAGTTATGCTTGATTATTTTGCTTCTTAAATTTTAATGTATTAATTATACTCTTTAGTTCATTTAAATTTAAATTGTTTTATTATTAACTATATGTTTTATATACACAAATATCAATCACGGATTAAACTTTTTGATTAATTTGAGAAAGCTTATTTTTCTACAGAAAACCTTGTATCGAAGTCCTCAAGGAATTCTTCTGTAGACCAAAGCATAGTCTCTACAAGAGCTTGTAGATCTTCACCTAACCCTTGAAATTCTTGGGGGATTTCTTCTATGCCAAGTTGTTCATAGAACTCTTGCCGATATTCTATAGGGAGCCACTGGGCTTCCTGAAGAAGGCCACTGGTAAGAAGAGTGATTTCCCGCATATGCTCATTAATCAGGGAAATGTCTTCAACGAGAGTGAGGCAGCAGTTTTTATACGGCTTTTTAATGTGCCAATGTTTGCGGCAGAGGCGAAGGACGGATTCTATTTCTTCACGAACTGGTTGAGAGAGTTCAAAGTGAGAAAATTCTTTAGTTAGAGGACGGATTTTCTTAATAATATTGAGTGCTTTAATATAATATTGTTTATAACCAGCCCTTTGACCCATACATTGAAGAGAATAAGAACAAACTTTATATATATTATGAATAATGATAAAAAGAGCAGTGGCGAAAAATGTTGGGTGTTAAAAAAAACAACCAAATTAACCAAATCTGTTTTTGCCCCTTTAGGGATTGTATTGGGAATTGGACTTATTATTTGTGGAATCTACTTATTTATTATTTAATGGTGTTTCCCAACCCCCATAATTCAAACCAGGTTAGTTTACATAACAGCAAGTGCATAGAGTAAACGTAAGTTTTATATACTTTTTTCCAATAAGGTTACGAAGTTGTTCCGAGAAGGGTTCCCTTATTGGAAATGGTAAAAGACAAAAAGAAGGAGGTTTTAGCCTATATGGAGAAAAAAGCAGGCGTTTATGTTCGAGTTTCTACCGAGGAGCAGGCAAAGGAAGGAATTTCTATAGACGCGCAAATAGACAGATGCGCGGCTTTTTGCAAGGCTCGAGGGTGGGAAGTGTATAGGATATATACCGATGCGGGATTTTCTGCAGGAACACTTAAGAGGCCAGCTTTACAGAGTTTACTGCAAGATGCAGAAGAAAAGAGGTTCCAGGTTCTCTTAGTGTATAAGATTGATCGCTTCTCCCGCCGGTTAAAGGACCTTATCTCTATCTTAGAAGATTTAAAGGCAAAGAATATCAATTTTAGTTCTGTAACAGAACAAATCGATACTACTACGGCCATGGGAGAGGCTTTTTTTCAAATTATTGGTGTTTTTGCACAATTAGAGAGAGGGATGGTTAAAGAACGAGTAGAAATGGCCTTTGATAAGAAAATTAGTGCAGGGGAGGCATTACATCGAGCCCCTTATGGTTATAATTATAAGAATCGGAAGTTGGTGGTAAAAAATGAAGAGGCGGAGAAAGTTAAAGAAATTTTTTTAATGTGGGAAGCTGGCGTGAGCTACAAAATAATTTCTGAAAAATTTGCTCTTCCCGTCTCTACATTATACGAAATAGTGAAAAATCCGATTTATATAGGTAAAGTACAGTATAAAGGCAAACTTTATCCAGGAAGCCATCAGGCAATTATTGATGAAAATTTGTTTCAAAAAATAAATGGAAAGCCCCCAAGCACACAGGGTTAGTTTTCATCTCTTTTTCTTCTTAAACATTTTGTCACTGCTTAATACTTTTTGAAATCTCTTCGGAAACTACAAAAAAAAAGCTATTTTACAATTATCAGGGAGAGAAGATATTTGAAAAAAATGAAAAATAGAAATCATTAATTTCCGTTATTAACTAAATATTTTTATTTTTTATATTTTAAATTTTGATTGAATGTTGTAGATTCTACAACACTTTTTGTTTTATTGATTGATCAAATTATTTGCTTATTTTTATTGCGTATACATTAATAATAAACTAAAGTTATATAACTTAAATCTTTTTATCAGAGATTATTAAATATATCTCTTAAAAAGGTCTTTTCTCCGACCATAGAATCCGCTTCCCAAAGCGAGTTTAAATAACCATAATCCAGCAATAATGAGGATAATATCTATAAATATCTCCGGTAGTGGATACCATTTAAAGTAATGATTTAATCCGGTAATAAAAGTAATAATGCCAAATAGTAAAAGCGGTTTATTGAAATAACTTTTTTCCCCTGCCGTCTGCAGTTTTAATTTTTCTTCGAGTTCTTTCCTTGTTGCTTCTTTATCGTCTTTACCCATGCGCTAAAGGAGAAGATTTCTAGCCCACATAGCTAAGATGTTTTTCTTCTTGTATTTGTTCTGCCTTTTGGCTCTTTTGCATAATGTCTTTGAGCTTCTTTTCGAAAAGCTGAGCTTGTTTTAGTAAGGGTTTAGGGTCAATTTCCAAACCAGTGTATTTATCAAGAGCTTCAATAATATGTGCGGCAGCTTTACTGTCCGGAAGATTACTATGTGCTTCTGCAAACAAGGCGACTAAAGGAATATCAAGGTGTTTTGCCAGTAAGGCGCCAGTTACTCCAACAATGATCCCTTCCATTAAAGGATTTGCTATTCCATTTAACTTTTTGCTTGCTTCACCAGCACGGGTTGCATAATAGAATACGCGGCCAGAATCTCCATTAGGGGAACCGACACCTTCAAGGGAAATAATTTGTTTAGCGCTCAGCAACTTTGCTAATTCTACCATGGCTTCAGCTATTTTCCAACCTAAATCTTTCCCGATGTTAATAGCGTGGATTAATACAAGATTATGTTTTTTGTTGTAGTGAATAGAAATAGGCTCAATTACTTTGTTTTGATGGATGGCAATCATAGCCGGAATTTCATCTATTTCAATAAGACCTATTTTTTCTGTCTCGAGATGCTCTAATAAGAATTCAGTCGCAATGGTTCCAATTAAGCCAAAACCAGGGAAGCCTTCAATAAGGGTAACATTTTTGGGTTTTTTGTCAAGAATAACTTTCATATTCATCACCTACATTTTGTTAATGATAGTTAATGGGCTGTTATTTTTAAGTTTTTCTAAAAAGAGGGCTCTGTAGAAAAAGTCGCCGCCTAGGCTACTAAGTAACCTGAGAACTGCTATTCGTAAGACCAGTTGGTAGGCGCCGCCGCTCAAAATAAGATATGAAAGCGGCACGAAGGTTACGGCCAAGGCGACTTTTTCGAGATTTTCTACAGAGCCTAAAAAGAAGACCTCCTTAGTCAGTTCAGTAGTGGAATCACCGATGATATTTTCTTCCAAAAGTTTTTATAGAAATGAGAGTTAAAGAAGGTGATGAAAATCACAAAGACGCAACGTCTTATTTTGTATTCGTTGGGAATGTTTTATCGTCAATTGAATCAGCCGTTAGTAGAAAAACCAATCCAGGTGCAAACTTCAAAGATAGCTTTTATTGAACTATTGCTCCTTTCTGGAATCGTGACAAAACAGCGACGCGCTTTGTATAAAAATTTAGAAACTTTAGAGAATAAAAAATTGATTAATTATGATACTAAAATGATTCATTTTACAGAATTAGGTCTGCAAATTCTTTCTAAAATTGAAAAAGAAGTGAAGCCGTTTATTTCTATCGGTGAATATTTTTTAGATGCAGAGAAACCGAAAAGGAAGTTGCAAACAGTAATAAAAACGTAGAGCCGGTTGTCGACAAATAACCCTGCTTTTTGACATATTTTATTCCTCTTTTTTAGATTATTTAATATATTAGTCAGACTCTTTTTATATGAAAAAATAAGTGTTTTAACTTGTAAATATGGCTTTAGAAAAGAAGAAGGTGGCTAGAGGATTGCAATTTGGAATGGAACAAAATGGAATTAAATATATTTCTAATGTTCCTGTAGAAAGATTAGAACAACTTTTGGAAGATATTGAAGACCTTGCTTTCCCTCCTGTAGTGTCTGATAAAGTCGTAGTCTTAGAAATGAATAATTATTATACTTTTTTTTTATTAGAGCAGTTATGTGCGTTGGTCCCAGAAATGGGGGATCGACCGAAACTTCTTGAACATCAGTTGCCTCGATATCCACATCATGTAGGAAATAATTTAAGTAAAGGATATGGAGTAAATGATGACGTTCCTTCGCCGGTTATGAATATAAAAGGTCGTATGAAAGATGTAGGAAGCTGTCTGGAAAAAATTGCTCGTAAGACCGCTCAGCTTCATTCTGTGCAAAGCACTTATCTGCAAGGGCATGTTAACATTCATGATGTTTATGGCTTTAAATGCGTTGTTGTTGATAAAGAAAGCGAGAAGGAAATGGAACGGCGGCTTTATCATCATCCTAGTTTTGATAAGGTAAGCATAGATCAAGCAAGGCATGAAAAGTACAAAAAAGAGATGTTACTAGAAGCGCATCAGAGTGAAGGATACCGGATTCTAGCTCTTGTGCTTAGTAGGGAGGCAAAAGAAGCAAAAACAATAAAATTTATTCAAAATGAGTTTGTGAGAGAGGCACTGTTAGTGAGATTCTAATTGCAAAAAGGGAAAATTCTGTGAGAATTATTTTTATAATAATTCCAGTTCCTTCTCTTTTTATAATGAGCATTGACTATGAAGTTATCAGGTACAACAAAAGAATCTTTGAAAGATGGTGTGTAAATGATAGTGAGAGAAAAGTTTATTTTAACCTTGAATATGAAACAAATCGGAAAAGGACGTTGGAGAGATTATTAAAAGCAGAGATGGGGGTTAAAACAAGATTAAATGATCGAGAAATTAGTGAAGGCTTTTGTTATTATCCTTTCGAACACCGCCTTTTAGCGCAGGAAGCAGCAGTAGACTCAGCAATTATGAATGAAGAACGGAAAGAAGGGATCTTTCAGGATCTGAAAGAAGCTCTGCTGGAAGTGAGGAAAGTTTTCCCTTTACAATATTTTCTTTTTTATTGCTTGATTGAACAGGCCAGAAGGCTGGAATGTTCAGGGAATGATAACCAGAGAAAATCGCTGTGGAGACGTTGATTTTTGGCATAACATTTATAAATCTGCGGATAAAATATTAAAAAATGGATTTAACAGTTCTGGAGGAGACTAACACCAAGTTTGTTTTTCAATTAAAAAGAGAAACACATACTTTTTGTAATGCGTTAAAGAATGAACTTCTTAAAGTGAAAGGGGTAGATATCATTGCTTACCGTGTCGATCATCCCCTTATTGGTATCCCACAATTTCTACTTCAAACAAAGGGAATAGAACCACGAAAAGCACTGAAAGAAGCTTTGAAGAATCTCCAGAAAAAAGCAGAAGAGTTTAAGAGTGCAGTGGCAGATCTCTAAGATTTTTTAGTCATGGCGCGTGTCTTTATTTGTCTTGGTTCAAATTTAAGCCGAAGAGAGGAGAACGTTGCCAAGGCTCTGGATCTTTTATTTGAGAAAGTAAGAATGATTTCGAAGTCTTCTCTTTATGAGACTAAACCAGTTGGATATTCGCCTCAACCTGATTTCTTAAATGCTGTAGCAGAAATGGAAACAGAGTTATCGCCTCAAGAGTTATTGTTATTTTTGTTGAAAATAGAACAGCAACTAGGACGGAAAAGAAGCATTAAAAATGGACCACGAGTCATTGATTTAGACCTTTTGTTTTATGAAGACAAAATTGTCAATGAAACTACTTTAGTCATTCCCCACCCTCGATTACATGAAAGGGCTTTTGTGTTAGAACCGCTCTGTGAAATTGCTCCTACACTGATGCATCCTATATTACAGAAGAGTGTACAGCAGTTGTGGAAAGAATGGAGAGATCAATTTAGGGCAAAACAATAAATTCTTCCTTGCCCTCCCGTTCCTTGTAATCCCATTTGACTGCAAGCAGGGCGATTTCCTTCGTATAATTCCGTCGTTGAGAAATCAAGAGTGGCATGAGCATCATTCCAGGTATCTTCCCCTTGGTTTGGATTCCAATCTGTATGACCGACCCAACCTTGGAAATTACCTGAGCCACCATCAGTCCAGTCAGTGCAAGTGAAACCTATTCCTACTTCAAATTCTATAAATTGTAAAGGTTGAGAGCCTGCATCACCATCGGAATCCTGCCACCCTCGTAAGTAGCCAAAGCGATTGGATCCAGTAAGAATATCATGATCACGTTGAATTGGTGGTAATTGTTGATTATACACCACAGGTTGACGGCATTCGGTGAGAATTTCAGAACTAACAATGCCGCGTTCGTGAAGCAAGTCTACAGTTTGCGCTCCCTGAGAAATAGTGAGGCCTTGAGAATTGTACCATGGTCCTTGACCAATTCTATGCCGAGCATGAAGAGGGCCGTTGTTAGGACCGCCTTGTGTTGCACTAAGATAAGCGCGCCAGGTTTTACCGCGTATTCCTGCCGCTTCAGCCCATTGCTGACATCTGGCATCTGCGCCAGTTATACCGCCTAAATTTCCTCCCGTGGTACTGGGACGGCCAAGAAAGAAGCTTAGGCGCGGATCAGGTTCTTGACGAGGTGGGCAGGAGCTTGAGGAAGGATCTGAAGAAGGAATTTGCGAGCCGACAGCAACCATTTCATTCAAGAGAATAACAGCGTCATTTCTGTTTACAACGCCACTTTGATCAGTATCAGCATTATGAAGTGAATTTCCCGTAAGAAGAGTTACACCAATAAGGTGTTTTATCAGAGATCTGAAATCAGAAAGAGTAAGTCCTGGCGTTCCATCAAGATCGCGATTTTGATGGACAGCAAGAGCTAAAGTCATAAATAGGAGAATTAAGAAAAACATCACCATTCCTTTCTTTAGGCTCATCTTTTGGTTTATAGCGAGTTTAATGTTCTGAAAAATATCTAGACCTATAAATCTTTCCCAAAAACATTTTAAAGTCTCAGAGTGTTGAAATTAGATGTTAGACAAAGGAACCTGCCTGCGCTTCTATAAGCGACGAGATATTCAAGAAGTGTTAATTGAACATGCAAAAAATAAAGAAATTGGCATGCGCTTCGGTGAGATTTTTGGCAAAAGGCCGGATATTTTGATGTATCCACAGGATGTCCTTGAATTAGCCCGGCGCGGTTTAACTTCTTTTCATGCCAGCGAAGAGTTATGGTCAAATCCGCTGGCTATAAGCAATTCTACGAGCAAGAAAGAACTGGAAGAGCTGCGCTGCGGCTGGGATTTGGTATTAGATATAGATTGCGCGTTCATAGAATATAGCAAAATTTGTGCAGATTTAATTGTTAAATTCTTGGAATATTGTGAAGTGCGTGATTTTTCAGTGAAATTTTCTGGAAATAAAGGATTCCATATTGGAATTCCTTTTGAAGCCTTTCCGAAACAAGTGGGAGAGGCAGAAATGAAAGATTTATTTCCTGAAGCGCCGCGAAAAATGGCATGGTATGTGAAAGAAAATATTAAAGAAGAGTTGAGGAAGAGAATTCTCGCCTTGGAAAAAAGAAATTTCTCGGCGATAAAAGAAAAAGTGAACCTGCCGGAAGAAGAAATTATTCGCTATGAAACGACAGTTTTAGGTGATAACATTCCCAAATTGAACGTTGGTGCTTTTTTGGAAATTGACACCGTGCTTCTGGCTTCACGGCATCTCTATAGAATGCCCTATAGTTTACATGAGAAGTCAGGACTGGTGAGTTTGCCTCTTGACCCGCATAAAATAATGGAATTTACAAAAGAAATGGCCAGGCCAGAAGCGGTGTTGACGCCAATGTTTATGTTTCTAGAACGAAATGTAAAAATGGAGAGCGCAAGAAGATTATTGTTGCAAGCCTTGGACTTTAAAGTAGAAAAAGAAAGAGAAGATGAAGGAAAAATCCCAAAGAAGTTTGAAGAGTTGGAAATTTCTTCACCAATTAAAGAAGAATTCTTTCCTCCCTGTATGAAAAAAATGTTAGGGGGAATGGAAGATGGGAAAAAACGATCTGTATTTTGTCTGATGAATTATTTAGGCAAGATTGGCTGGAATAAAAGTGAAATAAACGAATTATTGAAAAAATGGAACAAAGAGAAAAATAGAGAGCCTTTGCGAGAAGTTTACATTAAAGGACAACTTTATAATTTTAAACCTGGAGATAAACTGCCTCCCAACTGTGATAATGAGGCGTATTATAAAACGCTGGGTGTAGCTTGTAATGCCGAATGGTGTAAAAGACTTAAGAATCCAGTTAATTATACTTTAAGTAAATGGAGAAGATATTTACACGAAAAGGAAGAGGGAAAGTTTGAGGAAAAGTGAATTCTCCATTTGTAACGAAACATTTAATTTTAATAACGAGGTAAACATTGGGGAGAGTGTTATTTTTCCAGTTCTTCTTTCAGTCGTTTAATGATGTTCTTAAATTCCAGTTCATTTCTCTCGAGGTAATCTTTCTTGATGGTTAATCGTCCGTGATTGATTTCGTTTCGTACTTTTCTCAATTCGTCAATTTTCTGAGTTTCAAAATCGAAGTCTTTTATCTTCTCTTTGATTTTATCTCCCCTTACCTTTCTTACCACCCTTTAACAAATCGCTTAAGGCCGAAGGAGAATCACCTCTCTTTAACTGCTGATGCTGAATTGAAGCCATCATAAGACTTTGCATTAAAGTTTCAATAGGCGGTAATGAAACGCTCTCCAGAACTTTTTGGGAGATATTAGGAAGATCTTCTACTCCTGCTGTTTTTAATGCATCATAAACTGTGGCCTGCAATTCGAGCGCTAAAGAACAATCATACCTAGCTGGATCTATGATCACTTGTGGATCACCCCAGGTTCCTCTTCTCAGAAGATGGTTCATGGTTTCTCTGGGAGGTAAATTTTCGCCGTCAAGTGTATAACGAAGGAATAGATGCTGGTTTATTATCTGTGGTGATAATAATATCTTTTGTGCTGTGGTTTCATCAATTTTTCCTTCTGCTGTCGCAGGTATTCCAATATTATATTTTATCGTTACATAATGGTTTGGCTGTTCTCCTTCTTTTAAAGCTCTGGCTGGAGTATTGCTTCGAATGAACTGGATACAATCAGTTTGGCCAGATTTTAGATCATTAAGAACTTTTGAAGGCAAGGCTCTAAGCGCTTTTTGTACATCAGACGTATCACTTCCAAAGCTAGCCGTCATCCCCCCGGGAAGTATTAAATTTGGCTTACGGAAAGCAACTGCCGCTTCTCTTTGAAGATAGTCAACAACGGCTTGCTCATTTACTTCCACAAATCTTTCTACTTTTAAAACTCCTTTCAGAGCAATACCTTCAATGGTACCACTATCTCGCACATAAACACCTTTATCAAGACTTTCATAGCCTGGAAATTGTAATGCCATATTGTAAGACCTCCCGAGGATTTTGAAAAGGAAAATAAGTGAAGTATTTATAAAAAATACCATCCTAAATTTTTATTCGCCAAAACCTTTATAAATAACCTTCTTCCCAAATAGAAAAAAGTCCGAGTTCACGCGTCTTTAGGACTACTAGATGTAAGTTCTCGGCAATATTGTTTATAGAATATGGTACAAGAAGAAAATAAAGGCGAATTCAGGCATCTTATACGTATTGCAAATGTTGATCTTCCTGGCGAGGAACCAATACGCTTTGCGCTCACAAGAATTAAAGGAATAGGAATTAATTTTGCGGATGCGGTATGCGCTGTATCTTCAATTCAAAAACAGATGAAGACAGGACATCTTTCTGATGCGGAAATTTCTCGTCTAAATATGGCAGTAATGGAGCCGCTCAAAGCAGGTATTCCTTCCTGGATGTTTAATCGAAAAAGGGATTGTGAAACGGGAGAAGACAAACACTTTCTCAGCGGTTCACTTAACTTTAATCAAGATAATGATCTTAAACGTCTCAAGAAAATTAAAACGTTGCGTGGAATGAGACATCAACGTGGACTGCCGGTTCGAGGGCAACGTACACGGTCAAACTTCAGAAAAATGAAAGGAAAAGTTGTTGGTGTTGTAAAGAAGAAGCTGGAACCAACAGCGGAAAAAGGCGATAAAAAAGGAGGGTCTGATAAAAAGGACAAGAAAGATAAGAAGTAAAGATGGGAGATCCAAAACAATTTAGAAAAAAGTACTCAACTCCGATGCACCCTTGGATTAGAACTGATATTGAGTTATATACAACAGTCAGGAAGGAGTATGGTCTTAAAAATAGAAAAGAAATTCTTATTGCCAGTTCTTTCCTTAAGAAATATAAAGATATGGCCAAGTCGTTAATCGCCCGTAAAACAAAACAAGGAGAAAAGGAGAAAGGGCAAATTATGTCTAAATTGCAGAAGTTAGGCTTGCTTCCCCTCAATGCAGAATTGGATGGCATCTTAGAGCTCAAGTTGCCTCATGTTTTAGATAGGCGACTCCAGAGCCTGGTGCATAAAAATAACTTAGCCAGAAGCGTGGGACAAGCGCGTCAGTTAATCGTGCATAGACACATCCGTATCGGAGATAAAGAAATAACTTCTCCGGGATATCTCGTTTCTTTAGAAGAAGAAGGAAAAATTACTTTTAAACCGAGTTCTTCTTTTGTTGCAGAAACACATCCTGAGAGGGTAGCAATGAAAGAGAAAAAACCTGAAGAGGAGAAGAAAGAAAAGAAAAAAATTGTGGTAAAAAAAGAGATCAAAAGCAAGGAGGAAGAAGAGAAAGAAGCTCTCTTGAAAGTATAGAAAAATGGCAGAAAGGGAATTTCCCCGGGAAGGAAGAACAAGTTCGCAAGAGCGCATGCCGCCCATACGCTGGGGAATAGCACATATTTATTCTACTTATAATAATACCATTGTAACCGTGACAGACATCACGGGTACAGAAACTATTGCCAGAGCCAGTGGCGGGCAAATGGTAAAAACAGACCGATTAGAAAGTTCTCCCACCGCAGCCATGGGATGTGCAAAAAAAGTGGCAGAAATCTGCCGCGAGAAAGGAATTAATGGTCTTTACATTAAAGTTCGAGCCAAGGGTGGGCATAATGGCCCAAATACTCCCGGCCCAGGAGCTCAAGCGACCATTAGAACGCTATCGAGAGTTGGGATGCGAATTGGAAAAATTGAAGAAGTCACTCCTGAACCACATAATGGCTGCCGAATAAAAGGCGGAAGAAGAGGAAGAAGGGTATAAAATGGTTATAAAAGCAGAAAAAATTAAGGAAGAGAAAAAGAAAAATAAGCTGAGCTTTATTATCAAGGGAAGTGATGAAACCTTTGCCAACACGATTCGTCGTCTCATCATTGAAGAAGTGGTAACCTTAGCTGTAGAAGATCTGGAAATAAAAGAAAATACTTCGGCTTTGTATGATGAAATGCTTTCCTTGCGCTTAGGGCTTATTCCCATTAAAACTGATTTGAAAAGTTACCGCTTGCCAGAAAATGAAATGGAAGTGCAGGAACGAAGCGCCCGTTGCACGGTGCAGCTTAAATTAAAAGCGTCAGGAAAAGGTTATGTTTATGCGGAACAAGCGGAAAGTGCGGATCCAAAATGTACTTTTGTCTATCCTAAAATGCCTATTGTGAAATTGTTGCCGAAACAAAAAATCGATATTACAATGTGGGCAGTAATGGGAAAAGGAGAAAATCATGCCAAATGGGCGCCGGGAGTTGCTTTCTACAAAAAAGAGCCACTGGTAAAAGTAGGAAAAGTTGAAGATCCCCAGAAGGTAATGAAGAACTGTACTGATGGTGTATTCAGCCTTAGTGGCAGTAAGTTGCATGTCAATGAAGATAAAATTTATGATTCGCAGTTGCTAGAATATTATGCCCAGCTGGACAAAGGGATCACTCTGGAATATTCAGAAAACATTCTTTTTACACTGGAAAGCTGGGGGCAATTAAGCTGTAAGGAGATTCTTCAGCAGAGCGTGGAAATTTTAATTGCAAAAATAGAGGAAATGGAGAAGAGCATCTAAAATGAAGCGAACTGGTCCTACGAATTACCAATTGCAATTATTGCTTTTCGAGCTAGATGCAAAAGCGCGAAAAAGCCCATTATGGAAGCAGGTAGCAGAAGATTTAGCAAAACCATCACGTCAAAGGAGAGTTGTTAATATTTACAAAATTGACCGCTATGCTCGTGAGGGAGAAATTATCATCGTTCCAGGAAAAGTGCTGAGTGTTGGTGATTTGCATAAAAAAGTAGCGGTGGCGGCTTGGACGTTTTCAGCTGAGGCAAAACGAAAAATAGAGGAAGCAAAAGGGAAAGTGTTGACTATTCTTGAATTGCTTGAACAAAATCCAGAAGGAAAAAAAGTGCGTATTATCGGATAAAAAAATGAAAATTTATAATGGAGAAAATATGATCCTGGGACGGTTGGCGACCATCGTGGCCAAAGAGATCCTGCTAGGTGAAGAAGTGAGAGTCGTAAATTGTGAGAAAGTAGTTATTAGCGGTGATAAATTTAACACTTTTGCACTGCAGTTAGAGCGGCGGGAGAGAAAAGCATATCCCCTGAAGAGCGCCAAGCTTCATCGAGTATCAGATCGATACGTACGGCGGACAATACGAGGAATGCTTCCCTGGAAAACGATGCGGGGAAAGGAAGCATTTAAGAGAGTAATGTGTTATAAGGGAATCCCCGCAGAATTCAGGGAAAAAGAATTAATTGTGAATGATAAAGCTTCAGTTAGTAAATTGCCAATGTTGAAGTATGTGACTGTGGGAGAAGTTTGCAGGCATATTGGTGGAAAACAATGAAAGTAATCAATACCCAAGGAAAGCGAAAGAAAGCCATTGCCAGGGCCACGCTAAAGCCAGGTAAAGGAAAAGTCACCATTAACGGACAGTATCTAACAATGTATGCCGATCTGCAAACACAGTTGCGAATGAGGGAACCGTTATTGTTAGCGGGGGATGCGGCCAATGACGTTGATATTGCCGTAAAAGTCAGGGGTGGAGGGGTTCAAGGACAGGCAGATGCAATTCGCTTAGCAATGGCGAGAGCTTTAGTACAGCATGACGGGAAACTTAAGACTGTCTTTGAAGAATACGATCGGTTATTACTTGTTGCAGACATACGAAGGAAAGAAACACGCAAACCGAATGATAGTAAAGCACGAGCGAAAAGACAGAAAAGTTATAGATAAAAGTTTATTTTTAGTTCTTAATAGTTAAATCTTTTTTCATAATCTTTATGATTGAACCATTCTAGAATAATACTAACAATTTTTAGTTCATCACTTTCTATGGTGTAAATCAATCTCCAGGCATTGGGAAGGTCATATTTCCAGAGATTTGTAAGGTGATATTTTTGGATGTATTCCTTCGGCCATAATTTCTTAGGAATCTTTATGCCACAGAGAGGATTCTGTTTTAAGTCATCAATAGCTCTGCCAATAAACTGGTAAAGTTGTTTATCTTCAAACTTTCCATTTTTTAGATCTTCAAATTGTTCTTTGAGTTTCTGGGTGATAAAAGCAACGTTGGTTTGTTTATTCATCGTACCATTAAACTTTCTTTGACTAATCTTTTTATTCTTTCCTGGTTAAAAGTCCAAATAATACATCCTTCTTTATCTATAATTATTTTTCCGGATTGTTCAAGATAGTCTAAAATTACCTGGAAGGTTTGATACATCATTCTCTTAGGTAATTTTTTCCAAAGCTGATACTTACCACATTCTTGGCTGTATTTTTGGATAGCTTTTTCTACCATCAATACGGACTCTAGGGTTGGACTGTGTAATACTGTTAATTCTACCATCTTATATATACTTATATAAGAACTAATATTTAAAGCTTTCTCTTGAGCCCTCTATTATCCCGAAACTGGTTTACATCACGAAAGTGGTTTACATTCATTCCATA
>JAGVYE010000035.1 GCA_018303445.1 Candidatus Woesearchaeota archaeon
TAACCATCGTAAAATTGTCATTACACGGCGCACACAGTATGACCTTCAAGAAGCAGAAAAGAAAGTCCATCTTTTGGAAGGGCTCCTTATCGCTTTAAATAATATTGATGATGTTGTTGCTGGCATAAAGAAAAGTAAGACCATCGAAGAAGCCCGAAGTTTTTTGATATTAACTTATGTATTGACAGAAGAACAGGCTAAAGCTATTCTTGAGATGCGTTTGCAGAAACTTGCCGCTCTCGAGCAGGAAAAAATTCGCGCCGAGCATCAAGAATTACTGGAAAAAATACATCAATATAAAGAAATCCTCTCTTCTGAAGCAAAAATCTTAGTTCTCATTAAAGAAGAAGTTGAAGAACTGCAACAGAATCATGCCGATGAACGGCGTTCTCGCATCATTCCCACAGAAGATGACGAGGTTGATATCGAAGAACTTATTGAAGAAAGCACCGTTGTTGTAACTGTGACCAGTTCTGGCTATGTTAAAAGGCTTCCCTTAGACACATATAAAACACAAAAACGCGGCGGAAAAGGAGTTATTGCTACGGGTATGAAAGACGAAGATTTCGTCGAACGCTTATATATCACTTCCACTCATGATTATCTCCTTATTTTTACTGATAAAGGCCAAGTCTACTGGTTAAAAGTGTACCAAATTCCCGAAGGAAGCAGACAGTCTAAAGGAAAACACATTGCCAACCTTCTTGAAATGCAGACTGATGAACGTATTAATGCCATCATTCCAGTCGGTGATTTTCATGAAGGCTACCTCTTTATGGCTACAAAACAAGGAACAGTTAAAAAGACCGAGCTGCAGGAGTTTTCCAACCCCAGGCGAGGCGGTATTAGGGCCATCAACTTGAATTCTGACGACAGTTTAGTTGGTGTTAAATACACGACTGGAAATGATGAAATTATTCTTGCTACGCGTGAAGGTCTCGCGAATCGCTTTCAAGAGAGCACCGTCCGGCCTATGGGCAGAACTGCTGCTGGTGTTCGCGGCCTTCGCTTGGATTCTGGTGATGAAGTTATTGGTATGCTCGCCGCTGAAGAAGGCCTGAACATTCTCACTATCACGACAAAAGGCTATGGCAAAAGAACTCCCGTTTCAGAATATCGTTTATGTAACAGAGGCGGGAAAGGCGTTACCAACATTAAAATTACTGATAAGAATGGTTTTGTTAAGTCTGTTATGCTCACGGATGGCCGGGAAGAAATCATGATCGTTTCTAAACAAGGCGTCGGAATTAGAATTAAATGCAGTGACATTTCCGTCATTGGTCGGGCCACGCAAGGAGTACGAATCATGCGACTTGAAGAAGGCGACGAGATTGCCGCGGCCGCTAAAATTTTCGTTGACGAAGAGACGGAAAAAGTAGTAAGCAAACACCAAAAGTCTTCTCCTGATAATGGAGAAACGCTTTCTTCAGAGTCGACTCTAAAATTAGAAGAAGAAAAGAATTCTGAAGAAGTCTCGGAGAACATCCCTGAAAATGAAGAAGATCCTAGCGGCCCAGATGCTTCTCCTCCATCTCCTCCGAATAACCCGTAAATACCTTTTTAAAACACCCCTCTTTTTTCCTTCAAGGAATGAAACTATTTATCGTTGTGAATAATGGATTTGAAAATCTCGCCAAAACGGAACTAACAGAATTAGTAAAAACTGAAAGTTCTCTCTTTCCTAATATCCTCGAATGTGAAGTCTCTGAAACATCAAAAATTTTCACTTTTCTTTGCCATTCTCAAACATCTCGTCGTATTCTCGTAGCCATTACCAAAACAAAAGAAGTGGAAACTTTAACTTTACCAAAAAACTTTCCTTGGCCAGACTTCTTCACTTCAAAAATTTCATTTAAAATCGAAGTCGAAGGTGTAAAAGGGCAGGAAAATCGCTTTGAAATTGCCAGAAATATCGCTGGAAAAGTCTTTAATTTTCTTGAACCTCTGAATATTTCTCCCTTTTTAGAATTAAAAAATCCCCAATGCTTGCTTATCGTTTTCTTCAATGGCAAGGAATACTTTCTCGGTATTGATCTTGCCGGTGTTGAACTTAACAGTCGTTATTATCGTGTCTTCCCGCATCAGGCTTCGTTTAAAGGTGATTTTGGCTACTACTTAGCCAGAAAAAGTGGTTTCAAGTCTGGAGAGAAACTTATTGTTGGCCAGTGTAAAGATGGTGTTATTCCCATCGAAGCAGCCTTATTTGCACATCAAATTCCTGTTCAGAATACTACTTTTTTTTCCTATCAACACTACCATTTATTCAAAAAAGTAAATTCTCCCACCACTCTCTCCAAGAAAAAATCCACGGTAATATATGCCTTTGACGAAGTTTTACCAAATATCATCGCCGCTCGCAAGAATGCTAAGCTTGCCAAAGTACAAGAATACATTGATTTTCAGAAATATTCTTTGGAAGATCTGGATGTGAAACATGAAGAACAATCCTTTGACAGGATAATTTTTCACCTCACTAGTAAAGATGAAGATAAGATTAATGAAATATATTACCAATCAACGTACCTTCTTAAACCTAAAGGGACGCTTCTTCTCATTGGCAGAGGAAGTTGGGAAGTTTCCATTTCTAGCAAATTTACCCTCATTGAAGAAGAAGAAATAAAAAAAGGGGAAAGTGTCCATAAACTGTGGGTTTTACAGAAGAAATAAACATGATCTATAATTTCCCAATTTTAAGTACATTATTTAGAAAGAATATTGGTAAAAGAATTATTTTTGGGAATAAGCATGTATACCCGCAAGACCTTATCAAGGTTACGAGAGGTGATGAATTTGAATTAATAATGGAAAAAAATCCATCCAATATTTCGCAAAGCATTTTGTTATCCGTCAAAGGGCCACCAGCTTTTGAAATTTCTCGTGAAGAAACAATCCACTTTTTAGAATTGATCAAGCGCGACAAAAAAAGCCATGACCAAATAATGCTGGATACGAGTAATGTTGATCAGGAATTGGCAAATCGGCAGTATAAAAAACATGGAGATAATTACAGATCAAACCATTTGCTTTTTCTATTTCCCTCAGATACGAATCGTTACGTGGCAAAGTTTAAAATCGTGCGAACGCCGAAAGACAATAAAATAAGATTAACGAATGGTTGGATGGACAATGGCGACTACCTTTCTGGAGAGGATAATACTGGATTTATGGTTACTAATTTATCTGACGGCTCTCGGCGTTACGTTTGTAATTATGGTTACATCAATCTATCTTTTGACGGACTGGTATTTACTTTGCGGAGATCTGGAGGTCCGCTTGATAGTGTTATGGATGCTACCGAACCTGATATTCTGATTGAAGATATTACGCAAGAAATAGAAAAGGAAAACATAAGAAGAAAGAACGCCTATCTTTCTCAGTAAATCAGAACACTACATCTACACCCTATTTTGATCTGATTCTTGAGCAAGCAAAACAAAAACCAAAAATGGCTCAACGGATCCTTTAGCGAATCCTTTAAATACTTTCACTTCTTATTTCCCTAAAAAAGATGGTTAGTCATCAAGAAATTTTTGCTCGCTATAAGGACTTTTTACGTTTTAGTAAACAAGAAATTTATCCTTTGCTTATCGCCGTCATTGTTACGGGATTTGTCTTCTCCTTTCGCGATTGGGGAGAAACAACTTTTGATCACCTGATCGGTTTAAAGAACCTCCTCGTCATGATTCTCGTCGTGGCTATTTCCTTCGTCTTTCGTATTTCCTGTCAAAAGATGTACGGATTAGGAGAAGGATATAAATCAGAATTTCAAGTTTGGTGGGGTGGTTTAGGTGTTATGCTCATCACTGCTCTTGTTACTGTAGGTTACATTCCATTGGTATTGTTAGGGAGTATTGTTCCCCAAGTTTTAATTAAACATCGCTTGGGTGAATATCGTGGAGGATGGTCAACTTGGCATACTCAAATGATTCCTGCATGGGGTGTTTTAGGAAATCTTATTCTCGCCATTCTCTTTGCTATTGGTGGCTGGTTTTTCCCTCAAAGCTACTTTTTCAGTAAAGGAGTGCTTCTCAATCTGATTATGGCTTTTTGTTCCCTTTTGCCGCTTCCCCAGTTAGATGGTCTGGCTATCTTCTTTGGCCGGCGTGGGTTATATTACCTCTTACTCCTTGCGGCGTTGTTAGGAGCTGTCCTTTTACTCACTCATACAAAAATAGGCTTAATTGCCTCTGTCGTTATCGCTACGGTCATCGCTTTCATTTACATTATGACCAGTTCTAACGTATAAAAATGAGTCTAAAACTTGAAGAACAATGGGCAGAACTCATCGCTTTACTACTTCTTGTTATTGGTTTTATTACAGCTATTCTTTTACATAACCCTTTCTTTAATTATCTCACGGCTTTTATTGGCGGCTTTCTCTCTGCCAGGCTTTATTATTTTAAAAGCCATAAACAACCCCTCTTGCCATTGATCTTAATCACCGTAGGATTCCTTCTCGGCTACCTTATCGGCACGATCTGGGCCAGTCGCTTTGTAACTTTTGTTTTTTTCGCTCTTGGTTTTGCCTCATCTCACTATCTTCTTAAGCGCAAAATCATCGGAATATTTAAAAGTGAACAGTACCTCTACAAATAAATGATGGAAAAGTTATTCAAAGTAAAAAGTATTGTTATCAGCCGCAAGCCAGGCGTGGATAAAGACGGTTTAAAATCTGCTTTCATTGGTCTTTTTCGCGATAATAATCCCCACTTAAAAGGCCAGGCTCCATTTGAAGTTGTGGAAATTCCCGAAATCGAGAAAGTTCGTATTCGTGAATTACGTAATATTTCATATTACCTTTTGGGAAATGACATTGTCATAAACAATTTAACTCAGGTAAAGATTCATAATAAGAATCACATCGTCACGATTACCGGGAAACAAGATTTACCTAAATCAAAATAGAACTCAAAAGTATTGTACCAATTCTACGGCCTTAGAGTTTGAGAAAAAGAAATCATAACAGAAACTCAATTTCTACTCTCTAAACTTATTTAAAGTGATCGTCTCTTAACCGTCCATGATCAAGAATTTCACTCCCCGCCTTTACCAACAAACCATTCTAAGCACTGCTGCCCAGAAAAACACCCTCGTCGTCCTTCCTACCGGATTAGGTAAAACGGCCATCGCTTTCCTTGTTGCAGCTCATCGTTTACATCATTATCCCCATTCTAAGATTCTCATGCTTGCTCCTACAAAACCTTTGTGTGAGCAGCATCTGCAAACTTTTCGAACCCACATTGAAATTCCTGTAGAGAAATTCGTTCTCTTCACGGGGAGCGTTAATCCTGAAAAGAGAGGAGAATTATGGAAGGAAGCTCAGATTATTATCTCTACACCGCAAGGACTTGAAAATGATGTTATTAACCGGCGTGTTAAATTAGAAGAAGTGTCTCTCCTTATTTTTGATGAAGCTCATCATGCCACTGGAGATTACTCCTATGTATGGCTGGCTCAGCAATATGAAAAAATTTGCCACTTTCCCCTTATTCTCGCCTTGACCGCTTCTCCCGGCTCAGATTTAGAGAAAATCAAAGAAATATGTAAAAATCTGCGCATTGAGAAAGTCGAATTACGGACCGAAAAAGATGCTGACGTTAGGGAATATGTGCAACCCATTAAAATACATTGGGAAAATGTAGATTTTCCAGAGGAATTTAAAAAAATCCAAAGTTTTCTTAAAACCTGTCGTCAAAGTAAACTTTTAGCAGTACAAAAATTTGGTTATTGTAATAGTCCAGAATTAAATAAAAGCGAACTTCTCGCCTTGCAGGGTGAAATTCACCAAAAAATTTCTTCTGGAATAAGAGATTTTGAAATGTTACGGAGCATCTCTCTTCTTGCGGAAGCGCTTAAAGTAGAGCATGCTTTAGAACTTTTAGAAACTCAAGGAATTAAACCATTACACAAATACTTTGTAAAAATGCAACAAGAGGCAATATCCTCAAAAGTAAAAGCCGTAAAAAACCTTGTGCTTGATGAGAACTTCAAATCTGCTTTTTTCCTTATCACTGAACTTACAGAAAAAAATATCAATCATCCCAAGATCATCAAATTAAATGAGATAATTCCTGCTATCATCAAGCAAAATTCCAGCGCTAAAGTTATAATTTTTACCCAATTCCGGGACTCAGGAGAAGAAATTGTCCGCAGCCTCCAAAGCATTGACATCAAATCCCAGATCTTTGTTGGCCAGGCCAAGAAAAATGGTCTGGGCTTTTCACAAAAACAGCAAAAGGAAATTTTAGATAAATTTCGCGCCGGCGAATTTAACGTTCTCGTAGCTACTTCAGTTGCTGAAGAAGGATTAGACATCCCTCGCGTTGATGAAGTTATTTTTTACGAGCCCATTCCAAGTGCCATCCGCTCTATCCAACGGCGGGGACGAACGGGCCGTCTAGAAAAAGGCGAAGTGACCGTTCTTGTAACCTCGGCGACGAGAGATGAAGCCTATCGCTGGTCTTCTTTTCATAAAGAAAAGCGCATGTACCGCAATCTAGAAAAATTGCGTCAGGAATTTACCTTATTTGAGAAAGAAATTTCTCCTCAACCAACATTACCAAAATTTATTGATCCGGAACAAGTTGTGGCCATCCTTGCAGACCATCGTGAAAAAGGAAACAAAATTGTTAAAGAACTTCTGGACTTAGGCGTTTCTGTCAAGACAGCTCAATTAGAAGTAGCGGATTATCTCCTGTCGGGGAAAGTGGCTGTAGAATTAAAACGCATTCCCGATTTCGTCGCCTCGATTATTGATGGCCGCTTGCTAGAACAACTTCGTGATCTTAGGAAAAGTTTTGAGAAAGTCATCCTTATTATTGAAGGAGAAGAAGATATCTACTCTATCCGCAATGTTCATGCTAATGCTATTCGCGGCATGCTTGCAGCCGTAACTCTCGACTTCAACGTTCCAATTTTATATACAAAAAATCCTAAAGAAACCGCGGCCTTGCTTGCGGTTATGGCCAAAAGGGAGCAAGATTCTGGAAGAGACTTCAGTTATCATGAACGAAAACCGAGAACTATTCAAGAACAACAAGAATTTATCGTCTCTTCCTTTCCTACTATTGGCGTAACTCATGCCAGAAATTTGTTATCTAGTTTTGGTTCTCTCAAAAAATTAGTTAACGCTTCCCGAGAAGAAATTATGAAGATCGAAGGAATAGGCGAGAAAACGGCAGAGAAATTAGTAAAGATATTCGAAGAAGAATATAATAAAAAAGGGAACTAAAAATGACCGAAGCAACGTTCTCCTGTTGCAACCATCGCTACTTTATAGAGATTTGCACCTTTGATAACAACATCATCGTTCTGTGATCCAAAAGGTTGTACTGCAGCAGTCACTCCTACTCGCACCAGAAGTTTTAGAGAATCGTCAAATGGAAAGAACCCATCTGAAGAACAAACCGCTCCTTGAAAGGGTTGATTCTTCAACTGTTCGTATCCTGCTATCCCCATTAACGGATCATATATAATTCCTTCTCGATCCATCGCCTTTTGCATTCCTTTTACAATGGCTTGTTCAACTGCGCCTACTCTTTCTACTTGTCCTGATCCTATTGCTACCGTAACTCCATCCCGCACAAAGACTACTCCATTACTACGAGCGCCAGAGATATTCAGATACCAAGCCATAAGCAAATCTTCTTTCTCTGATGCTGTTGGCGCTCTTTCAACTTTGATCCTCCCTCCTTCTCGTGTTACATAAGGATGATCAAGAAAATCACCGGCACCTATAATACTAGTAAGGTATAAATCTTGTATTCCAACTCTCCCTCCAGGCATTTCTTTTATTGAAATTAAGCCTTTGGTATCATCACCTTGAAACCGAGGAAGGGCTTCTAAATGAGAGAACTCCGCAATACGAACATCACTAGCTTTTGATTGGATGTACCAAACTACCCCTTCTTCATAGCCAGGCGCAGCAATAACATCAACAAACCAATGGCCTGATTCTCGTGGCGCATACCGCTCATATAACGTTTCCGCCGTTTCCTTTGTTAATGGTCGGTTAAAAGCTGCTGTTCCACCGAAGGTGCTTCTTCTATCTGCATCCCGCGCCAGACGAAATAAATCTCTCTGTGTTTGTGTGAGATCTCTCTGCACAGCAACTCCCGCATCGATAGTATGTTTTTGTATTACCACCGCTGGTTGACTAAACCATTTCAAATTATCCATTGCTCTTGTTATATCCAGCATATTATTCAATGAAAGGCCGCCTTTTCCTTTACCGTCAGCTCTTACAGATTGGATATTAGTAAGTTCTGCTATTCTTGAAGTATTATATTCTGCCACTCCAGCTAGAACATAAATGGCTCCCTGTTGATTAGGATTCTCACCATACTTAAGGTCCCACTCTTTCCGTAAACGTAAAACCAGTTCTTGAGGAAAATCCCCTTCACTACGTGTTCTGTAGCGTCTCTTGAACTCTGTCACATCAACCCCTTTTGGTACCATTTTTACCTCCCTTCATGTCTATTAATCGGCGCCGCAAATATATACTCCCCATCAGGGAAAATTTCTTTTCCTCCTAGTCCAACACGCCATGCTGGTTCTAAACAATCCCAGAATTGTAGCATAACCTCTTCTAACTGTCCTCTAATTGGAACCAGGAACGGTTCTCCGTCAAATACTGGTAAATCTTTACTACCAGGTCTATACGTCGTTATACAATATCCTATACTTGGATGAAGAAGTAACTCTGAAAATTGATAATTAGTCGGAAATGCAGAGCGTGTAAATCCCGTAAGGCTTTCTATCTGGCGCATCCTTGACTCTCTATTTGCTTCTATTTCCTCTGCAGTTTTACCATTCTCATCAAGTGGAAGTAGTGTTGCTGCTACTCTCCCCCATTCCTGCTTTGCTATAGGATCAGCTCGTAGAATAGATATGTATGCTCTGTTATCACTAGCTTCATAAAATCCTGTTATCCTCGATGTAAAAATTGAGGGATCAGGTTCGCAATATCGTTCCCGCATTGCTTGCCCAAACAACACCTTCGCTTCAAAAGGCTGAGAATTAAGCCTATTCACAAACGTATCCACTTGATCTCCATTCCCTACAACATGAACTGTTCTCTTCCCTCTTTTTTCATTTGAAGCTCGCATTGCCGTATAGATGACAAGGTGCGGATCTTTTATTTTACTTTCATCATATCCTCTAGTACGTAACCTTCCTCCCTCGTCATCTTCATCAAGAACATAAACCCTATTTCTGCTGTTATCGCTTCTTCCCATCATCCAAGGAATTTGCAATACTTTCCCAGCTTCATTCATTCCGATAACAATTCCTCTACAAGGATTGTCTTTAAAACGTTCTGCCGCAATCGCATCCAAATCAAGATCCATTTAGATCGCCTCCTCAACCAACCAATTAATTACTCATTATAAAGAATTTCCATACTCTAAGATAAATATCAAAAAATAAATAAAAAATAACTTAAAACATCTCTTTTTTCATGGAACTCATTTCTAAACCCCATTTTCGCGCTCCATACACAATTAGCACTAAAAAGGCGCTAAAGAAGAGCACTGCTAACTCCCCGCCATTGGCAAGCGGGCTAAGTCCATTTCCAACATGCACTATAAAATAGGCTACCACCATTTGAATTGCACCTAAAACAGCTGCGAGTCTTACAAAAAACCCCACTACGACAGCTATTCCTACAACAATTTCTACTAATCCGGCAATTCCAAATAATGTACCTAACGCCATCTTTTTAACGATCAATTTATCCCAGCCGTGGAGGAAGAACATCAGTCCTACCAGTGCACGGAACAGCACATACAAATAATCTCCATACTTTTCAACATATTGTGTAACGTATCCCATGGATAACCACCCCAAGAATAAAGAAAAAATAATGTATATTTAAGCTTTTACTTTTTGTGGCACAATTCGATTTTTCAGTGATGTACAAAATCACTCACTTTTTTTGTTTTCTTTAGAGTTGATTTAGTATAAGCTTCCACCGACGACAAAGAGATAAAATAATAACAAGAAATCTTTCCAAAATATTCTTAAAAACACGAAAATCACTCACTTTTTGAATTGTGCCACTTAATACGTACCTTTTTGTTAAGTAAAGTTCTTAAGTATCCACTTAGTAAAGGAAGGTTGCCATCAATACACAAATGATCGTATAAAAAACTCTTATTTATTCAGTAGGCTTTTTAGTATACATAAAAAGAGAGTGTCAATGGTTTTATAAACAAGAGATCTATTATTTCTTACATTTAAATGAAAGTGTTGAAGCCGTCACGGCTTAAAAAGGGATTACGTTGTTTTCTCTATTCTTCCCTTACAGTTCTCACTCTCTTTGGTGCATTAGCACCTGTTGTTGGCTATGAAAAGCAGAAAGTTGAAACGCAAAATTCTAATCCACAAGGAACAATCGAACAAACCATTTCCGTCATGTCCGCAAATATTGCTGCCTGTGCAGGGCGTCCTTTCAGTTTCTGGGATCTTTTTCCGAATCCCGTGACGGAATGGTGGCATGGCGAAACTGCCAATCGCGGCTGTAAAAAACTCGAAGAGATGATCCGAGAGAATGGAATTACCATAGTTGGGTTGCAAGAAATTGAGCAAAGTGACGTAAGAAAAGAAGACCAGCCCAAATTGTTTGCCCAACATACTGGATTAAGCAACTATTCCTTTGCTTCTAACATTACGCATCGCTTTGCAGGTCTGTGGTACTTAGCCAATGGCAATGCCATCCTTAGCCAAGCCCCGATTGAATCAAGCACTTGGATTCCTCTTGAGGATAAGAAGCCTTTTAGTTGGGGAACTATCTTTGACTTCCTCGTAGGAACGGAAGGAATCCATCACATCACTCTACGATATCAAGGGCATCTCATCAATGTCATTAATGTTCATTTAAGTAATGAAGAATTCATAAAAAATGAATTAGATGATGGAAGACTACAACGGGAACGTGAAATTGAATTTCGCGCCGTTTTCGAATATGCTGCCAAAGTTACCAAAGAAGGGCCGACGATTCTTTTGGGCGATTGGAATTCTGCCCCGCCTCGAATTCGTTTTAAGAACTTTTCTAATACTGATGGTAAATATGAAGGTGAAAACACTTGGGAAACCGCTTTAGAAATCGTTGACAGAGAAGGTCTTGTTCTCGAACATGCCGGCTTACTTGACCCGTACGGTTCTTTGAATATGCCTGGAAGTTATCATGGAGTCGTGCCTCCCTCTGAATTAGGATATTCCAGTCACAGAAAAGATACCGGCGAGCGCATTGACCTGATTTTTACACTATACGATCCTCAAAGTAACCATCTTCTTCCCAGATTACAAGAAACAACAGTTCTCAACGATTTTCTTGTGTCTGATCATTATCCAGTTGTGGCCATAATTAGGTTCGAAGAAAATCTCCTGTATCATTTACCTTGATACTGCTTCCATGGATTTCTCATGCTTCTTAGAAAGAATTAACAGAGCAATTATTGATCCCACCATTGCCAAGAAGATATCCCATTGTGCATCCCAAACATCTCCTTGCGTTCCTAAGAACGCTGTTCCTACATCGGAAGCGACAATTAACGTTGTCCACCACTCTAACAATTCCCAGACCGCTCCGATAGCAACAACAACTGAAACAATAATAAAAAATAACCAGCCGTTCTTTTCTAGTTTTGTTTTTCGCAGTAGAACTTCCCGCACAATAAATGTAGGGAAGAATCCTAAAGCTAAATGCCCTATCCGGTCATAATGATTTCTGCTAAAATTAAAAATTTCCATGAGCCAGTTACCGAGCGGCGTTTCCGCATAAGTGTAAAAACCCCCATACACTAAGATAAGGGTGTGGAGAAAAACACACCAATACACAAAATGAGACATGGGGAATTTTTTATACGTTATAATGAGAATAATAATTCCCATAAGCGCCGGCCCCACTTCGAGAAGCCAACTTATTCTCCCTGCCGGCGGATTGTAAAGAGTTATGAAAAAGATCACGACCAGTACACCGAGAAGAATTACAGGAACTCGTGCTTCTTTTATTGTATTTTTCCAATCTGCCATTCTTTTAAAATAAACCGTGCCGTCGCTTCCGTGTCCGGTTTCCCTCCTTTTTGCAATTTATTGAGTTTAAACGCAATTTTCTCCAGCAGTTCTTCCGGGTCATTTTCATAAACTTCAAAGTAATTTTGGATTTTTTTCTTCGCTTCTTCCAATAACTCAAGAACAACATATTCTGGATTTTTTATTTTGCTGTAATCAATCGCCCCAATTTTTCCATATTTCGCTAAATCTTTCTCATTTCGTGGAAAAACGCCAGGCGTATCTAAAAGGACGATTTTTTTGTCTACCCTTACTCGGAGCAATCCTTTTGTAAACCCACTTTCCGCCGATGTTGGCGCTTTCCTTCTCCCCGCGAGGGCGTTAATTAACGATGACTTTCCAACATTAGGGTATCCCAAAATTCCCACTACTACCGGCTCACCCCGTGACATTTCCAAAATTTTCTTTTTAAGTAAGGTTGTTCCCAAATGCTCTCTACTAGAGATAAAAACACTTGGCACAAGTTCTCTCTTCGCCACTTCCATTTTTTCTTTGGGAACTAAATCACATTTATTGATAACATAAAGTATTTTCTTCCTGCTTCTCCTAACCTTCTCTTCAATTTCTGCATGTCTTGTCTCTTCAATCATACGGGCGTCTAGTACTTCTATAATGATATCTGCTTCTTCAATAACTTTATTTACGTGCTCCCAAAATTGCGCCATAAAAAGAAAAAAGCCATGTAAACTATATAATTCTTTAGGAAAGGACTCTGTAGAAACCCTGCCAAAGCACTGAAAATTGCTTGGTAATTTTGGTATCACAGAAATGGTTACGCAATTTCTCAGGAGGCCAATGAGAACTGAATTGCTCGTCAGACAACCTGGCCCTGCCCTTCGGTATCTCTGGGTCATGATGCGACCGAGTACGTAACTAAGCTTGGTGCGAACGAATGGTTTCTATAGAGCCTTAGGAAACGTATGTATTAAGTCTAGGGTTTTAGCATCAACCCGTGAGCCTTCTCGCTAATTAAGATCCAGCAAAAAGTGGATTCATGAAATGTGAAAAATATCACATTTCAGTACTGAAAATAAATCTCTGTTTATTTTCATGTTCCAAAAGGAATTTTTGCCTTTGCTTGTACTCATCTAAAGGCGAACCGATGCTGAAGCCAAAAGAAGACTTAGTACATGCTAGGAAACAATAAGTTTAAATTTCCTTTTGCCTTCCTTCTCCTATCTATGAAACTAGTTGAACACCACCTTCATATCCGAAAAATGATCTATGAACAGCACCAGCCTTATCCCCATCCTAATCCCACAATACGTTTTCTTGACAAGTTTGTCTTTGGCATAGCTTTTATTATGCCACTTACGGCTCTTCCTCAACTCTATAAAGTATGGTTTGAAGGAAATGCTCAAGGTGTTTCTGTCCTTACTTGGCTGCTGTTAGCGATTCTTTCTATTCCCATGATTATTTATGGGATAGTGCATAAAGAAAAACCGATCATTCTCATGTACGCTTTATGGGTGATTGTTAATAGTTTAGTTGTGATTGGCGCCATTTTGGCATAATTCTCATTTTCTTCCATTTCCTTACTCCAGGGAACACCATTTTAAAAATTCATCCACAAAGAATTTAAAACACTACTCTATTAAACCTAAATCACTCACTTTTCTGATTGTGCCTGAATCTTGCTATCATGGCGCTAATGACGGCGCCAATTACAAAATAAATTAATAATAACATAAATGCAATACTAAGAAATCCAGCTTTTTCTACTTGTTCAACACATTCTCCTGTTGGGCCATAATCATATCCAATGCAACAGCCAGGTTGTCCTTCCAAATCAACCGGGATAGAACAGTCGCCACCTTCTTCCTCAACGACCCACTTGGCGGTTCTGGAGTAACAATAAAATTCTTTTGGGCAAAACCTATCAAACAATGAACTGCTTTCAATTATAAAATGAGCAAAAATCAAGTAATGATGTCCAGTAATCATCATTGGCGTAATGGTCCAATTAGGTAGAGGATTTCTTCCGTACACCTGATCTAGAATTGGCAGATAAATTCCGATGTAGAAAAAAAATAAGAGCATTCCAATGACCAGACCTTTTATTCCACCTCTGAACCAAGGTTTAGTATAGAGTTTTCTTAAATTAATCATCTAGTGCTATTTACACCAATAACTTTTTATAACTTGCCTCTTTTTAACCTAACTTCGCCACTTCTTCTATTTTCTCGAAAGAAGTGGCGAAGTTAAGATTAAAAGCAAAATGTCATTTTCCAAAACCTTTCCTAAAACTATTCCTGGCAGCAATTTCCCCGTTTGGGAGGAAATCACACTCACAGAAGAAGAAGAGCGCCAAGCCGAAGAAGACTGCCGGAGAGAGAATTTCCGTCTCTTGGATCAGTGTTTGGATGAGGCCAAGGCTCTGGCCATTAAACATCGTCTGAACACGGAAGAAAATCAAGTTGCCTTGGGTATTGCTTTGTTTGAAAAACGTGCTTCTCATGAAGTCTTTTGGAAAGAAAGTAAAGCAAAAGAAAAATTCGATAAGACTTTCAAATCTTAATCTTATTCATTGACAACGGGAGCTTTGGTAGTGCTTATCAGCGATGCCACAAACATGGCGGCAAAAACCAGTAAAAACGCCACCCCAAAATTTTTACTTTTAGGGTAGACGATATACGCTGTAATCAGAAATCCTAGAATAGAAATAATCATAAAACTGGCCTTAAGTGGCGCCACTTCCCATACAGAAGATGTTGTTCCTTGAGAAGCCAAAGCACTTTTGTCAACTCTCCTCCTTTTTTGACCATTTCTTTTTGACATTCTGTACCACCTCTTTATAAATGAAGAAAGAACTTGATGTTTTTAAAGGTTACTTTTTTGTGAGCTGTAAAGTTAGCGACACCTATTTGGATGCAAAAAGCTAATCGGGTACCGGCTTAGTTGCAAGTTAACTTTAATTAAGAAATAAGTCTCCCTACCCTCACAGGTTTAGAGTGAGGGCGGTAGGGAGACCACCAATTAAAAAGAGTTATGATGTAGATGTTAATAAAGTTGTTGTTAAAACTCAGCGATTTCTTAATTTTAGAGGATTAAAGGCACTATGGTCTGCTCCAATCCTGATGAATGCAATAATCATTCAGCACAACTTTATTGAAAATCATTGCACAACTAATGAAGTTCCTTGTGAAACAGCAGGGGTAAATTTAGGATTAGAAGAAAATAGGTGGCTGGATTTGATCAGGTTAAGCAGCAAATACGTGGGCTCTTCGTAGATATAGTTTCGACTTCGTTTCTGATACGATAAATTTGGTGGATAGTTTATCCTCTAGGATCAACAACTTTCCCTAGGAACAAAATGTTTCCAGTACCTTTTTCTTGAATTAGGAATATAAATGGATGGTCTGCTCTGAATATATTTCTCGGCATAGCAGTACCAAATGTGCCTACGACAGCAGTTGCAGCTGCTGCTTCTGTACCTTTTTCATCGACCTTAACAAAAGCTTGGTGAATTACGCTGCTAATATAGAGATTATTGGTTCCATCCATCCCTGAAAAATCTGCACCTGGCCAGGTAAATGCTGTCGGCATTCCTAAATTGCTTAATGTATCACTCATAAAGTATTTTGTATCAAATTCAAATTTAGGCATATAAATGGCATCCAATTTTGTTTCTTGCATTTTGCTTTTCCATTCTTCAAGTTTTTCTATTGTCAAAGAAGGTTCTATAGCGTCAAGATTTTCTGTTGGTAATAATATTAGCATTGAAATTTTTTCGCCTTTATAGGGTAACTCTAAAATTTGTAAATCTTCTGTATCAGCATAATTAAATGCTGCTTTATCGGGCTTCATATACATCATCGGAGTTTTTACAACATTTGTTGGTGTTATTTTAAAATCCTGCTCACGAGTATCAGATTTATCAAATTCCCATTCCCACGTTCCCTTAAAATAGATGGCATTTGTAAGAACCAATCTTGTCAATGAATTTAGGACACCCGAGGGAATTAAATCTTTGATTTTATCGTTAGTCTGTTCTTCAATAAAAGAATTAATAGTTTGTCTTGATTTTTCAGTTTCTCCAACAAAATCTAAATTTGCTGCCTTTCCTCCATAAAAAGATTCAACTCTGCTTGTATAATCTTGAAGGAGAGGATAATCTTGTTGAACCCATAAAGCATTTCCCGTTCTTAATTCATAATCTTTAGTTCCTTTATTAATACCATTATAAATTGCAGCAAAATTTGGTCTTAATGTGCTACTCTCCGGAAAGTGAAAAACAGATTTAATTTCATTTGCTGTTTGTCCCCTCGCACCTTCATAGGTCATTGCTAAGGCGGCAGAAATGCTATATGGAGAATAAAAAATATTTCCACCTTCAGATTTATCTAATTCGGAATATAAATCAAAAGTAAATTTGTTATTTGCATTGACTACCTCTTGGATGCCTTGCTGTGTTGAACCAGTATCATCTGCTTTTGGTGGTTGCTTTGGTTCATAAGGAAAAAGAAAATATATTGCCGTCGCAGTAACTAGTGCAACCATAAGAAGTGCTATTGCAATTATGAAGATTTTTTTGTTCATATGATTAGTTAAGATATAGCCACTATATAAATGTTGTTTTGACTTCGATTTCGTTTGAAGTTAAAGCCAAACAAATCTTCTTTTAGGTGACGTTTACTTAACAGCTCACTTTTTTTGGATACGAAATTTCGTTTGTTTTATAAGAAGTATCAGAAGACCACACCAAAAAAAGTTTCTTGAAAAATCCCCCCTTTCTCACCATATTTCTTCGTCTCGCTTCTTGAAATTCTCCTTCTTCAATCTTTTTTGTCTTCTTTATTTCTTCAAGAACAATCGTGATATCGACTAATTCATCAAGCAACTCTTCCCTTGTTGTTGTTTTCAGCAAGCCGCTAGCTTCCTCCATTACTTTCTTAAGCAATTCTTGTTCAAATTCATCTAGGGAAAGTGAACGCACTTCATATTCCCCCTTATTCTCTTTAATTTTTGAAGGTATCTCATCGCGAATAAGTTTGTTATAATATATTTTCTTCATGTTAGGGAATCATGAACGTCATCTTACTTAAGATTATAAATAAATTGGTTTATCTTCTTTTCCGCAAGGACTCGTTTCTTTTGATGCTTTGCTAAGAAAGTATTGAGCTTTTCAACCAAAATTGCTTTCAACTCCCCGCTTAATAATTTCCCCGACTTATAATTTTGGTAAATTTTTTGCAATTTCTGATCATCTTCTTCAAAAAATGTCAGCCATTGATAACTAACATCTATCTCTGGGTTTCCTCCTTTTTTCCGATGCTCTTCTACTGTTGCCTGCCCTCCTGAAAAAGCGTGCTTGTTAATTTTTTCTCTCACCGTTTTAGGATCATCGGTTAAATAGATTGCTTCTCCCGTCGAAGAAGACAACTTTCCTTCTTCATGCATTCCCTTTAAACTAGGTAAAAAACGGCATTGAATACTTGCCGGCTTATAATAACCTAACTTTGGCAAAATGTCCCGCGTCAGTCTGAAATGCGGGTCCTGATCAATGGCATGGGGAATAAGGCAGGCTAATTTCTTCTTTTTAATAACCGAAGGAAGAAAGGCTGGAACGGCTTGCATTGATGTAAAGAAAATCGTCCCAACGTTATTTTCATTCGTTAATCCGAAAGCTGATTTTACCATCGAAAATGTTAATTTCTTTGCTACTTTTATTGCTTCAGGATATATCAAATTTGCATGCTTGGTGTCAATAAGAAAAAACGTTTTTTTAGGATCAAACCCTAAGGCAATAACATCAATCATATTCTCCTGAAGCCACTTTTGAATCTCCTCATAACTTTTATCTTTAACCAAAAATTTTTCATCATCTGTAAATTGAAAATATAGTTCTAATCCTAATTTATCTTGCAGCCATTTCACAAACATCCACACTAGGGCATGCCCCATATGAATTGGTCCAGAAGGACCGCAGCCTGTATATAAAAATAGATTTCCTTTTTCATATTCATCTAAAGCAAAATTTAAATCACGATGGGCAAAGAAGACTCCTCTTTTTAGAAGGGGATGCATTTCTCCTGTAAGCTTTTTGATCCGTTTCAGAAGAAGTTCATCAATTCTCGAAACTCCAAATTCAGTGATTAGTCTATCATAATCCACACTTCCTTTAACTTCCCATGGTGTAACAATGTGTGGCATAATCAAAAAGCTAGTCGAATCTGTTTATATATTTTTGTACTCATTTCCTTATACACTTTCTCCATAATCAACTTTAAGTTCTCCATATCTTCTCGGTTATACTCTAATAATAATTCTAACCACTCTCTATCGCCAGAGGCATGAAAAGCTTTCCATAACTCAACGGGATTCCCATAAAGATGTGGTGGTCTTTTAAGGTTCAGAATTTTTTCGATTTCTTTTAATCCCCCTTTTAACCCTAACTTTATACATAAATGTTTAAGGTCAATATGCAGATGTTCAATTCTTAATCCTAACTGTCTTTTAAGTTTTGGCAAATCAAACGAAGAACCATTAAAAGTAATAATCAGCTTAAATTTACTAAGCTCTTTTTCCACTATTTCTCGTGTTAAATTAACTCCTTTCACAAAGAAATTGGTATGGTAATAATTAGAAATCCCAACCACGATTATCCTTCCGTATCCATCTGTTTCTATATCTAGAAAAATACATTCATCTCTTAACAAATCATACATCCGCCACATCTCTTTCTGCGGCAGTTTTCCTAGAAAATAAGTATAATTCTCTTCCTGTAACGCTTTTTGCGCTTCTTTTATTTGACGGTCATAATAATATTTTGTTTTTTTGGAGATTCCTTTAATCTCTTTTACCGTCAGAAAATCATGCCAGTCTTTAATGCCTGGCTGCCAGATACTTTGTTCTTTCTTAGATCCCATTTTCTCCAAGAAAATAAAAGAATGTTTAATCATGATTCTTTATCACCAGAGCAGATTAAATATTTTTCTAGGTCTTATTTTCGATGTTCTTCAGTAAGTTTTGCCGTTGAAAAGTCATCACCGGCATCTATGATGCTCATAGAATTAAACAAAAAAGCAGGGGCCCTCATTTGCGTAGGAACAAATCCCGAAAGTGCCCCGCACATTCCATAACCATTCTTATACGGCAAACCGATCTCCACAACATTCTGAAATAAATTATCCAGATGAGTTACAATCACAATATCCCTAAGAAGTCTTCTTTCTCCGCTTTCCTCAACTCGCCAAGCTGTTCCAGGATACAATTTAAATGTTCCATCTTCCACCGAAACTTCTCCTCCCCCCCCTTCAACAAAAATTCCGTAGTTCGTACCCCTATTTTCACAAATAAGTTTTTTAAATCCTACCATCATCTCTTCTTCAGGTTTAAGGTTACTTAGAGAAACATCTATTTGAAGATTTGTAATTCTCGGTTCTAGTGGAAACGTATTTCCCTCATAATTAGTCCATTGGCTACGAGCTCTTCCATTGGATAAAATTTCTCTTCCAGTCATCTGGCTGAGTTTTGCCGCACTTCCTACATCCAGAAGATAATCACGCAATATTCCATTCTCTATAAGTACAACTCTCCTCGCTTCTGTTCCTTGCTCATCATATTTATAGGAACCCAAACCATTTTCTAAAGTAGGATCATCAGTAATGGTTATATCTTCCGGGACAACTAATTTACCTAAGCGATCAGGATGAAACACGTACGATGCCCCATTTGCAACGTAAGCTCCAGATAAAAGATGGGCGGCAATCGCTTCATGAAAAAAAACTCCCGTGGCCGCTCCATCAAATAAGAGGGGGTATCTTCCACTCGGAATTCTTACTTCATGATAAGCGGCTTCACACGCTTCAGAAAGTTTTTTTACTTTCCGTTGCAGCTTTCTCGCTTCAAAATCTTCAGGAGAAGAAAACAAGAGCATTTCCTCTCGTTGGAAATATCTTCCCTCTTTATCTACTCCATCAACGATAAAAGAAACTTTTATTCCTCGCTGTTGTTGAAAAATAGTGCTTTCTAAAGTGTCGACAAACAACGAATCACAAGAATGTATCCCTGCATTCATCATGACCGTGCGATCTTCTCTATAGAGGGGCGCAGCCGCTTGTAAGGCTAAATCTTCTACCTCTTTGAGAGAAATGCCCTTACTCCTCTCAGGTTCAAAATAAACGTTTTTTCGTCTGGAGCCTTCCAGTTCAAGAAAGCGTGGATTTGTCCTTACTACTGAATCTGCTAAACCGAGAAGAAAGTTCTGCGCCCCGTCTTTAATCACTTCGTCTTTAGCATGTCGGAGTATATCTCGTATCGTTTGTGGATTTTCACCCTGATCATCAAATGCGGCGATTGTAACTCCTCTTCCCAGTCGGCTTTCTCCTACATATACAGACAGTCTCAGACACTGGTCTGTGGTAATTTTAGGTTCTTCCTGTGTAGGATTGCCATTACAGAACGCTCTCCTCTTCCAAAACTTAGAACGATAATGTGCTGAAGCATATGATGGCGCGAGAGACCAAGGCACTGATGTTGGAACGTCTACTCTTGCCAGCATATACTCTCCTAATACTTCTCTTATAACCGCCGGCAAATCATCTCTAATCGTCATCCCTCTTTTAATTTCTTCTTACTCTATATAATTGTTTGTAGGATATTGTATGTCTTTTCTAAAGTAAATATCCTTAAATACAGGGATTAAATAAACACTAAGAATATTTTATCAACGTGTTCTCTTCTTCTCTGGGTATAAAATGTTCCATACTTTTCACTATTAAGGCTTATGGCCCTGCGATTAACACTGTTTTTTCTTTAAGATTAACCTTTTTAATATTTCTTTCTTTTTTCAACTCTCTTTCAATCTCTTGCCAACTCTTCGTTTTTCTTAACTCCTCGACGATTTCCAAAAGGCGCTGAAGTTTTCCATAGTATTCATACATTTTTTCTCCTTTGATTTTGTTTTCAATGATATTCTCCTCTAATTTTTTTAGTGCTTCTTCCTGTTCTTCTATCCTTCTTTTTAAAAGGTGTATTTTCTTTTCGTAAAGAGATTTTTTCTTGAAAGGTTGTAACAGATCAATAGCTTCGTTATATGTTGCTGTCTCTTTCAATGGCGTCTTTCCTTTCAATGGAAAAGGAGTCGTTTGATCATCATATATAAACCCGTGATGATTTTCAATTTCCCTTTGAAATGATACTATCGTCGCCAGCATTTTTTTTATTTCTTCTTTTGTGGTTTCAGAAGGCTTTTTGTTTTTATCAATTCCTTCTCTGGCACAGATCTCTTCCGCATATCGCCCTCCTAACCCGATATCTGTAGCCAAGGAAACTGCCAAATTCTTTTTGTCGCTGTGATGAAGAACGTCTTCTAATTCTTTTTCCGAAAGACTTTTCCAGTTAACTGGCGATCGCGGAAAAAGATACTTTTCTCCTGGTTTAACCGTCCTTGCTTTCAACATTTGTTGATTCAAGACGGCTATAATCATCCCTTCATTATCAGCTAGAACAATATTTCCTTTAGCAAAAAATTCAATAATAAGAAAAAACTTCTCTTTTTTTTCTAACTCTATCATTACGATCCTTTCCGACTCTTCCTGATAAAGGCCAGTAATAACAGCGTTGTCAAGATATTTTCGCAACTGCATACAAAAGGAGGTTGGTTTTAATGGCGGATTCTTCTGATCTGTAAGGCATAACCATTTTCCAGGAATTATTTTCAGAAAGAGCTTTCCTTTACCAGGGACATGGAGTTGCCATAATAATTCTTCTTCCTGATGATAAATTTGAGAGATTTTTCCTTTTACAAGAAACTGCAGTTCAAGTACTAATGCCGCTAATTCCAAAGAGGAAAGGGATGTTTTCACCATGACCACTTAAAAGCGCTGTACCATTTAATTCTTTTGATGCCTTTTTGTTAAAGAAAAGAGCGCCCGGAGGGACTTTCGTGTACGCACAACTCGAACCCTCGAATGATCGCTGTCGACTTTTCATCGCCAAAAAGGCTCATCCTCGCGAATCTGCAGGCGATTGCCTTAGCCGCTTGGCTACGGGCGCTTGAGAAAACAAGAAAGAACTTTCTTTATAAGATTTTCGAGCTCTATCAGCTCATATCCTATAAGATATAGATCTATCCAAAGCTTTTTATATTTTATAATAATTATTTCAGAATATGTTTCCTGGGTATGGTTATCTTGGCTTTATTCTTATTGCGCTGGGCGAATTTCTCATTTTTTACAGAATCGAGCCCTTTTCCACGTATCTCTTCTTTCTCTCTCTTTGGCTGGGTTATATTCTTCTTGTTGACGCTCTTGTTTACCATCGTACCGCCTCATCACGTTTACAACGAAATAAAACCTCTTTTTTCTTGTTGTTTCTCTTTTCCGCGGCTTTTTGGTGGTTTTACGAGCTTCTTAATTTCTTTGTAGAAAACTGGCGCTACGAAGGTGTTGGAGAACCGCGCTGGCTTATCTATACCATCGCTTTTTCAACCGTTTTGCCTGCCGTTTTAGAAACGAGTGATTTGCTTCAATCTTATGATTTCTTTCAACATAGAAGATGGAAAGTAAAAGTTACTTCGAGAAAACTAAGTATCTTCATTTTAATTGGGCTTCTCTCTTTAATTCTCCCATTTTTAGTTCCTAAATACACTTTTCCTTTAGTCTGGGTAAGTATGTTTTTCCTCCTCGATCCGCTTAATTACTTGATGAGATCTTCCTCTATTTTAGGAAACCTCAAGAAAGGAAAGGCTACTCTTCTCTGGTCGCTGCTGATCGGAACACTCCTCTGCGGCTTCTTGTGGGAATTCTGGAATTATTGGGCTCCCGCTAAATGGCATTACCAAGTTCCTTTTCTCATTTTTTTAAAAATTTTTGAGATGCCTGTCCTGGGCTACTTAGGTTACCTTACTTTTGGATTATCATTGTATGCAATGTACCACTTTACTCTTTCTCTTTGGAAGAAATAAAAACGGACCCGGTGAGAGAGTCATCAGCATACGGCAGGCAGAATGCTGAGCACTGTATGCTGATTTTGAACTCACGATCCCCAGCTTAGAAGGCTTGCACAATTAATTTGGTGCCCTATCCAGGCTAGGCTACGGGTCCTTCTTCTATCTTAAACAAAAGAATAACTTTTAAATATTTCGTGAACAATACCTCATCATGCCTTCCATCATTTTTTTTGAGGAACGTCCAGTTCTCGCCAAAGGACATAGGAAAAACAACTTTATCAACGAACAAAAGCTTCTGAGCTATTTCCACGATGAAGACTATTCAGCTTTAGATTTGCTTAAAGGCCTTCCCCCCTTTCATCTTTCTTCAGATCGTCCTCTTCTCTTTTACCCCGGCTGTGGCGTTGATATTCTTTTTCCTCTTCATTACCTCCAAATATTATTTCCCCGCCTTTCCCAAATAACTTTCTTCTTTGTTGATCTTTCTCATAGTCTCGGTATTATCAAATCTGTCTTTGACGATATTGGGGTAACTTTCTCAGATAAAAATAATATTCTTTTATTTTACTGGAAAAACACTCTCATTAAACTATGTTATTGTCAAGGGGATGTTTTCTCTATTCTTGAAACTCTTCCAGAGTATGACATTTATTTTGAGAAAGCTTTTTGTATTATGAAAGAACAAGACCCGTCGTATGAATCAAGAGTGTACCAAAAATTAAAACCAAATGGTGTTCTTATTAGTGATTCTGGATTTCAAAGTTTTCCTCTCCAGAAAATAAAAGTATCTCCTGAATTAAGTTCTTACAGGGAAATGATTATCGGCATTAAGAAGGCCTCACAATAGTTACCTTTTTCACGATAACGCTCTCTATCGGCCGGTCAAACTGATCGGTCTTAACGCTGGCAATGGCATCAACAACGTGCATCCCTTCAATAACCTTCCCAAAGACCGCATGCGCATTCCTGTAAGGGGGTTTATCAAAGTCTAAGTAAGAATTGTCAACAACATTGATAAAAAACTGGCTTGCGCCTGTATCTGGGCCTCTATTTGCCATGGAAAGAGTTCCTCGCAGATTTGATAAACCTTTCACAAATTCATCTTTAATTTTATAATTTGGCCCTCCGCTACCCCATAAATCTTTATTGTTATTGTCTCGAGAAATAGGGTCCCCTCCTTGAATCATAAAACTTTCAATCACCCGATGAAATTTCGTGTCATCATAAAACTTACTTTCAGCTAATTTTATAAAATTAGCCGTAGTATTGGGTACTTGATCTTGAAATAATTCAACTTTAATTATCCCCTTATTTGTTTCTATCACTGCGATAGGGTTTTTTTCCACAGTTTTTTGGCACCCTATCACTGAAATAAAAACAATCAAACTTAAGCCCAATAGATAATATCCTTTCATTTAAACCAACCCTCGGGTAATTCTTTTTTTTTTGGAAAAGCTTTTTCCCCTGAATATTTATTTTCTACTCCTTTAAATTTAAGGCAGCCAGGTCTTCTCGGTTTTAACTTTTTCCGGCAGGTATTTATCAATTACAAAATTAAGACCCCAGGCTGCGAGAGCTTGCTGCTCAGCGCGCACTTTCATTTTAGCCATCTGGTCTAAAGCTTTCTGCCATTCCTTGCTATGCTGGCAGAAAGGATCATTTTTAATCACATCTTTTATTTTTTTGTAATCAACATCTTTCAAGGGATGCGTAGGCAACTTGTAATCAACAATATCTTGAGGTGTTACGCCTAAAAATCTGGCTTTTGGGACGCAAAAAAATTCATTAATGTGGGCGGCATTTCCAGAACCTACTTTTAAAGTCCTATAAATGGAAAAGAACCCGTAA
>JAGVYE010000003.1 GCA_018303445.1 Candidatus Woesearchaeota archaeon
ATTGTCCTAATGGTCCAACTGGAACTCCTGTTCGTGTTAACCGAATAATTTGCCCTAGCTCAACTCCTTGTAATCCGACAACTGGATTATGTCAAGCAGTTGCATGTACTGCTCGTGCCACAACTTGTATTCAGGCAGGTGTTAGTTGCCCCTCTGGTTCATCTGGTGCTGCTGTTCCAGTTAATCGAGTAGTTTGCAGTCCACCAACTCCTAATTGTAATCCGACAACTGGCGGATGTCAGGCAGCAGTTCCAGGAAGTTCTGTTTGCGGCGATGGTTCAGTTAGCAGCAATGAACAATGTGATGATGGAAATACTGCCGATAGTGATGGCTGTTCATCTCGTTGTCTTTGCGACAGTAATCGAGAATTCGTGGGAGGAAAATGTTCTCTTGTGCTTCAGGAAATTCGCACGGAATTGAATAATGCGGCGGAACCAATGATGTCGCGGGTGGCGAGGATTTTCCGCTCTCTCCGCTGCTTTTTCCTTAATGTAGATTGTTCCTAAGAAAAAATATGGCTCGAAAGAGATTTGTAAAAGTACCTTCGCCAAAAGAGGCGCGTCAGCACCAGCGTCTTCTGAGTATATTAGTCATAGCCAGTTTGTTAGTAGTTATTTTACTCTTTTCTGTGAGAGAGCAATTAGCCGGAAAAGCGTTTTATAGCGGACGGGAAGGAACAGCAGGCTTTGCCGACGCCGGAGCACGACTGCTGGTGGCAGGAAGAAGCGACACCTATTCCGTTCTTGCCCACATCGGATCAGCGGCAACAAATAATTTTGAATTTCGCATAACTTATGATCGGAGAGTGGCGCAATGTCTTCCTCAGCCGCAGCCGGTTTTTCTGGGAGCGGTTGATCTTTTTGGAGACCCGGATGCCGGATTTAGGTGCAATCATGATTTTGATGTGGCAAATAATGTCGGTGAAATTATCGTGCGCAGAGCGTTTTTTGATTTGAGTGGCAATCGTTATTCAGGCGCTGTCGAATTAGGGCGTGTAGCATTTCGCGGTTTAATACCGGGAGAGGCAAATATTCGTTTTGATTACCTTCGTGTTTATGATGCGCAAACCGGGCTGGAAATTCCGTTAACGGTGCAACAGCCCACGGAAATTCAAATCGTCGCGGGAGGGGCATGCAATGCCCAGGAACTTACGGAATGCCGAACGGAACAAGAATGCGAATCTTCCACCGTCGGTGGATATTGGCAGCCAGCCACAGCACAATGTTTGCCCTCGCCAAGATGTTCTGCGGCAAATCCTGACGGCTGTTTGAGTGAACAAGTATGCACTTCTGCTAGTCTATACTGGTATAATGATCGTTGCCATGCCCGGCAGCAAGGATGTGTTCCGGGAAATTTAGCTGCTTGCATACCGGAAGAGTGTCGAGTGACAGGCGGATATTGGTATAATAATGTCTGCAATGCTTTGCCGGAGTCACTTTCTTTCCGGGCTAAAATTACGGCGGGAGATAAAGATTTGTCCAACTTGCAAGTGTATATGTTTTTATTGGGAGAGAAAAATAGTCAACAAAATGTTGTCTTATCAAGTTCTCTTACGTCGATCCCTCGATTAGCAGCTTATAGTGATTATACTACAACGGTTGATACACGCGAATCAATGAATGTCCGACGAAAAGAAATTGTTGTTGTTGATAGGCCGGTAAGTACTTCTGGCGCAACGTTTGCTTCTCTCAGAGTGCCATATGCCGTCCATCCCAGAACGAACCAACCTTATGTTATAGAAAATTCACAACAATGCATTATGCCTACTTGCGGAAATAATCGTGTTGATGCGGCAGAGCAATGTGATGATGGCAATCAAGCGAATGGCGATGGCTGTTCCGCCGCCTGCCTGATTGAAGTTAATTCAGTTTGCGATGCTGTTTCAATGGAAGTTCCGGCAGGAAAGAGAATCGGAGAAATAAAACCAGTGCTTACAAAAGCAGATCTTCAAGTATTGTTAGCAGATCGTTCTGTCGTCTTACCTACTGGTGCGTATCCTTATACACAAACATTTGTATTAGGCAATGATAGTGAATCAGGGAAAATTACATTTACCGAAGATGACGATGATATTACGGCTGATTTTGCCGTGTATCGTTTATCTAATCATCTGGCAAATTATACTTTATCATTTAATCCGCCTCTGCTGAGCACGGTGTCAGGAAACAAGCTTAACGATTTGCTTCTGGCGAAGATAGAGTTGCTGGGGGAAACATACACGATTACGCGAGCTGAACGCATGGCTCGAAATAATATTCTTTTAGTTCTTTCAAGAGGGACAAGAACGATCCAATTGCAGGATGAGGATATCACGACGAATATTATCACGCCAGGCATTACGATTAATAATGTTTTAACGGAAGGAGCTAAACTTTGGATTAATGGAACGGATAATAATACTCATGTAAACATTTCCAGCATTAATATTGTCATGCAGGCTGAAGATGATTATCATGTGGGCATAGGCCAAACTTTATCTAGAACCATTGCGGCGCAAAATGAGAATAAAGAGGTCCTCTTAACAACAACCTGGGATGTTCTGTTTAGAAGTTACAATCAACAAGCAAATACGGCGACAATCCAAATAGGAAAACCATGTCCGCCTTTAACGTATAGCTGCACTGATTCTGATCAGGAACGTGATTATGCGGTGCGAGGACAAGTTAGTGCTTTCGGCGTCACGTATCAAGATCGTTGCGTCGGGAATAATGTACTGGAAGGAGTTTGCGTTGGAAAGAGAGTTGGTTTTGAGTCGTATGCTTGTTCAAATGGATGCGGCAATGGGGTTTGTGTAACGATGTCTGGATGCAGCTCTTCCAATAAAGCCGCTTGTAATGCCGCAAATTGCGCCACTCTCGGTCAAGGTGTCTGGGATACAACAGAAGCCATACCCTTATGCAGGGAAGGACGATGTAAAGGGACAGTTTCACAACATGCAGAGTTATGTCCAGGAGATAGGCAAAGTTTGACCGTCGATACTCCGAGAACTGTCGTCGAACGTTGTCGTGGATTTGGAAGTTGCCTATATGTTTGCAGTTCAGGATTTACGTTGCGCAATGGTGATTGCGTCGCTAATGAAGCCTGCGCTGATGGAGAAGATAATGATGATGATGGGCAGATTGATTGCCTGGATGCTGATTGCGCGGGACTAGATGGACCGAGCGGAACGTTATGTTGCCAGCAAACTGCAGATTGCAGAACGGGAGAAACCTGCCGCGGTTCACAATATACTATCACGGGATCTAATGTCACGATAACTCATTTACCACGATGATGAAAAAAACATTTTACATATTAGTACTGATGCTTTTAATGTCGGCGGTACTGGGCGAGCTTACCTTAACACTTGACAAAAGCCCGCCCCTTTATGATCGTGGCAGCAACAATAGGGTGGAAGTCAGCGTGAGCTGCGCGGTGGGAAACAGCAGTACCGTGCATATTCGCAATGCGGAAAATCCTTCGCGGTTAGTGTATATTGCCGTCGGAAATGGAACTTGGATAGTGAATTATAACACCTTCTCAGATTTAAGCGACGGGAGATATGTGCTTGAAGCTTTTTGCCAAGAAGGTTCAAATGCGACGGCAAACTTTTGCGTTAATGCAAATAATTGTTTGAATATACAAGGGCCGCCGGATCTTCCTCCCACGTGCAGCGATGGAATCAAGAATGGAAATGAAGGTTGCGATGATGGTGATACAAGCAATGGTGATGGCTGTTCTGCAACGTGTACAGTCGAATCGGGCTGGAGATGTACGGAAAATGCAGGCGGGCTTTCAACTTGTACTAGAGTAGGTGGCGGAAGAGGCGACGGAAGCGACGGTGGTGGAGACGGAGGCGGCGGTGATACTGGCAGAGATTCATCTTCTTCTGGATCTGGAAGCGGCCGCCGCAGGTGCACATCTTCCTGGAGTTGCGATGCCTGGGGATTATGCAATGCTACTTTAAAACAGTCGCGCACCTGCACTGACGAAAATCAATGTGATCGAAAACCTCGAGTCGAGGCAAGATCTTGCACCAGCTGTCAAGAGTCGTGGGTATGTTCCCTGTGGAGCGAATGCCGTTCCGGTTCTCAGTATAGAACCTGTGATGATGAGTATAAATGCGGGACTTTTGTTCAAAGGCCGGAGACAGAGAAACGATGCGATGCGCCTACAGTAGGATTCACTCCCCGCAAAATTTCAGAACCAGTGGCAGCGCCTCCTTCAACTTTTCCCCCTTTCGGACAAGAACCAGTCACACGACGGCCGCCAGCAGTTCCTCCAAGTTTCTTAAGCAAATATCAAAAATTTGCAGTTAGGGGCGGCATTGCTCTGGGAATATTAATTATTCTCGTCGTCATTATTGTTTTGTTTATCAAAAGGAAAGGTAAAGTAAATTCAGAACTCGCGGCTTGGATAGGACAGGCGCGTAGCGGAGGCAAATCCGATACGTATATTCGAAATGCGTTAGTGGATGAGGGATGGACAGAAAAAGAGATTGAAAAGGCGTTGCGAAGGAATTAATTTCTATCTTGCTGAAAAGAGTGCGTATTAAATCACCGCAAGATTTATATATTGTTGTATGATTAATCATACATATGTATGGAAAAATTAAAATGACGGAAAACACCTTGCAGGTGTTATCTCTATTCACAAACGATTTTAAGAGAGAGTATTATATTCGGGAAGTTGAAAAATTGTTAAAAATAAGCCCGAGAACCGCCCAGCTTATTCTTGAAGATTTAGAGAATAAAGGAATAGTAGAATCAAAAACAAAAGGAAAAATTAAAGCCTATAAGATCAATCCCAGCGAATTTACTAAAAAGTATCTTGTTTTTGCAGAGCAATATAAATCAATTGCATTTTTACAAAACAGGCTTTTAATTAAAGAGATTATAGACAAGATCACTCCGCAGGTTAAAGGAATGGGAATTATTTTTGGGAGTTATGTTAAAGGGCTGGAACAAGAAGGTTCTGATCTAGATGTGTTTGTTGCTGGAAATTATAACAAAGACGAGATAAAAGCAGTTTCCAGAAATTTAGGTGTAGAAATAAGTATCAAATGTTATCCCCTAAAAACATTTGAGAAAAATTTGGCTAAAGATATTCTCCTGAAGGAGATATTAAAAAATCATGTTGTTTTTATTAATGCAGAGCAATTTATACAAAAGGTATTCAAAAATGGATAAAATAAAATGGTGTGCTGGAAAGAAAGAAGGATTAAGTTTAATTGAGCCAAATTCAGATCTTACCAACGCTTACATTAAGAAAGCTGAAGAAGCTTTGGAATCTATGAGAGTGAATATTATCAAAGATTGGAAAATTTCAACGGCATACTATACAATTTACTTTTCGCTTTATGCCCTTCTTACAAAAATAGGGGTAAAATGTGAAATTCACTCTTGCACTATTGAATTCGCAAAAAAATTCCTTAAAGATTATTTTGAAGAGTCTGAGTTAAATTTTACTGAAGATTCCTTAAAAGCAAGAATTGATTCTCAATATTATATTGATAGAACCGTTCCAGATGAGCAATACCATAAGATGATGCGAAAAACTCCGGAATTCTTGGTTAAGTGCAAATCGATTCTTATTAAATTGAATGAGAAGAAGATTAACGAGATAAGAGGCAAATTTCAAATAGCGAGTAACAGAAAATGAAACGAAAGATGCTTTTCTCTTTAGCGAATGAATGACGGCGGGCCGTTCGCTCAGTGGTTTTCTGGCGGTAATCTCAATATAAAAATAAAATTTTTTATCAGAAGAAAACCAACTGTCAACAGATGCATAGCAATAGCAGTTCCTCGCAAGCATCTTGGCCTTGCCGTCATTCATGGAGTTGAATAGTATCAGATTTAAGAGGTTGTTGCGAAACTCTTCATTAGTGCTGGTGAGAGGCTTGTTCCGCCTCTCAACTTCGCTCCGCTCAAGTCGAATTGCTGAACTCTACAAGGTTAGCTTCATTGGCAAATTATACCCCAGCACAGACTTTCGCAACAACCTCTAAATTTGGCATTATTGAAAAGTTCTCGTTTCACTTGTGGAGCACCAGCTACGACCTAGACTATTTCTTTGAAGGCTGACGTTCCCCGGATGGGGTAACCCCCCTTGTCAGCTTTATTTCATACTTCAAGTGGTCTCCGCAAGTGGTGCTCCAAACACTTTTCAATAACGCCCTAAATTTAGGAAAAATATATAAAGATTATTTTCTTGCTATCGTAGTGATGTTTAAAAAAAGAGCGTGGATCATGGCGATTGTTTTAATTTTATTAAATTCAACTTTCTTGCTGGCTGATCATCAGTTAACAATTGGCTCTGTCGGCTGTCCAATTGGCGCTTCCAATCATTGCGTGGAAAATGCTTATTGTCCTTCTTCCGATTTTTATGATGGCACAACTCGAATTGCCAGGCAAACGGTATGCACCGAAAAATTGATTAATTACCGACGTTGTAATGCAGATGAGCCTGCTGATCGGAGAGATCAACAGTGCTTAGGAATTCTTAGAAATCCTAATCTTCCATTCTCAGCAACAACCAATCCTGTTGATCTGCAAAGCAGATGCCTGCCGGCGGAAACTGATCAGCGAGGAAATAACCCTCAATTAATTGCAGGACAATATTATTGCCTTCCTATCTATCGCGGACCTACACTTTTTCCTAGTTATGATGGCCAGCAGTGTTACAACCAAGAACAATGTTCTAATGGCATTTGCGATCGCAAGGCTGATTTTGAAGATAAAAAAATTTGCCAGCGGGCCTTGATTTCGTCAGCCAACCATTTGGGAGGGGTCGCTCCTGACGTAACCATTCGCGGCGCCTGTTTTTTTGACCGCCAATGTTTTGGCTACGATCCTCAGAGTAATGCTGATGCCTGCGCTGGAGAAGATCGCGCTGTCGTGCCTTACAGTCCGGGAGTTTGCCGTTTGCGGCAAGGACAACCCCAAATCGGGTTTACCATTCGTTCTGACCTTTGGGGAAATATTGACGGGACGCCAGCAGCAGCTGATGCTACTAGAATTAGTGTTTATCGGGGAGAAACAATTGAATTAAACTGGAATGTTATGGCGGATACCGTCAACAGCGGTCCAGTTTCCTGCACGGGAATTAGCAATCCTCCAGGCCTCTGGACGTATTCTCTGCAAAACTGGGAGGACCGTTCCTTTGCGCCCTATCCTTTGCTATGGAGACCAGAAACTCCTATTTCTCAGAGAATAGGGCCAATTACTCAGGATACGTCGTTTACCTTTTCTTGCACTAATAGGGAAAGTAGCACTCCCATTTCCAAGACCGTACAGGTTACTTTGCGTCCAGTTTCTCCTCCCGCTTGCTCTGGGAATGAAAATAACTGTCTTTTAGCTCATTTGGATTTTGAACGGCCAGAAATAAATGGTGAATCAGCTGGGAGACAAATATTTCCCGGCGGTCCTGAAAGCTCTTGCCGTTTTCCTCAAGTTTGCACGAGAAACAGGCTGGGAGAATATTTGCCCGGCAGATTGCAAGGAAATCCAACTCTAATACCTTCAATAGATTCAAACCAACCTGGACCTAGATTCTACCAATTGGATGGTGTTGATGATGTTGTTTCTCTTCCTTTAGATATCCGCGACCCGGTTTTTTCTAATGGAGTTACCGTTTCATTTTGGGTTAAGCCGGGAAGTAATAGAAATGAGGACTTATTGGTTTGGGCTGATTCTGTAGGCGGAAGAATTTTGAATATCCTTTTAAATCCTTCTTCAGGTGGCCAAATTATGACTGTGAGTGCAGGCGGTTTAGGCGGTATAATATTATCCCCGTTTTATGGTTCACGATGGAATCAGGTTGTTTTCTCCATCCAGCCGCAGTCAAATCAGCAAACTCTAACTTATCGTGTTTATATCAATGGTCATTTAAAGTTTGAAGGGACCCAATCAAATATTCTTTTTCAAACCGGAAAAATGCTTTTGTTTGGTGGGGTTCGTGATTTTTTAAATATCCCACCTTTCACTGGCAGCATAGATGAAATAAAAATATTTCGTGAAGCGCTGCCAATGAGGCAAATAGCTAATTTATATCGTACAGATGCACTTCAAAATCATAATTACTGGAGAGGATGTTTGGGAAAAGTGCCAAGTTCCCAGCTTTGTACTATCGAAGTTAATGGTGCAAACTTAGATGATCGTATTGTTACCAATTTGCTAGACAACCAAGGCCAGTGTCCAGCTACAGTTGGAAGTCGTAATCTTTGCCATGCTTACTGCCTGCCAGGTTATGTCGTCCAGCCAGGCAATAGTATCGGAGAATCCCGCTGTGTTCCGGAAGGGCAGCAGGATTTGGCTCCTCCAACAATTACCAGTCAACAAGCAACGGATATAACCTCTACTTCTGCTACCTTGCGAGTAATTACCAATGAACCAGCAACTTGCAGATATGATCGTATTGATGGCGGTTCTTATAATTCGCTGATCAATCCATTTGCCACGACAGGAGGCACGAGCCATTCTTCTGTTATTAACGGTTTAGAACCGCAGGGATACATTTATTTTTTTAATTGCCGGGATAATTTTGGCAATGTGCGCGCCCAAAATTATCAAATCTCATTTGTAATCCCAGTTGAAACCACTCCGATGCTCTATTATTGTTCCAGCGACCGTAATGAGCCTAATCAGGCCAACAATCCTCCTGCCGGAGGCGTAGGTTTGAGATATTCGGGATATAATACTCAAATTAGGGGCACTTCGAACATGGTTGATGGTATCTCCCAAACAGACGTTTGCGAATCAGCAACAGCCTTGCGTGAATTTTATTGCTGGTCAGCGAATGGACGATATATTAACCCAGATAGCGCCGCTGCTGGTTTATTACGATCGGAAGTAGTTAACTGCAATTGTCTTGAGGGCGCCTGCGTCAGCGCTCCGCCTCCAGCCGCGGCTTGCGGCGATATTGACGCCAATGGCATAATAAATATTGCTGATATTAACCGCCTGATTGCTCATGTAGTGAATCGACAACCGCTTACTGCCGATGAACGGCTTAGGGCTAATGTTGACGGGGCTGGAGAGATTACTTTTGGAGATATTTTCCGGTTAATTGATAAGGTGATTAATCCATTAACATCTTTGGTCTGCTCATAAAAAGGTATGTATTAAGTCTGGGGCTTTAACATCAACCCGTGGGCCTTCTCGCCAATTAAGATCCAGCAAAAAGGGAATTCATGAAATGTGAAAAATATCACATTTCAGTACTGAAAATAAATCTCTGTTTATTTTCATGTTCCAAAAGGAATTTTTGCCTTTGAGTTGCAACATCGCGTTCTCTAGGTTCGTGAAAATTGCTAAAATATCAAAAATCACTCAGAAAGTGAAATGTGCCCACATAGTTTACGACAAAAATAAATTATAAAGCAAGGTTATAAACTCTCGTTAAGGATTAATTCAGTTTCAACCAATAATCCATAGCTTATTTATGTCGCCAATTAACAAAAGAAAAAGTATATAAATGGCAAGATTTTCTCTTAAAGTTGAAAAAAAAGGATGAATTAGATGAAGTTAAATGAGGTTAGTGCAAGTAAGAGTAAACTATCTCGCTCTGTTATTTCTGGCTCTCAGATTTCTTCTTTCAAGAAAACAGGGCTGATAGTAATGATAGCAGTTGTGATTTTAGCCATAGGGTTCTCGTTTCTGTTTCCAGCTTCTAAGAAGGGACTGGCAGGGCGGGCATTCGGGGAAACTGTTGGTGGACCATCAATACCACTCACAAGTTGTGGTCTAATCACTGCGCCAGGAGTCTATACTCTTAACACTGTTCTTTCTGTCGCTGATTCCGCGTTATCAAATAATGCCTGCGTGACAATTACAGTTGATAACGTCGGCATTCGCTGCACTGCTGGAGGAGGATTTACGTTCACAGGAAGCAATCCGCTAGCAAAAGGAGTGCGTATCATGAATGTGAATGGTGTGGAAGGTGTTAAGGTGACAGGATGTCAGTTTCTTAGTTTTCCACAGCGCAGCATAGAAGTTGAAGGCAGCAGCGGCATTGTTCTTAATGATAATGTCATTATACAATCGGGAAGTATGGGGCAGGGTATTTCTCTTTCAGCTTCACAACGTTTGTTAGTTGATAAAAATAAAATTTCTGCTCCTATAGGTCTGGCGATGGATAGTACCACGGAAAGTGTTGTCAGCAGGAACATTATTCGCGCGGCACAGACAGGAATCTCCGTTGGGCAAGGAAGCAGCATGAATTCTTTTTTTGAGAACACTGTTTCTGGCAGGCAAGCAGGAATAACCGTTGCGGCAACGGATAAAAATGATTTTTATCTTAATGTTATCTCCGGAAGCCCGGTAGGGATATCTTTTAGCGGCTCGACAAATACTGGTTTCGGCCAGAATACTTTATGCGGGAATTTTCAAAATGGGGTGGCCTGCACAAGTACTCCTCCAACTACCTTTAGCGGCGGCAGTGGTAATTTTCTGACGGGAAATAGTTGTTCTAGTTTAGTAGGGGCTTCTTTTAGTGATTGTCCCAATCCTGCGGTTACTCTTTGCGGCAATAGTTGGGTTGATAATGGCGAACAATGTGATGATGGAAATACTGTCGGAAATGACGGCTGTTCAAGCACGTGTCAGAATGAACAACCTTCCTTCTCTTGCGCCACTCCTGCCCCAAATAATTCTGATCCTTGCGCTAATCGCGCTAATCCAACTACTGCCAACACTCCCAATGTTCTGTTTGCTACTTGCCCAACAACTAATGTTCCTGCTTGCAGTTATAGTTGCCGAAGTAATTTTCGATTAAATGCAGGAGTGTGTGAAGCTGTTCCCGCAGGTTTACCGGCTTGCCATGTACTTAAACAGAGGTGTGATACAAATGAAAAAATTATTATTGATGTTGGCATTATTGCTCCTTCCTTTTGCTTTAGCAGATATTTCCATAACTTGTTCTCCATCCTCAGTTCAACCAGGCGAAGCTGTGAATTGTAACGCAGCTACTACGACTACGTTAAATAATGTTGGCAGGTTAAGCTTTACAGTTAATCCCGGAACCTTATTTGAGATTACTAGCACATCTGGCCTTGCAGGAGTGACTTTTAATCCCGCTAATGGCATTGGAACCTATACCAATGCTCAAGGCATTAATTTTAATGCTAATGCGGTATTATTTACAATTAATTTACGCGCTAAAACTGGAGTTCAAGGCAGCGAATCGATTTCATTTAGCCGATTTATCGTAAGAGATCTTACTCCCGCAGATATTAACTTTGGCACTGTAAGAAATTCGAATATGATCACTGTTGGTTCTGCTGACCGTGCTTGTTCAGAAGCAGATTGGTGTGGTCCATGGGGCACTTGTCCTGCTGGAACTCAAACTAGAACTTGTAACACGCCTGCAGGTGCAGCTTGTACTAGCGGTGTGACTGCTGAACCAGCAGAAACGCAATCTTGCACTCCAAGTTGCGCTGGAGTTGCGGATGGCGCAGCTTGTACTTTAAGCGGCGCTGCCGGCACTTGTCAAAGTGGTGGTTGTCAGACAGTACCTGGAACTTGTACTGCTCGCGCCACAACTTGTAATGTAGCTGGTGTTGATTGTCCTAATGGTCCAACTGGAACTCCTGTTCGTGTTAACCGAATAATTTGCCCTAGCGAAACTCCTTGTAATCCGACAACTGGATTATGTCAAGCAGTTGCATGTACTGCTCGCGCCACAACTTGTATTCAGGCAGGTGTTAGTTGCCCCTCTGGTTCATCTGGTGCTGCTGTTACAGTAGCTCAAGTAGTTTGCAGTGATGCAACTCCTGTTTGTAATACTATAACTGGTTTATGTGAAGCCGCTCCTGCCTGTATTGACGCAGATAATGATAGGTATTACCCTGGAGAGTTTAGTACTCAATGCTTTATAACTGGCCAACCTTTGGGTTTTGGAGATTGCAATGATAATAATCCTCTCATTCATCCTAGCGATAATGAATTGATTTGTAATGATGGATTAGATAATGATTGCAATGGTTTCACTGATTGCGCAGATGTCTTGGCTTGCGTTCGTTTAGCTTGTGTAACCGGCGGAGTTGCCGGAACTTGCCAAAATAATGGTATTTGTCAACCGCCTGCTGGTCGTGGAGCAACAAGTTGCACTGAAGGTCAATCCATAACTGGAACACCGTCTTGTAATTGTGATGCAAAAGTTATTTCCGGAGCAACTTATCAGCGTCATGAAATTGGCGGACAATGCACCCTTCTGCTGGGCAAAATTAAAGCCGAATTTGAATCATCGCGTAATGCTTTGCAAAAAATGGTGAATATGGCGCGGTTGCTGCGTTGTTACATTTCCAGTACCAGAGCAACTTGCATGGAACAATAAGATCATGAAAACTACTGCTGAAGATAATCTGGACCATTCTAAAATAAAGAATGAAAAGAAAGGGCAGGCAAATCAGAAATTAGTAGTAATCAGTATCTTTGCAGTAGTATTATTAGGAGCGCTGATAGTGTTATATTTCTTTACGGACACTTTTGTGGGAAGAGCGTTTCAAACTGGAATTAGGAATTCTGCCGGATTGGATTTCAGCGGCGGAATAGAAAATCTGCCTTTAAATGACGAGGGAACTTATCCTCTTAAAGCTAATGTTGATCAAGCCGTGAGAATCAATGCGATTAATTTTGTGATGAAGTATGATTCTGCCAAGTTATCAGTTAATAATTGCCAGCAGCGAGTTCAGCAAACTTTAGATAGTTATTTTAATTATAATCTCATTAATGATTTATCCTTAATACGAGAAGTTTCCTGTGATCCAGCAGGAAAAATAACGGTTAATTATGTTTTTGCCTGTGATCCAACCAACAATTGCAATAATTTACCGGCTCCTGCTGCCTCCGGAGATATTTTCTTGGCAATATTTCTTTTTACTGGCATTGCGGCAGGAACTGCGGACGTTTATTTTGAATCATTAGACATTTATGATGTTAATTCACTGCCTGGAACTACGGCAGTTTCATTAAATTCTCCGACGAGAACTAGCCCGGATAGAATTACTGTACGTCAGACTACGGAAACTGTTGATCAATCACTAGCTTGCACTAGTTCTAATGACTGTTCGACAGGACAAACATGCAGCGGCGGTATTTGTATTTCACCCCGTTGCGGCAATGGCGTACTTGAAGTAATAGAACAGTGCGATGATGGAAATACTGCTGGAGATGACGGCTGTTCTTCAACCTGTCAAATTTATGAAGCAGGATGGCTATGTAATACACCCGGTCAGCTCTGCCAAAAATTATGCGGCAATGGGGTTGTTGAAGTTGCAGCTAGTGAATGGTGTGATGATGGAAATAATGCCAATGGCGATGGCTGCACTCGTACTTGTCAAATGGAGAACGGATATGTTTGTCCAAGAAGAGGCGGAGTATGTATTTTAAGTACACAGGCTTGCGGCGACGGAGTAGTGCAAGTTGGTGAATATTGCGATGATGGAAATGCCGCTTCAAGTGATGGCTGCGCAGCTTGTCAAATTGAAAATGGATATACTTGCAGTGGCAGCCCTTCTGCTTGTGTTCGTATGGGGGAGACCACTTATATAAATTTTTGTGGCGATGGAATAATCCAAGACAATGGCGGGAATGGAATTGCCGGAGATATCGATGATGAACAATGTGATGACGGCAATCGAAATGATAATGATGCTTGCACTAATATTTGCCGCACTGCCTTTTGCGGTGATGGAGTTGTCAGAGCTGGAACAGAACAATGCGATGACGGCAATCGAAATGATAATGACGCTTGCACTAATATTTGCCGCACTGCCTTTTGCGGCGATGGAGTTGTCAGAGCTGGAACAGAACAATGTGATGACGGCAATATGGTAAATACTGATGGCTGCACCACTCAATGTCGTACAAATGTTTGCGGTGATGGAATTGTTTGGATAAGAACAGAATATTGCGATGATGGCAATCTAGTGAATGACGATGGTTGTTCAAGTACCTGTCAAATTGAGTTAATAGGCCGCTGCGGTGATGGAACAGTTAACCCTAATGAACAATGTGACGATGGGAATCAAAATGATAATGACGCTTGCACTAATATTTGTCGCACTGCCTTTTGCGGCGATGGAGTTGTCAGAGCTGGAACAGAACAATGTGATGACAGCAATCCTGCAAATTATGATGATTGTACCAATGAATGTCGTATTGCCGTTTGCGGTGATGGAATTACCAGAGCTGGAACAGAACAATGTGATGATAGGAATACTATTACTGAAATATGTGCTTATGGTCAACGATCGTGTACTGTCTGTAATAATCAATGTCAATCTGTTGCTGGCGCAGCGACGTATTGTGGTGACGGAATTATACAAACGGGTGAACAGTGCGATGATGGAAATGCAGTTCTTGGTGATGGATGTTCAGCAACGTGCAGCGTAGAATCTAGTGGTGCTGGGTTATTGGGCGATGTAAATGGCGATGAGGTTGTAGATTTAGCTGATGCTATTGATGTTGCCAGATTTGATTTAGGTATTTCGACTAGTCTAACATTCAATGCAGCGCGGGGAGATGTGACCTGTAATAATGGAGCAGTAGACATTGCTGATGCTATACTTATTGCCAGGGTTGATTTAGGAATTCCTGGATTTAATATCCCTAATTCCTGTTCATGAAAAGGTGTTCATGAAAAGGTGAAATAAAATGGTGCAAAGAAAATTTAAATCTTGGATGATCATTGGTTTATTCATTTTAATGCTTCCCATAGCGGCCGCGGTTAATTTTAATGTAAATTGTCCTGCTTCATCTCTTTCTGGTCAAAGTTTTACCTGTCAAGTAAATATGCCGACGCCTCTGGCATCAGGTCTTTCATCATTGAGTTTTACTGCTAATGCTGGCGGAGCAACTATTGCCGTAACTTTTCCCCAAGGCACCACGGTCAGCAGTGGCGGCACGTATGGTTTTTTTACTCCTACGCCAGTAACTAATTCTAATCCTTTAGCCTCCGTGCAAATAACTCCTATTACTGGCCAAACCTCTGTAACATTACAATTGACTGGTGTGCGAGGACGATTGGGAGATAATACTTTACTTCTTCCTGCAAATCCAGCGCCAAATAATATTGCATTTAATAGTCCAACAGTAACTATTGGCTCTACTTGTACGTCAACAGGAAATGCAGAAACTAGTTGTAATGGAATAGATGATGATTGTGATGGCAGTGTTGATGAAAATTTCGTTGGAACGTCTACCACTTGCGGAGTAGGAGTCTGCGTTGCAACTGGATTGACAACCTGTCCGAGAGCTTCAGGTCAAACAACTGTAGGCAATAGCTGTACTCCTAGAACTCCAATAGCTGAAGTTTGCACTGACAGTTTAGATAATGATTGCGATGGAACGGTTAATGAGGGTTGTACTGTTTGTGTTCCTCGTGATCCCACTGCCTGCACAACTGGTGTTGAATGTCCAAGCGGGAATAGTCTTCCAGCTTTAGGCTGTTCTAATGGTCAAAGTTGTCAGGGAAGTCCGGCTAGTTGTCAACCAACAGCAGCAGGAAATAATCTGCCGGTAGCAGAAGATGATACTTTTACCGTTGTTTTAGGAGCTGGTGCTGGCAGTCTAGAAACTACTTTTAATGTTTTAACTAATGATCGAGATCCAGATAATGATGCTTTACGTATTACCAGCACCACTCAACCGGCTAATGGTTTAGTTTCTTTGCCATCAAACCGAAGAATTTCTTATCGCAGCAACGCTGGATTTACAGGGACAGATTCATTTACTTACACTATCAGCGATGGCCGCGGCGGAACAGCTACGGCTACGGTAACGGTGACAGTGAGTTCTTCTTTAACTTGCACTTTTCGCGCCGCAACTTGCAGTCAAGCAGGTGTTAATTGTCCTGATGGCTCTGGCGGCGAACCTGTTAGTATTGACCGGGTAGTTTGCAGCGGTGTAACTCCTTTTTGTAATACTAAAACTGGCTTATGTGAAACTGGCTGTGCGGAAGGAACCTTGTTAGCAGATCCACCTGTGTGTACTTGTGTTGCTCCTTTGCAGAATGTTGATGGTGTTTGTAAATGTCCTCCTTCAGCAGGAAGGGCTCAGCATCTGGTGAGAGGGCAATGCACACTTTTACTTACAGAAATTAAAGATTCTTTAGAAAACGATCAGCAATATAGCGGAATAATGCAGAAAGTTTCCCGTATCGCTGAAGCGTTGAAGAATTTCCTGAGGGCAGTTCATTTAATTAATTAATGGGGTTAGTTTATGAGGGTGAAGATGAGGTTAGTTTATGAAAGTGAAGAGAATAAAAAAAGGCAAGCATAGTGTTTTACGGTACAAGTCATTGCCTCCTCACACCAATGAAGCAGTTCCTGTTACACATCTGGGAGAAGTAAGCAAACCTTTTATTATTGTTGCCATTACTATTGCTGCTATTGTTTTGTTAGCGGTATTCTTAATGTTTAAAGATCAGATTGTTGGAAAAGCGTTTTTTGTGGCTGGTGTAGTAGATACAGCAGGCATCGCAAATCCTGGTTCAGTTTTGGAGAATACGCCTTTTTCTTTGCTGGTTAGAGCTAACATTGGAACGAAAGAAACAACAGGCATAGAATTTGAATTTCCTTTGCCTACAGGATTACGTTGCCGAGTGGCAAATCCAATTGAGAATTTGTTGGGATGGAATGCCCAAAATGGGGCGCTGCTAGAGGAAGCAACGTGCGTGAATAACGTGGTGCATTTCCGTTATCTTACCGTGAATGGGCAAGAAGCGAAGAGAGGAGAGTTTGATATTGCACGAATTCATGTTGAAGGCGCAGCGGCAGGAACATACACTTCAACTTTCCGTCTTTTTAATATTATTAATCTTGCTACTCCTCAAGGCGATATCATTAGCAATGGGTTGGTTGATCCTCTCGTTGTACGACAAGTGGGATTCTGTCAGGATAATAGCCAATGCCAGCAAGGAGTATGTAATACGCAAACGAATCGATGTGCGCAATGTGTTGCTGATGCGCAATGCAGTGGAACTACGCCGATTTGTAATACCCAAACTAACCTGTGTGAAGCTCGTGCGCCTGCCTGTGGCAATCAGCAAATTGATGTAACAGAACAATGCGATGATGGTAATACTGCAAATGGAGATGGTTGTTCAAGCACTTGTCAAAGAGAAGCACCTCCAGAAATAACTTATCGCGTCAATTGTCCTCAAGATAATATTTCTATAGGTCAAACAACAACGTGTGAAATTATTTTAAATCAGGCCGTAACGGAAACATACGGAGAACAATTTACGATTTCCGCTCCTGGATTTACGGCAGCAACTCCATTTATTGAAGGTGTTACAGGTATTACTGCATCTTCGGCAGGAATTGGAGGAACAACCCTTCTCGTTGAAAGTGATCACTTAACGAGCCGAGGTCAAGCGGCAGGTGTCGTGGCTCGGTTTACACTTCGCGCGGGAAATGCGGGAGGAATATACACAGTCTCTTTGAGCAACTTAGTCTTGGGAAGTTCTGCTACTTCTGATATGATAACAATTTTAGCAGCGGAAAGAGAATGCAGCGCAACTAATAAAGCAGCATGCCAAGATCGAACATCATGCGAAGCTACACTTGTCGGCGGATATTGGTATAATAATCAATGCAATACCCAACCGGAATGCCGCGTCAATAATTTAGCTGGCTGTCGAACACAAGCACAGTGTGAAGCGACAGCTATTGGCGGCCGATGGAATGCGGCAACAAGCACCTGCAGTGCAGCGCCAACATGCAGCCCAACTAATCTGGCTGTGTGCACACAAACAAACTGTGTTACTGTTGGTCAAGGAGTTTGGAATACAACGGCAAGCAGCTGTGATACAGCAGTTGAAATTTGTAATGATGGACAAGATAATGATCAAGATACTCAAGTAGATTGCGTCGATACGGAATGCAGAGGAAGAGCCGGTGCCAATGGCGCTCTCTGTTGCCAAGCAGTAGCTGATTGTCGAGAAGGACAAGAGTGTCAAGCAAATCAGTGTAGAACGGTAACAATCCAAACAACAACAACTTCTTCGTCTGGCGGAGGCGGTGGCGGAGGAGGCGGAGGCGGTGGTTGCGTTTCCAATTGGCAATGTGATCTTTGGAGTTACTGTAACTCTACTTTGCAGAAATCGCGAACTTGCATAGATTTGCGAAAATGTATCCAAAAGCCAAAATTAGAAGTTCAATCCTGTCCTGCTTGTGAAGAATCATGGTTGTGTACGTCGTGGAGTCAATGTTTTGGCAGTACAAAAACGAGAACGTGTACTGATGAGCATAAATGTGGAACGTTGCGGCTAAAACCATCAGAGCAGCAGCAATGCACACTTCCAAGTTCGCAATTGCCTGTGCAACAGGTACAGCAGCCTCAACAGTTTTATGTGCCTCCCCCTTCAGTTCCATATCAAGCTCCACAAGTACAAAAGCCAAGCGTCTTTAGGCAATATCAAACGTGGTTTATCAGTGGGGCTTCTCTCTTACTTTTAGTTATAATCTTAGGCCTGGTCTGGCGTTTAACTCATCGTCCTCAGCAACTGGGTTATAATATCGGTGAATTGAAAGAATGGATTAAACAAGAACAAGCAATGGGAACTTCAAACGAAGACATTAAAGAAATCCTCTCTGATAAAACGGGATGGACAAAAGAAGAAATTGAAAAGGCCTTTGAAAGTTTAGGAAGCGCGCTCACAGAAGAACAACTTCAATCTTCAGAAGAACAAATCATGGAAATAGGGGGGAAATAAAATAGATCTTTCTTTTTGTACAGTTTCCTCATTTTTTGGCAATCTCTAATTTTTCTATTTCTTGCACTAGCTGGTAGCTCACTTTTACCAGCCATCGCTTGAATGGTTCTACTTTAGTTCAGAATTTAAGCCCCCCTAAAAGTTTGGTGTCGTATCTGGATAGTTGTGAATAACCAAAAGATTTAAATACTAGTTAAGATATATTGACTATTATAAGGAGGTAACAAAATGAGCATAATGAACAAAATCCAATCATATGCCCTTGCTTTAGGAATAGGAGTCTCAGCTTTGACTGGATGTGCAACTATCCCAAGAGATAATAAGCCTGCACCGCAAACCACACAAAAAGAAATGCAACTTGAAGAAGCTATGAAAGTATTGGATGTAAGAAGTCTAAGCATGATTCAAATGAATCTTCCAGCGGGCTATAAAACATCAAGATTTGAAGATGGAATTTTGAGGACTCTTGCTGGAATATATGCAGGAACTGTTGGAGTAAAAAGAACAGAAGAAGGATATGTTGCAAAAGGCTATTATAGCCAATTACAGCAACCTGATGCAATGCGAAGAGTATTAAGAGAAGCTGATACAAACGACGATAAAATTATCACAAGACAAGAAGCAAGGGATTTGGCAGTTAGATTGTATGAAGAAAACGCAAAATAATTTTTTTCATATTTTTTCAAATTTTTACTTCTTAATAATTTTACTGGCAATAACTTCTTTCTTTCCTTTATACTCTTCTACAGTGCCGCTAATTTCGACATAGTCTCCTTCCCGCAGATAGGGAGTTTCTTCCGTAAAAACTACCACGTCTATGGTAACTATTTGTTCTCCTTCAATCTGAAGAAAAAGAGTGGTATCTTGAAATGAGAGGCGTTTCACAATTCCCTGAATGTTAACTTTTTCTTCTGGTCTAATTGTTTCCAGATTCTGGATAGTGGCGAAATCATATTCTTCTACGTAGAAAAAGAGAAAAATAAGTCCGATGATAATTACGATGAGAGAGAAGCGTAAGATGGTTTTTTCTTGCATGGTTTTTACTAAAATCAGCTCTTTTTCTTAAAAATTGCCCAAATATTTATATAGTCTCTTTTTTGCTGATCGTACTATGTCTCCAGATGAGATTATTAATATACGAGAACAGCTATTTCAACTAGAACGACGTATAAAACCTTTAGAATGGGACTCCAGCAGGAATCAGATCAATGAGTTTAAGAAACTAGAATTAGGGAAGTTACAAGCAGAGCATCTTTCTTTATCAAAAAAGCTGCAAGAGTTACAGGAGGAGAGGAAGAAGGGAGAGCAGAAAGAATAAAGGATATTTTTCTTCTCAAAAATTCTTTTATCACAATCTTTATAAAGAACGATCTAAAAATAATCTTAAACTGCTGAGATACCTCGCGAGAGGGAGAGCTGATAAGTTCTTTGGTCTCGGAATCAAAGGTGATGTAAAGAATGGTTGAATTTAAAGTTGTCATAGGAACAAAATCAGGAAAAACTTACCAGAAAGAAATTAAGAGTCCAGAAGCGGATAATTTGTTGAAGAAGCGTATTGGCGAAACTATTTCTGGAGATCTGTTGGGCTTTTCCGGGTATGAATTTGAAATGACAGGTGGTTCCGATAAAGCAGGATTTCCCATGCGAAAGGGAATTCAACAGCCTCGGAAAAAAGTTCTTATTGGGAAAAGCGTTGGCTTTATTGGAAAAAAACGTCGTTTACGGAAAAAGCCAAAACGGAAAAAGCAGCAAGGTTTATTGCGAAGAAGAACGGTCTGCGGTGAAATGATTACAAAGATTATTCATCAAGTGAATCTGAAAGTGCTGAAAGAAGGTGCGCAACCGTTAGCTGAAGCACCAGTACAAGAAAATAAAGCTTAAATTTTCTCTGAAGGATTCTTTTTTTAATCTTTTTTTTTGAGTTGAGATTACTCTTCCTGCATTAGCGTACGTATTAAGTTTGCTCTTTTGTGGACAGTGCCGACTCGCCAAAAGCCGTGTTCGGCTTGCGGTATGCAGCTCACGGTCCGCCCACAGACTTAAATACGTACTGGCAAAAGTAATATAAAGAATACCTCTCTTCCTTCTGGAAGAAAAGAGATGAGAAATGTCAATAAAGAAAAAGTATTGGTAGCTCTAGCTATTATTATTCTTATCGCAGCTTTTCTACTAACTTACATCCCTAAAGGGCCGTTGTTTGGCAAGGCCGTAAGTACAGGAATGACGCATGCCATCTCCATCCAAAATTTTGCTTTCTCACAACTGGAAGTTACTATTAATGTTGGGGACACAGTCACGTGGACAAATAATGACCAAGCTACACATATGGTAGTTTCGAGAGGAAGCGGACCTTTAGATTCTGGTACGATGGTAAACGGGCAAAGTTATAGTTATACTTTTGTTGCTTCTGGCACCTATGAATTCTTTTGTTCCCTTCATCCATTTATTATGATCCCTGGAAGGGTTATAGTTATTAATGCCACCCCTGCCATTCCGCCGACTCCGCCTTCGCCTCCGCTAGACTCGCTGCCTCCCCAACCTTCGCCACCCCCTCCTCCGCCAGCGGCAACGCCGCCTGTGATAGAGATGCCTTCATTAAACATAACTCTTGTCACTCCTTCTCACTCAGGTGCAGTTCAGAATGGAACAGTGAATTTCACGTACCTTTTTCAGGGAATAACTCCCAGCCAATGTATGTTATATGGAAATTTTAGCGGCACGTGGCAGCCAGGTCTTGCTCAAACAGTAGCTGTTAATGGGAGTTATACATTTACTTCTAATCTTTTGAATGGAAGTTACCTTTGGAATGTTCTCTGCAGCAGCAGTTCAACGCAAGGGCTGGTAAGTAAATGGGGAAGCAGGAATTACACTTTAACTGTGGCTGTACCAGCAAGTTCTCTTTCCGTCCCTAATATTTCTCAACAAAATCAAATCATGGTTGCTCTTCTTACTCCTGCTGATCGTGCCGCGTTGCAAAATGAAAGCGTTTCTTTCTCTTTTTCTTTTACAGGACCAACTCAAGGAAGTTGTCAGCTTTATGGCGATTTTAATGGCAGTTGGAGTATGAATACCAGCCTGGCTTCTCTTAATAATGGAACCTCTCGTCTCACTTTTAATGTTGGTAATGGACGTTATCTCTGGAACGTACATTGTGTTGATAGTGCTAATCTTTCTAATGAAGATTGGAGTGATTATAACTGGAGTGTTAGTGTTTCCCAATTGTCTGTGAATGTCTCGAGTCAAACAAATGCCACAAATATAACTTCTTGTTTAGAAGCCTGGAGTTGTACAGGGTGGTCTTTATGTGAATTTGGCAGGCAAACACGAATATGCACTGACCAAAATAATTGTGGAACCTTTTTACAAAGACCGCCTCAGACCCAAGTTTGTGTTCAGCAGCAGGCAGCAGCAACAACAACTTCTCCAGCAAGTGGAAGTAATTTTCCTTCTACGAACACTGCAGCACAACCAACACGGGCTCCTCCTTCCTTTCCTGCTCCTTCTCTTTCAGATACTGAAAAGAAACCTTTGGTGCAGCAGCCAAAAGAAACAACACAGAAAAAAAGTACTCTTCTCTTCCTTATCCTTGGCACAACTGTTGCTTTGGTGGGTTTCATCCTCTACCGTAGGCACGTTGAAGTCATATGTGGCAAAAGACAGGATGAGAGGAGTCAATGATACTGCCATTCGCCAAAATTTGGCACAGGCAGGATGGAATAAGAATGATATTGATGAAGCGATGAAAAAATAGATTTAAGTTTTCTTGTTGTAGGTGACGTTACTTTATCAGTATCAAAAAAAGCTCTATAGAAAAAGTCGCTGCCTAGGCCAATAAGTAACCTGAGAACTGCCATTCGTAAGACCAGTTGGTAGGCGCCGCCACTCAAAATAAGATCTTAAAGCGGCACGAAGGTTACGGCCAAGGCGACTTTTTCGAGATTTTCTACAGGGACCCAAAATAAGTAACCTTTTTATACCTTCGTTATATCCTTGAGAGCATGAGTTTAATGGAGCAGCTTACTGAATTTCCTGGAAAGATTAATTCTTTCTTTACATTTATTGGAAATCATCTGACACATTTCGGTACCCTAAGTAGGGGAGAACAAGTAGCATACCCTTCCATCGGGTTAGGTCTTATCTTAATCATTGTAGGTGTTGTATTATTAATATTATAATAGTATTTTCCGCTTATCTTAACAAAAAACGGTGTAAGAAATGAAAGCTATCAAAATATTTGCTTTTTCCCTGGGTTTGATCTTTCTTTTCCTTGCCGGATGCCATGAAAATTTCGTGTCTTTAATTGGATATGCTGTTGCTCCTCTTCCTCCACAAAAAGGTACGTTTCCTCAAGTTTTTGTTTCTTGCCCAAGCTCATTTACAAATCAAGGCTGTATTTGGGGAAATGAAGCTATAATTAATTTTCGTCCCTTATTCCAAGTATGGTCCGTACCGGAAAATGAACTTGTTGGAGCTAGGATGATCTTTGGCAAACCAGAATGCATCTATCAAAAGAAAGGAGGAACGAATGTTTATCGTTTGCAAGGAAAGGTTATACAAGGCGGTAATTGTGTAGCCCAAGAGAGGGGATTTTGGTGTGAACGATAGTACTTACTTTAATACTTTCTTTTCTCCAGAATACAGTCCCATTTTGGTCATTTGTTCATATCAGCGGCTACGTTGGAAGAAATGGTTTTATGTAATTTGATAGCTGAATTATCTGGATCTTTAAACACGGACCTTAAAACAGGATCTGAACGTATGGACTCTGTGATTTCATTTGTTAATTTAAGACTGGTATTTTTGAATAGGTCTCCATAGATGTTAAATCTGAGTAATTGGCCGCATCTTTTACACTCTATCTCCTGTAGTTTATAATCGGAGGAGCAACCATGACACTCAAGAATACTTTTATTTCGTATATTGGCTAATAAACTTCTTGTTTGTTCTAGTGGTTCAATTTTTACTTCCAATTTGGCCCCTTTTATGGAAAGTAGCCCAATTCCTTGGTGTTTAAGAAATTCAAAGTGTTCTTCAGACAGCTCGTTTTCCTCATCATAGTCTCGTTCTACTGCAAGGTACAAGTATAGATGGTCGCTCCAGCATAGTTTTCTCATAAGTTGTTTATACAATAAAATCTGTCCAAATCCCGCCCTTATTTCATTTAGATTCTTTTTAATTTCTACAAGGTGCAACTCTGTCTCTATTAAATGTCCAAATTTTGAATCTTCGTTTCTTGGTCCAATTCTAAATTTTCCACCAATAATATCGGCGCGGAACTTACCAAGAGATACTTGTGATGAGACGTCACTACATTTTTTGGTAGTGCACATATTTGACTGATGGATTATTGCTTTTTATGCAAGAATTAGTTTAGCGTATCAGTCATTTCTACACACTACTCATTTTTTTTTCCATTAATAAGAATGATTCTACTAATTTATATGCTTTTGAGGTAGATTTGTTTTGTAGGAAAAAATTAAGTAATTCTCCATATGATTTGAACGATGGATTTTCTTCTAAAAGTTCTTTTAGTAGATTTTTAGTCTTAGAATTTATCCTTATCAAAACAGATTTACTTCCGTCCTCCATGGCGTATACTTTATGTAAACATTTAAATTATTTTCGCTACTGCTGTCTACTTGTTGTAAACAAAAGTAAAACGTTAACTATAAATATTCTAGATCTTTCCTTCCTATACTGAAGAAAAAATGGGTGATATTATAGAGTTAATCAAATCACGAAGAACAATTAAACATTTTCTCCCTAAATTTGTCTCTTGGGAGAATATTTCTAAAATAATTGATGCGGCACGGCATGCGCCTAGTTGTGGGAATTTACAGAATTGGAAATTCCTCGTTGTGCTTGATTCCAATCTTAAACAGGCCGTGGCAGAGGCGGCTCATGAGCAATATGAAATTGCGATTGCCGGAGCACTTATTATTGTTTTGGGAGAGCCAGAAAAAGCAGAGAGGTATTATAGTTTACGAGGAGAAAGGCTCTATACTGTGCAAAATTGCGCTGCTGCGATGGAAAATATGCTGCTGGAAGCTCATTCTTTAGGCTTAGGAACCTGTTGGATAGGGGCTTTTGATGAAGAAGCAATTCGCATGATGTTTAAAATTCCAGAAAATATACGGCCTCAAGCTATCGTCGCCGTCGGATATCCCAAAGAAATTCCACCTAAGCCACCAAAATATCCTCTCGAGGCCGTAATTTATTTCCATAAATGGCGTAATAAAGTGCGGGATCCGGCAAAGTACATGAATGATATTGCAGTCATTTTAGCACGGCGTACGGAAAAAATCAAAGAAGCGGTGCAGAAGGGAACTCAATTTATCGTTGATAAAGCAAAGGAAACGATAAAAGAAAGGGAAGAAAGAGAGAACTAATGCTTTTTTTCCCATTATTTTCAATATTTATCTTTTTAAGAATAGAAATACTTAAATACTAAGACTATATTCTTTACAGAAGTTTTGGTGGTTTGGGTAATAAACGGCTGGTAACCGTTTGTGTCCACAATTAAGTTTGAACTGATAGATGCTAAATTTTGGTTTCTCGGTTTTGGTTAGTTAATATTACTTGATCGAAGTTGGTTAAGCTTCTGGAGAAAGGAAAGGTCATACTCCTATATATTATTTTGCGTTATGCAAAATATATATCCGGGGAGCTAAAGCTCCTTGTGGGGGTTAAATATTAAGTTAAAGAGAGGTGGGTATATATGGAATTTATCGTCGAAAAAGCGCTGGACAATGTTTCAGCATACGATGGACTTGACATGAGTCAAGCAAATATTAAAGTAATAGGTGTGGGTGGAGCCGGAAATAATATGGTTGGTTGGCTCTATAAAAAAGGAATAAAAGGAGCGGAGATCATTGCAACAAACACTGATCACCAGCATCTTAACATTACTGGTGCGGATCGTAAGTTTCTTATCGGGAAAGACTGCACACGTGGTTTAGGTTGCGGCGGATTTCCAAATAAAGGAGCCGAAGCAGCACAAGAATCTCTTATGCAGATTAAGGAAGCGTTGAAAAGCTCTGACATGGTGTTTGTTTGCGCTGGGATGGGCGGTGGTACGGGAACTGGAGCAGCTCCTGTTGTCGCTCAAGTAGCAAAAGATACAGGGGCCATTGTTATTGGAACAGTGACGATGCCTTTTAACATCGAAAGAGCACGCTGTGACAAAGCTGAATTTGGTTTGCAGCAACTCCGACAAGTCTCAGATACAGTTATTGTCATTGATAATAACCGTTTGGTGCAAATTGCCGGAAACTTGCCAATACAGCAAGCCTTTGCTGTTGCTAATGAACTTATTGCCACAATGATTAAAGGAATTGTGGAAACCATTGCCGTGCCTTCCTTAGTCAATCTTGACTACGCTGACGTTAAAGCGATTATGACTAATGGCGGTGTAGCAGCTATCGGCGTAGGAAGTTCAGACACTAATAACCGGGTGGAAGAAGCGGTGAAAGGGGCTCTCTCTAATCCTCTCCTTGATATTAATTATGAAGGAGCTACCGGAGCTTTGATTCACATTACGGGAGGACCGGACATGACTTTGGATGAAGTTTCCCGAATTGGCGAATTAGTAACAGAATCGCTGGATGATGATGCTAATGTAATTTGGGGAGCAAGAGTAAGCGATGACATGAAAGGGAAATTAACCGTGATGACGATTATTACAGGAGTCAATTCCCCTTGGATCTTAGGGAAAGTAGATCAGAAACGGGCTTCAGAGAGTCGAGCGCATACCTTAAGCAGGGAATTAGGGATTGAACTCGTATAAGAGAGTGGCGCTCCCACCTCTTAATCGTACTATTCAGAAATCCTGCCCTTTCCCTTCTTCTTGCACCACCCCCGTGCAGCTGGAAGGACAGGATTTTTTTTCTTTTTTTTGAAAAATGTTTAGGGTCAAGGTTTATTTTTGTGTATTTTTCAGTAAAGATATATTTATAATGAAATTCTTTAATTTTATATAAAATGATTTGGTCTGAGAAGATTTACGTCGGTATTATGGGCGTTGTTCTGGCAGGACTTGCTGCCCTCACCTTAAAGGCAGGGTATGATGTAGAAAAAGCTGAGCGAGAATACGAAAAAACTCGCTGTTCTGCAATTATTCGAAAATACCGGCCTTCTTCCCAAGAGACAAATTTGGCAGACTTTTGTAATGACCCTTGTTATGCTCGTGAAGTTGTATCTTTAGTTGACAGGGCGAGAGAGAAGTTCAAAAATGCAGATGATCTTTCCAGTGCTGCACAAGAGCGCTGTAATGTGTTTGTACCTCTGCCGATGTGATTTGAATTTGTTGGCAATACAAGTAAAGTCTTGATAGAAAGAGTGGGGTCTTTTTTCTTGGTGAGAGCATACAAATCTTTATAAAATACTCCTTTCTTCTAATCACCTATGCTATCTCAGGATACAAAAGGACTTACGGCGAGGAAGTCGGATGATTTCTCAGAATGGTACACGCAGCTTATTCAAAAAGCGGAGCTTATCGAATATAGCCCAGTCTCTGGCTGTTACATTCTAAGGCCGAGCGCGTATCACATCTGGGAAAAAGTGCAGGAATATTTTGATGCTTTGATAAAAAAAGACGGTGTTAAAAATGTTTATTTTCCGTTGTTTATTCCTGAATCCTTGCTGACGAAGGAAAAAGAACATGTGGAAGGATTTGCTCCTGAAGTAGCCTGGGTGGAAACCGGGGGCAGCAGTAAATTACAAGAAAGGTTAGCGGTGCGGCCAACTTCAGAAACAATTATGTATGATGCTTTTGCAAAATGGATTCGTTCTCATAAGGATCTGCCTTTACGCTTAAATCAGTGGTGCAACATTGTCCGTTGGGAGTTTAAACATTGCATGCCTTTCTTACGCAGCCGGGAATTTCTCTGGCAGGAAGGACATACAGCCTTTGCGGCAAAAAAAGAAGCCGTTGCTGAGGCAGAGAAAATGTTGGATTTTTATGAACAAGTTTTTAGAGATTTGTATGCTATACCGGTGTTGAAAGGAAGAAAATCGGAAAGTGAGAAATTCGCCGGAGCTGAATTTACTCTTTCTGTGGAAATTCTTCTGCCTCAAGGAAAGGCTATTCAGGGCGCTACTTCTCATCATCTCGGCCAGCATTTTTCCCATGCTTTTGAAATCACGTTCTTAGATCAAAATCAAAAAAAACAATATGCTTGGCAGAATTCATGGGGAATATCTACTCGTTCTATTGGCATTATGATTATGGCGCATTCCGATGATAAAGGGTTAGTGCTTCCTCCCAGAGTTGCGCAAATTCAAGTCGTGATTGTGCCGATTTTGTTTGATAAGTCTAAAGAAAGAGTGCTGGAAGTTGTAAAACAAGTTGAGAAAAGTTTACATGCCAAACATCTTCGTGTTCATGTTGATGACCGGGAAGATTATTCTCCAGGCTGGAAGTTTAATGAATGGGAATTGAAAGGAGTTCCCATTCGTCTGGAGATTGGTCCTAAAGACATAGAGAAAAATCAAGTGACGGTTGTGCAGCGTGATCTTGGCCAGAAGGAATTTGTTCCTGTTGATGATGTAGGGTCGGAAATCGTGTTGTTGCTGGATCAAATGCAGGCCCGCCTTTTTGAAAAAGCTACTAAAGTGTTAGAAGAATCAGTCATTGAAGTTTCCACGCTGAAGGAAGCAGTGAAAGAGTTAGAGAAAGGGAAGATTATTTTTGCTCCGTGGTGTGAGTCTTTGGAATCAGAAGAGTTGCTTAAAGAAAAAACAGGAGCAAAATCATTAAACGCCCCCTTAAAGCAGCCTGCGGTGAAGGGAAAGAAATGTTTCATTACCGGAAAACCAGCTACGCAGTGGTATTATTTTGCAAAAAGTTATTGATACTATTCCTCGCTGTCCTATTCAAATATGACTATTCCAAAAGTTATCAGTTTAGAGCATCTGAAAAAAGTTAGAGGCGTTAGTTTTGAAGATGTCGTGTCCATTCTTTCTCAAGGAAACATAGAATCTGCTATTTGTCAAGAACCGCAGGTAACAGATAAACAATATACTAATGTTCTGTACTTTCGTGATTCCAGAATCGTGATATTTCAAGGCGACGCTTATAAAGTATGCTCTTTGCTTCCACGATTTGAAACTATTCGGGGAAACCGTTTTTCGTTCAAAACTTGGTATGAACTGGGGCCGGAATTTGATATACGACAATTAGATGGGCCAATAGTTTTTAGAGAGGGATTTCTCGTGGAAAGAGTTACAGTTCACGAAGAATCGACAAGAGAAAGTGTTCTCCGCTATAATTTCAAATATCAATGACTCTGAGACATTGTTTGTAAGTAATATGTCTTCTTTTGTCTTTAGCATCGGTTCGGCTTATTATTCTGCAAAGCAAGTGAATTTTTCTCTCTGGAACCCCGAAAAATCCTTGCAGTGGAATCAGAAAAGCCTCACTTATTGATGCTAAAGACCCAGACATATTACTTACCATTATTTCTTTTAATTCTCTTTCAAATAGCCTTTGTATTCATACTTCTTCGTCTGCAAGTCAAGGTGTTGTTTAATGAGGTTGTGGAGGTTAAGAACGCGATAGGTTAACGTATCCCAGTGGATGGAAGAAAGGTCTTTTTCTAATCCTCTAATGAGTATTTTTCCGAGCCATTTCCGGAAAGGGCTTCCTTTAAATACGCTCTGCCAATCCCAATGGACTCGGCCTTCAATTCTGAACGAAATGCGGCCGTTAATAAGGGCTTTTTTCTTTCCATTATAATCAATGGTGACTTCTTTCATTTCATAGATGTGAACCCAAATTAGAATTTCATACTTGTAATAATGTGTCGCGTTTTTGCTTAATACCCACTCTAATTCCTGTTCTGCTCCTAAGGCAGAAGGAACTTTATGTTTGTAGGTTCTTTCATGCCACATGAAACCATAATTCTTCGCCCAATCAACAACGGCGGTATATAAACTGTCAAAATCGAAAAGTCCTGAATAGTGGATACGTTGCATTCCCGCAGAAGTGTTTACATACCCTTGCGCTTCCATAGAATTATCTGGATATTAGAAGGTAATATAAAGATTTCTCTCAAGGTCATGCTATTGAAGAAAAAAGAATATAAAGGCTTTCATCATTTCCGGTAGTAAGATGAGTTTAGAGCAGATTAAAAAATCTTTAGATTTTAGAGACAATTATGAAGCTAGGGTAGCCAGAGCTGCAGATTATGTGAAAGACAGATTAGGAAATCATAAGCCTGTTTTTGGAATTGTTCTAGGAACTGGGCTTGGTGATTTAGCAGATTCGATTAAAAGAGCAACAGTAATTCCATATCTGGAGATCCCTGATTTTCCTATAACAACAGTTCCTGGGCACCAAGGAAAAATGTTAATTGGAGAAATCGAAGGCGTTCATGTAATTGGATTAAAGGGGAGAAAACATTATTATGAAGTTGCTGATGAGCCATTTAATAATGGAGTTTTGTAAGCAGTTTTTCCTGTTCATGTTCTGGCAGAGCTCGGAGTGCAAAATTATTTTGTAACTAATGCGGTGGGTGGTTTAAATTCACTGTATCAAGTTGGAGATCTTATGGCCATTACGTCACATATAAACTGTATTCGTAATCCTTTGTTGGGTAGGCATCATACTTTTGCAAGAGTTGATAACGGAGAACGGATAGAACGTTTTCAACCCATGAATAATGCTTATAATGCGGAGTTACGGAAATTACTTTTACAAGCTGGAGGGAGGAAAGCGGTTTGTGGCATTAAAAAAACGTTGAGTAATATTCTATTTTCTTTAGGACTTACAAAAAGATCTCTTCATGAAGGAATATATCTTGCTGTAACAGGACCTTCCTATGAAACAGAAGGGGAGTGTATTGCTTTTCGAGACGGGCTGAAAGCAGATGCTGTTGGTATGTCTACTGCTCCAGAAGTTATCGCGGCTCGAAATAGAGGCATGACTGTTGTAGGAATGTCGTGCATTACGAATGTTATTAAAGCTGATGGTACAAATGCAACAAACCATGAGGAAGTAAAAGCTATCTTGGAATCTAAAGAAGTTAAGGACCGTTTATCCTCAACAGTAAAGGAGTTCTTTAAGTTATATCAAAGAAATATCTAAGAGAACAAGAGAGATTAGATTACTTCTAGCGCGATCTGCACCAGTACGTCATTCACCATCACTTCCTTTTTCTTCACTTTGCTCGGAATGGCAAACTCAACTTGGTCTGCTTGTACACCTTCGGCAATCTCAGGCTGAAATTTTTCAATGCTTTGGTTAATCGTGGAGTCTTTCACCATCACGTACAAAATAATTCTGTCTTCAATGGTGAGCCCTAATTCTTTGCGGTAACTGTTGATAAGTCGTATTAAAGTGCGGGAGATTCCTTCTTTGATGAGTTCTGGTGTAAGCTCAGTATTCAGATCGACAGAGAGAACGTCATCTTCTTTAAAGATGATTTTCTTTACATTCACTTCATCACCAATGAGGTCTTGGTACCCTTGTTCCAAGGTTACGCCACGAATGGTAAGAACAGAAAGCGCTTGTCGTATGGGGATTTTGCTCTTTTCTCTTTGATCAAGAGCTTTCCTGACAATGTCTCTGGTGATGTCCATCGTCTGGTGAAGTTCTTCATTAATGAGTTGTTGATCAGGGCGCGGCCAAAAGTCAAGATGCACTGATTCTGGGAGAGTTTTATTTTTATTCCGCAGCATCTGGTAAATTTCTTCAGCGATAAAAGGCATAATTGGAGCTATGACCTTAGAAAAGTTTACAAGCACATAGGCTAAAGTGTGGATGGCCTTCTCTCTCTCTTTGCTGTTCTCTTCCTTAAAGCGATCTCTGCTGCGTCGAATATACCATGTAGAAAGCTCATTGATAAAAGAAGAGATTTCTGTACAGGCGGTGAGAGGATCGTATTTTTCTAAGGCATTTGTTGTAGCACGGATAAGAAAGTGTAGTTTGCTGATGATCCAGCGGTCAAGAAGATGTGTGGAAGAGGCATCTGTAACAACTTTGTTGTCCTTGGCGAAAAGCTCGTAAAAGTTTTTGATATTACTTAAAATGATCATAATTTTGCGGTATACTTCCAGAAGATTTTCTTCTTTGAAGTTAAGGTCCTCTGCTTTCATCAAAGAAGAAGACATGAGATAAAAACGAAGTGCATCAGCTCCATATTTGTCAAGAACATAGCTCGGATCAGGGTAATTTTTTTTCGATTTTGACATTTTTGACCCATCAGCAGCTAAAACATTCCCGCTGACTTTGATGTTGCGGAAAGGAGCGTGCTCAAAAAGAAGAACACCCATGACGTGCATATAATAAAACCAAGCCCGAACCTGGCCGATGTATTCTGAAACAAAATCGCAGGGAAAATTGTTGGCGAACCATTCTTTATTTTCAAAAGGGTAATGTTTTGCGGCATAAGGCATAGATCCAGATTCAAACCAACAATCAATAACTTCCGGCACTCGGTTCATCGTTCCTTTACATTTTCGGCATTTCAGGTGGATATTATCCAGGATGTGCTTGTGAAGGTCAACATGGTTAGAAATAGTCTCGATAGCTTGTTCTTGCAATTCTTTTATACTGCCGATAACTGTCAATTCTTTACATTTTTCATTGGTGCATTTCCATACCGGAATGGTCGTAGCCCAATATCTATTTCGGGAGATGCTCCAGTCTGGAGCAGTTTCCAGGATATTCTTAAAGCGTCCTTGTTTTAGATGAGAAGGATGCCAGTTAATTTCTTCGTTTTTGTCAAGAAGTTTTGATTTTATTTTCTGTATGTCAATAAACCAAGAGTCAACGGCATTATAAAAAAGAGGCGTTTCACAACGGTAACAGAATGGATAAGGGTGAGTGTAATCTTCTGCTTTATAGAGAAGATTTCTTTGCTCTAAATCTTCTAAAACGTGTTTATCCGCTTTTTTAAACCAGACATTAAGCCATGATTGAGGTCCGGCAATAAGCTTGCCGTGTTTTCCCACATGCTGAATGAAAGGAAGATCATATTTTTTAATCATCTGATAGTCAAATTCTCCGTATGCTGCCATGTGCACAAGACCAGTTCCTTCTTCAGCGGAAACTTCATCGCCGCCATTAATGACATAATGTCCTTTCTTTTCTGAAGGGATGGGGTACAATGGTTCGTATTCTTTGTGAAGAAGAGCTTTTCCTTTACATTCGCTGATAACTTTGTAGTTACCTCTTATTTCTTGCAATCGATCTTTGGCGACGATCAGATTTTCCTTTCCTTGTTTTATTTTAACATAGGTGAACTGTTCATTGACGGCAATGGCCACGTTTCCAATAAGCGTCCAAGGCGTCGTCGTCCAGGCCAGAAGATAGGTATCGGGTTCTTTTTTAAGCTTGAATTTTGCCGTGGCGGATTTCTCAGTTACCGTTTTGTAACTGTTGTCCATGGAAATTTCGGCATTGGCAAGGGGCGTTTCACAATGGGGGCAGAAGAGGAGAACTTTCTTCCCTTCATAAATGGAGCCTTTCTGCCATAACGTTTTAAAGATGTACCACACCGTTTCCATATAACTATTGTCCATCGTTTTGTAGGAGTTGTTAAATTCCATCCAAATGCCGATTCTGTCGACCGTTTTTTTCCATTCCTCTGCAAAAAAGAGAACTTTCGATCGGCAAAATTCGTTGAATTTTCCTACTCCCATGGTTTCGATCTCTTTTTTTTCTTTTATGCCGAGTTCCTTTTCGGCAAGGTTTTCAATGGGAAGACCATGGCAATCCCAGCCCCAGCGGCGTTCGGAACGATAGCCGCGCATCGTCCAGAAACGAGGGAAAAGATCTTTACATGTCAATCCTTGAATGTGGCCATAGTGCGGCAGCCCCGTGGCAAAGGGCGGGCCATCATAGAAGATGAACGTTTTGTTGGTTGGCCGTTGTTCTACTGATTTATTAAAGATATTCTTTTCTTTCCAAAATCGGACAATCTTTTCTTCGTTTTCTTTGCAACTCATGGGTAAACGCCAGAAGTGAGAAGCACTTTAAAAATATTGTTGCTTGTTCTCTACAGGGAGAAATGTATTGCAGATATCCTTGGGTATTCTTTTTGCTGCTGCTGTTGAAGATGAAAAGACAAGGAAATGAGAGTCGTCTGCTATAACTTCAAGAGGGATTTCTGTACATCCTTGAATTTGATTTCTCTTTATGCAATTTGCCGTGTAATCTAATATGGCCGCAAAAGAAGTATCGCCGCTTCCATAGCATACCATTTCTTGTTGGAACTCCTCGGCGAGAGTTTTTTTGGTCCCATAATGAGAGATTTCTGGCATAGCACTGGCGAGGGCTATTCCTACGGCAGCAATAATCCCTCCTCTCGTTACAACATAGCTCACAAGTGATTTCATAGGTTGTTAATTCTTTTATTTTTCCTCAAGACCTTTGTTCTTTTTATATAATTTCTGACTTATTTCTCACGGATCCTTAAGGTTCGGAGGTTACTTTTCTAGTTTCAGCAGCAGAACATTCCCCCTTCCTTTCTTAACTTTTTCAATTTTCCCTTTATGTTCTAATTCGGTCAGAATGAGGCTAATTTTTGCCTCTGAAAGATGGAGCATTTCCCGGCGGATTTCTTTTTGGGTTATCCTTCCGTCATTCTTTTTAATGAGCTCGAGAACTTGTTCTAAGTATCCTGGTTCGTTGGCAAGATCTTCTTTGTGTTGCTCAAGAGTTTTCTGTTGTTCTGCTTTTACTTTTTTTCGGAACAGAGACAAGAGGCCATACTTACGGCGCACTTTGATGAAGCGAATGATGGCGAAAATGAAAACAACTCCTAGCAGGACATAGCTGATGATTTCCCGTATACTTCCCTTTCCCAACTCTTTTGTTTCTACATCGAGAATAAGTTCTTCTTCCGTTTGCTGCCAGAGTTGTTCTTCGTCATCGAGATTGGGGATGAGAAAAATATCCCGAATAAATGCGCCTTCTTTCACAATATTTATTTCTTCTTCTACAACTAAAGAATTTTTCTGTGCGGAGAGAGTAAATTTTCCCAAGGGCACTTCAAAAGCATAGGTGCCGTTTTTTGCCAGAAGTTTCTGTGAAGGAGCGGTACCCATTTCCACGAGAACATTTTTTTCGATCTGCAAGTTGGAATTATACACCGAACCGCTAAGGGTTGCTCCCAAGATGAAAGGAAAAATGAATACTAAGGCAAGAATGACCGCAAGCGGAAATTTCATAAGAGAAAGTGGGGGAAATGCTGACTATAAAAAGATTTGCTTACTGTTAATCCAATTTTCTAACTATACTCCCTGCTTGGTAAAGCCTTGGGGGGGTTGCCATCGACTCACTTTTTTACTTTTAGAATAGGTAGTGCGAGTCTCTCCCGGATAGGGCGACCCCTTACCCACAATAGACTTGTTTTTTGATACGATCGTTCGTGTATTGATGGCAGCCTTCCTTTACTAAGTCGATACTTAAGAACTTTACTTAACGTATGCGATCGCTGTTATGCTCTCTGACTGAAAGAAAGACGAAATTTTAGTGCAACGATGCCGAAGGCAAAAATTTCGAGTTGAGAAAATGGCGTCTTCAAGTGCGAAGCACCATTAATTTGGATTTTTAGGGCTTTGGATTTTATCATATTAACTATGTAGTAGTTACAAACCGAAAGGTTTATAAACCTGTTAGTGTTATCTTATTGTATGTTCGGTGCACAAGATTATTATCAAACAGCAAGAAAAAATGAAGAAGTATTTAGGAATGTATTAAGAGACTTACGAGATAATAGAGGAAAAAGACCTATGGGAATATATATTCCAGAAGATTTGAAAACAGAAGTAAGTCTCGATGAAATCTTCCAGCAATATTCAGAAGGACAAAGAATGGGAAGATTTACAATTACTTCATTTTCTAGACCAGAAAAAACAAGAGCAACAATTGGATTTAGAGATGTTGCTCCGCTTTCAGGAGGAGGAGCCGAACTGGAATATTTGGTAAATGATGATAACTCTGTAAAGTATGAAAAACCTGGTTTTACAATGATGAGTTAAAGTCCAAAGCCCTTTCTCTAAAATAGCCGTTTTCTCAATTGAATATAACACCTACTATACTCTTTCTTTTATTCACTACTTTAAAATACTGAAATCACCGAAAGGTTTATATAGAAGTCCCCTCTTAACTTTTCCAAACATCTATCACCTCTTTTTCCCCGGCCAGCTGCTTCGGTGGTTGGCAGGGGTTTATATTCCTAAAAGTTCGCTTTTCCGTGCCCCTTTGGGTTTTCCTTTTTTCTTCATAATTAAATACATGCTTCCTAATCCTAGGGCAAGCCCCATACCAAAGTACCACCATTCTTTCCGTATCTTCATTCCCCCTATCCTTTCCAGAAATTTCTTTTCTTCCGGGAAATAAATCCCCAGATCACTCATCTCTAAGGCATATTCTAAATATACTAACGTGGCAGAAGAGGTTTCATTTCTTAATGAATTGGCATATTGATAATAAGAGTAGCCGAGAATAGGAAAGATTCCTTCGACACTATTTTCGGCAATAAGGCGTTCCACGGCGGTTTGTTTGCTGTTCAGAAAATCTTCAAAGGCCTCGTCTTGAACGCCAATAGAACTCAAAATGGCATTCGCTTCTGCTTTGGCCTGTGCTGCGGTAATAAGGCAGAGGGCAAATTCTCCATTAGCGAAAGATCCTTTGGCATCGTCAATCTTTTCTTTAATGTGAATGATATTTACTGGACCAATAAATAAAGTTACATATTGATGGCGTTCTTCACTTTCGGCAATTTTTTGCTCACAGGACTTTTGCAATAGTGTCCCCTCAAAATGGTATTTTTTTCCTTCCATGTTAAAAAATTGCATCCAGGAAATAGCAGAAAAGTATCGTTCTTCGGTATAAGCTAATAAGCCGTACAGCTCTTCTAGAGGCTCTTCTTTTTTGCTCTCTTCAAATTTTTTGAGCTGTTGTTTCACGTCGTTGAGGCGTTCTTTAACGACCATGAAAGCTTGTAAGTCTGAAATAGTCTCAATTTTTTCTAAATCTACTTTTTTTTCTAAAGCATAGTTCTTTTTTTCGATCTTGGCAAAATTTTTGGTTATTTCAGCCCGGTTTAGTTTTTGCAATTTAAATAAAGCGTTTTTAAGACCGATATTTGCTCCAAAACAAAAACTGGCGGCAGAATAAAAGTCATCTTCCGCGGTAGCATTTTCTGCCCGGCTTTTTTTCTTTTCCACGGTGGAGAAAGTTTCATTATCCAGAATAAACTTTTCTTTCTGAAATTCCTTTTCAATTTCTGCGGTTCTGGTGCAGAGTTCTTCCTGAAGTTGTCGCATAATTTCCCGATAGGCCTTGTTTTCTTCTATACTAACATTCTTATGGTTCAGGTCCACGCCAGTGAAATGAAAAATGACTTCATCAAGATCGACAACTTCAATAATTTCCAGGCTGAGGTTCTCTTTTCCATATTGTATGAGGTTAAGATGTTCTTCTGTAGTGTTATTTTTAGTAGTATTGGTGATGTTCTCCGGCAGGATTGGTTTATGAAGGGCCGTCCCTTTGGGGATCAGAACTTTTTGGAGGCCATTTCTTGCGGCAGCTTCCATCTTCTCTTTTACGCCGCCCACAGGACCAATAATACCTCCAGAATTAATCGTTCCGGTAATGGCTATTTTGTCATCGTATTTTAGATTGAGGATGCCGATTGTGGTTAGAGCGGCAATGGCTGCTCCGGCGGAAGGACCGCCAATGATATTTGTTTTGGCTTTAATAGTGTAAATAAAATCGTGTTGATTACAATTCAGTTTAAAATGGTTGCAGGCAATGTCTTTAGCGAAGCGTGTTGAGATCTGAGTGTCAAATTTTGTCAGAGGGAAAGTTTCTAAGAAGACACGGCCAGATCCTTCTTTTATTTCGAGAAATAAATCCGCGTCGCTTCCCTCGTATTCTTTTCCATCATCCTGCACAGCAAGAAGCTTGAGGTGATATTGTTTATTCTCTTGAGCGTTTACTAAAGAGAGGCTAAAAATAAGGATTATTATACAGAAAAATATCGCGGCTCCTTTTTGCATCGTTTTAGAAAGGTGAGGAAGGATTATAAAGGTTGCTGTCGATATGGAGATTGTATTCTAAAGACATTTGTCATCTCCTTTAAATAAGCTTCTTTTCGCTGAATTATGCTTTAGGCGTGATTTATCCAAAAAACACTATAATCGACCAAAGAATGGCAATTATAATCAATACAATATGCCACCATTTCCATTTTCGTGGTTGGTAATTTTTCTCTGTTTGAGCTAAGTAATAGTTCATCGCCTTCAAAGGGGCCAATAAGGGTACAAATGTAAATAGACCTATAAAAAAACCAAGATACGGCACTGCCGACAGAAAACTCATTATTATCCAAAAAAAAAGTTCTCCAACCGGAAGTATATTCTTTTTTGTATCCTTCTTTTTTGGCGTATTCCAACATTTTTTTGAAAAGGGAATTTATGAAGAACATGGCAAAAAATGCTCTCAAGAAAGGAGAGAGGTCTAATTTTTCTTTTTCTCTAAAAAATTTCCAACTTCGATAAAACCATACCATTTCATAAATTCCAAAAGAAATAATAGACAGAAAAATAAAATTGCCGACTGAAATTTGATTAGAATATTTTGGGGTTTTGTTTTTCTCTGACAGGTAGATAAAAAGACGATTGAACTTTATAAAAGTTTAGACTCCATTTTTGCAATAAAAAAGTGAGGTTTATGTAAATGTAAAATTTCGAGATCTCAAAACAATGATATTCTTCAGCACAGAAAACTTTATTAAATGTTTCTTTTTGCTTACTGTTAAGGTGACATCATGTTAAAAGATAATGTGAAATTAGAAGTAGTATACCAGGGAAGCAGAGATAGCTTGTCTAAAGGTATTGACGAAGCTGTTGATGGGGCTTTATTGCAGAGAACCGGGCTAATGCCTGCTGAAGTCTCTTTTGTAGGCGTACGATATAAAGTTACTCTTTTCGCTGCAGCTGCACAACCAGTAGCGCGACAAGAAGGAGAAAGCTTGCCAGTTTCCGAAGAACAGACTTATTTGGGAACAAGCACAAGAAATCTTGACGAAGCTATACAGAGTGCGGGACAAAATTTCCAAGATGCCGCGCGAGAGGCACCTGGTAAATTTGATGAAGCGCGGATTACAGTTGAAGTAACTCAAATCGCAGAAGTTCCTTATTTTGTTCTGCCAGTGGTAGTGCGATCTATTGATAAAGAAAAATTAGTTGGCTATCATGCGGAAGGAGTTAAGCAATTGGCTGCCACTTATGGCAATCGTTTAAATCAGTCTCCCGATGCGGTAGGGTATATGGTGCTTCATACTAAAAAAGATTACCGAAATGATACCTGTTTACCTCGAGAAGGAATAAAAAAAGAGGATATTAAAGCATTTGGTGTTAGTAGTAAATCACTTGATGATGCCATTAAAAGAGCTGGTAAAAAGCCGCGGAAATCCAAGAGGACGGTGTATGAACAACGTTCAGAGATGATAGTATATGGTTATCCTTGGCGCCAGGAAGTAGTTGAGAAGATTCAAGAAGTAACGATTAATACTAGAGAAGTAGCTGCACCCATGGTTGTTGCCGGGAGTAAGTCTGGAAGAATGTTCCCACGAGGGGCTCCTCCCGCGGGAAAGGAACCGGTAGCTCTTTCTAGCTTGGCAGAGTTAATGTAATTTTATTAATTATTTTTTTTTTATATTCTTCTAAGCATAATTCTGATAGTGTTACGGCAAAATGCCCTAAGAACTCAGCAAAAATTCTTGCATACCCGGCAAAAAGGGCGGTTGAATAATCTGTTCTAAACACGGTTCTGGCGATGCTTTCAATTTGACATTCTTTCCCTTTTATTTTTCGATTGTAAAAAACTAACCTGTCAATAGCATCAAGCATGTACGTTGGTTTGTGGTTAAGAATGTGTTCTAATCGTTCGTGTTCGCTTTCAAGAGCAAGAAAACGGACAATTCTGTGATCTTCTATTTGATCAGGACGTAATAAAAGTGATCTTTCATGGGCTGTAAGTCTTGGTTTTCCTTTTAATCCCTGTCTCTCTAAAGCTTTACTATAACGCTTGAATCTTTCTGCCTCTTTGACATAAAAAGCGAACAGCGGATCAACATTTTTCAATTTCTCTGTTTCTTTGTCTCTCTCTCCTGGTGTTAGGTAACTTTCTCTTGGTCCTTTTTCATGTTGGTATAATGCTTCTGCCGTGGCCATGGCGACTATTACGGCTCCGTGTTCTGATTGCTGTACTCTTTCAAATGATTGATGTGCAGCCAGGATACGATGGCGCTGTATATCTGAAGGAGAAGCGCTTTGTTTCATAAGCTCCAGTTCAAATTTTGCTCGTTCTGGAAGAGGAATTTCTTTTAAGCCTTCTAATAGAGGAAGAATGTCTTCGAGAGGAAGATCTACCATCGGTCTTGGATTCGTGAACTCAGACCAAACCATCCCCGTGCAGTAATAGCCAAGAACTCTTTCTTCTTTCACTCGATGATCTGTTCCTAATGTAATTTTATACTCTAATCCTCGGCTTTTAATTCCCGGCCTGTCGATAAGTATACGAGATACAATATCTCCACGACTATTCTCTGATTTATCGGGAATGAATTTTAAGTACCAGCAAGCTTCAAGAAGCTCTTCGGTCTGCCAAGAGTCAATAAAAGGAATGGCAATGCGTTGCCCTTGATAAAGAACAACTTCAGGGTGTGATCTTAAAGCTTTTATATTGGCAACAATTTCGTCTTCATGGTTGTCAATTCTGGCAACAAATTCAAATTTTTGGATCTTATAATCCCGGCGATGGGTCTTTCCCTGTCTTGCGCTAAAATCTTCGACAGTTACAGTATTGTTTCCAAACCTGATCAGTCCATACATACGCTGAGCTTGGTCAATGGTCCATAATTCTGGTTTACCTTCTTCTCCGACATCAACAACCACAAGAGCGTGGCCAGCACGTTGTGCGTCGCCTTCTTTCAACAAGCCGCTGAATTCAACAAGAACAGGGTTTAAACCGCAAGTTTTGGCAACAACATAATTAGCAATGGCTTGTCCGTAACAATTAGTCATGGAACTTTCATCTGGCCAGGGAGTCCAGTTATCTGTCTCTAACGCTTCCCGAAACCCGTATCTAAACCGGAGATTTTCAAATAATCTCGTGGCGAGGTCAGCTTTTGTCGCTGTACCATGAGAAAGAGTTTCTAAAACTCCTGTTTCTTTTAAAAAATTATCTCGAAATTCCTTTTGGAGTGAAGAAGAAAAGTTTATTTTGGCTGGTTGAGGATTTCTAAAAGAAGAGAAGAGCCGATCTTTAATTTCCTCAGCCCAAGTAATGGTGTGATCAGGAAATGGCATTTTACATGAGTTTTTCTGAAAGGAGTGTTCTAGGTTTAGCAGGCTCCATAGGTTGGTTTATTTTTTGATATTGTAAAGGAACATTGCTGGCTATCCTTAGTCTCCATTTTTCATGTTCTCGTTCTAATACTTTTTCGACGACGATAGAAAGAATCCGATAATCTGAATGTAACTCTGTAACTTTTCTCACCACATCTCTTGATGCGAATCGCGTTACGCCAAATTCTTCAATAGCTTCTTCCACACATTCGATTTGCCGTGCTGTGGGAATGATTTCTTTAAATCTGTAAACAGTAGATTTTGATCTTTCAGGAGAGATTTCTTCTACTCCTGCTGTTGTTCTTAAGTTTCTCGCAACGTAAATGTTACTTACAGGCAATCCTTGATTTTCGGCAATGCGGTTAAGATGCTCTTTTGTGAATCCTTCATATGCCGGCGGCTGTTCCCGCAATAAAGCCAAAGCTTTTTTGAAGTAAAAGTCGTTAACTTCCGCTAGATCGGGTGTTTGTAAATGTTTAATCATATAGTCTATGAAACTTTTTTTGTCTAATCTTTGGCCTGTTTCTCGTCTCATAAAAACTCTGGCTCCAGCCCGCTCTACTTTCTGTAAACAAAAAACTGTCATCTCATATTCTAAATAGTTAGCGAGTCCTTTTGTCCCTATTACTTCTATGCCTAATTTCTCTTTTACATAAGCAGGACTGATGGCCGTTCCTGAAGTTAGTTTTGTAATATGTTCATAAATCAGATATAATTCCTCTAATAGCTTAGGCAGAGTTTCTAAATTCAGATCTCTTTGCTTGTCATTTGGCAGAAGGCTCGGAGGCGCACTAGTTCGTGAAAATAGGTTTGTTATTGCCGCTTTTCTGGAGACGATGAAAGGATCAAAATCAGGGCCGTTATAAGCGTCATTTCCCAGTCTTTTTGAAATTTCCTCCGCGGAAGGAATACGGTAATGGACAGCTTCAATCCCACTTTCGATAAGAGTTCTCAAAGTCGTCTCTACTTTAGATACACTGGCAATAGAACGATGAAGCTGTTCTCTTTCTCGTTGAGTTTCATCAAGTTGAGAAATTTTTCTTTTTAGGGCTACAACTTTGGTAAGTTCCTCTTCATTCATTTCAATTACGGTTTTTTTTCCTAATTTTGTTAAATAATCTCTGTCTGCTTGTCCCTTAGCTAGTTCTTTATCATATTCTTCAAGCAGTCCTTTTTGGGTTTTAATTTCTTCATTTACATTTTTAATAACTTGTTTTGCATACCTTTGCTGCAGCGTAACCCATTGTTCGGTAATTGCTTCTAAGCGGCTATCTCCAGCTATTGCCGCTACAGTTGCGAATGCGGCTATTTGTTGCCTTAATTTGAGGTACTCATCATGTTTAATAGGCATTGAAGCTTCCGGAATTCTGATTTGGGGCAGTCCATTAAGAAGTTCTGTTAAATTTTTTTTTGCTGGTTCTGTTATTACTGCTGAAATTTCATCAGCCCCGATACATGAAATAATGCGTTGTAATTCGGTCATTTTACTACTTGAGAATAAAAATCTGGCTGGTTTTAAAAGGATTTTGGTTCATTAATCTAATTTTATTAAATGTTAAGTAAACATTAAAACAGAACCGTTTTCCGATACTCTCCAATCTCTTGTACCGAAATGAGAAGTATGTTCTGTTTTTCGGCGAAATTTTTCAACTCTTTCCCCCGCATCATCGTGCCATCTTTGTTCATGAGTTCGCAAATAACAGCTACAGGCGGAAGTTTACTCAAGTTGAGTAAATCAATGCTTCCTTCAGTATGTCCCTGCCGCTCTAAAAGCCCCTTCTCTCTCGCTGCTAAAGGGAAGACATGACCTGGTCGGGCTAAATCGTTCATCTTTCCGCAGAGCAGTGTTTTAATCGTCGCTGTTCTATCAAAAGCACTTACTCCTCCGTCTCTAATGTTTTTGGCATCCACAGAAATAGTGAAGGGAGTTTGAAATTTGTCTGAATTCTTTTCTACCATTCTGGGAAGGCCTAATTCCTGCAGGCGTTTCTTAGTCATGGGAACGCAAATCACACCAGAACAATGATTAATCATAAACGCGATTTTTTCTGGCGTAACATGTTCTGCGGCCATCATGAGATCAGCTTCATTTTCTCTTTCTGGAGAATCGAGAATAATGACAAAGTTGCCTTTTCGTAATGATTCTTGAGCTAAAATGATTTTTTCGCGCATGATAAGGTTATAGAAAGAGATTTGTATTTATGTGTTATGAAAGTTTTATGTTCTTCTTATATAATTCTAATTTTCTCCAGGTCTCGCCATTTTACCCTTTCTTTCTTTCCACCATTTCTCTGGTGTAAGAAAATTTCTGTTCCTCTATTTATGACCATATACTCCTCTCCTTTGTAGAAAACCAAATCTCCTTTCTTGAATGATGCTTGTCTAAAAAGGACCGTTCCTCGATACAGTTCTTTACCTTTTTTTTGCGTATGCAGGGTTGCGGTATTAATGATCTGCCCACCAAAGGTTTCCTGAAGTTTCTTCCCCAGAGCTTTTGTAAAAGAGTTGTCTGTAAGGTAGTAATCATAGCCATTCTGTACTTTCTTAATTTTGGCGATGGGGAGGTGTCCTTTAGTAATTTGCTGTTCAGTAAAAGCAAGTACTTCTGGAGTGACTTCCCGCAGTTGAAGTATCGCTTCAAAATAGTTGGCGTGTTTTCCTTCCAAAGAACGGACCATAGTACTAAGAAGAGGTTCAGGTTATTTAAATCTGTTTGTCAGTTAACAGATCTTGGTTCTAGTAGAAAATAAAGCTGTAGGTATTCATTTCCAGGAGTGCTATACACCTTTCTTCCTGGACCAAGCTCCTGAACTTTTACAATTTCTGCCGTTGTTAACGTTGCTCCGTATCCGAGAGGAATAGTTACTCTTTTTCCTTTCATGTCAAGATCTTTTTGTGCTATGGCTTCAAGGGCCTGGAAAGCGGAGGAGGGCAATTCTGCTTCGTTGACACAAACACAATAGACGATATTGGGAGTTGCAGAAGAAATAGGAATGTTGTCTTTTATTACTTTCCCCATTGTTCACCTCCCTTTGCTTCTCATAAGAGCTCGTGGTCTTTAAAACTCTTATCTGTTGAATTTCACGAAAAATGCAATATCTGCTTAATTTTCTGAAACTAGGCAAATTTTTATAAATATTCTTTTTTAAACTAGTTTTTATACTTTAGTAAAATTTTGTCGAGATCTTTAATAAGCCTTTTTCTCCAATCATGTTCTAGTTGGGTTCTTATAAATTTAATTAAAAACTTCTCCTCTTTGTTTAGTTTTAATTTTTCGAGCCGTTTGACTTTTGATAAAATTTTATAATCTTCATCAATGGACATAACATATTTCTTTTTCTCTGTTTTTGTCAGCAAGATTTTTTTAGTCAATTTCTGTTTTCTTTCTTTGAGAAGCTTTTGATAGTCTTTATCTTCAGACAAAATTTTGCGGAACTCCTCTCCTTTGTAACCCTGGCTTATGTAGAAATCTCCAATTTTTTGTAAAGATTTTGTCATACTAAAGAATATTATCTCAGTAGTTATAAATTTTGCTTTTCATTGAATTTTGAGCCCCAAAGTTGATCTGACTTAACTCCTTCTTTTCTCGCTCGCAAGCTTTTTAAAAAAGGTCTCTTTTTTTTTAATTATGATGTTAACTCCAGCAGCGAAGGCAGAATTGGAAAAACAGCAATATCGTATCATTGGCAGTCATAGCGCGGTTAAAACCTGCGGCTGGACAAAGAATATGATTAAAGGAGAAGGCGGTTGCTACAAATTGAAGTTCTATGGCATTATGAGCAACCAATGTATGCAGATGACTACGTCTATTAGTTGCGCGAATCGCTGCACATTCTGCTGGAGGGGATATAAAGCGCCCGTAAGCAAAGAATGGAAGTGGGATGTCGATGAGCCAGAGATAATTCTGGAAGGAAGTTTAAAATCACATCATGATTTGTTAGTGGGTTTTAATGGAAATCAGAACGCAAATAAAACCGCGTATCAGAAATCAAAAGAAGTATGTCACGTTGCTTTATCTCTTACCGGTGAGCCAATTATTTATCCACGAATTAATGAGCTGCTGGATCTGTTTAATAAAAATCATATTTCTACATTCTTAGTCACAAATGCGCAATATCCTGAACAAATACGTGATCTTAATCCTGTAACGCAACTGTATGCTAGTTTGGATGCGCCAGAACAACAGATGTTGAAAGAAGTTGATAAACCTCTTTTTGCTGACTTTTGGGAGCGTCTGAATCAGAGTTTGGAATATTTAAGTAAAAAAAAACTGAGGACTTGTATCAGATTGACGATGGTAAAAGGGGTTAATGATCGGATGTTTGATAAATATGCGGAAATGATTCAGAAAGGGAGTCCTGATTTTGTTGAAGTCAAAGCTTATATGCATGTGGGCCCTTCTCGGGAGCGTCTGAATAATGAGAATATGCCTCTTCATGAAGAAGTTGTAAAGTATTCTCAAGAATTAGTGAAACATTTGCCAGAACATGAGATTGTTTCAGAGCACATTCCTTCCAGAGTAGTGATGTTTGCGAAAAAAAAATATAAAATTGATGGTGTCTGGCATACCTGGATTGATTTTGAAAAGTGGTATGAGTTACTTAATTCAGGGAAGGAGTTTACGTCTATGGACTATATGAAGAAGACGCCGCAAGTAGGATTAAGCGGTAAAGGGACGATTGATTACATGCCAGATGAGGTGCGGGAAAGATATTTGAAAGAACATCCAGAATATACTTTTGTTGATGAGAAGACGAATGAATTGAGCTTTTATGAATAGTCTTATTGCTATAAAGTACGGCCGCATTCGTTTTTAGAGAGAGCCAGCTAGGTCGTATTACTATTGTAAAGACAATAAAATCTTAAAAAGGTTATTATTTTTTCTCGTATAGATGGTCCAGGAGAGGAATGTTCATGAACGTGCAGGGTGCTTGGAAAGGCTAAGAAGTGTCGTCTTACTGGAAAATTTTCTTTATGATCAACAGCATTTGCAGCAGAAAATCCAGGAAAGAGCACGTAAAGAATTTCCTTCATCTACTCCCGCTGAATCAGATCAATTAGAACATCTGCTCGAAAAGTGTTTAAAATTTGCTCCTCGTGAAGTAAAACGGTTTAAGAATTCTGAAAGTTTTGTAAAAGTGTTAACAAATGTGCGTGAAAAGGATGTCCACTTGTTCTATAAATTTAAGTTGCCGGAAGATCCTTTAGCCGCCGAAAATTCAGAGTCTTCCCTCGTTGATAGTTATCTTCTGCAATTATGTGTAACCTTAGATGGTTTGATGCGATCTGGCGTTAATTCCATTACTGTGTATGTCCCTTTTCTTCCTTATTTACGCCAAGACAAGAAAGACGATGGCCGAGTGCCGATAAGTGCCAAGTTAGTTTTTAATCTTCTAGAAAGCGCCGCGGCAGGAAAACTTAAACGTATTTGCACATTTGATATGCATGCCCAGCAGGAACAAGGTTTTTGGGATGGTCCTGTTGATGACCTTCCTGCCGGACCGGAATTTGCGGCTTATTATCGCGGTTTGTTTAGTAGTGAAGAAGGTTTTGATGTTCATAAAATGGGCGAGTCTGTTGAAGTTATGGCCGCTGATGCAGGAGGGGTAAAGAGAACGGATAAAATGGCGCAAATGCTCAAATGCCGCTGGGATGTTTTCACGAAGCTAAGAACAGCTCATAGTGAAGCTGATACAAGGCTTGATTTAACACAAAGTTTACAGGGTAAAAAAGTTATTATTGCTGAAGACATGATTGATACCTGCGGTTCAATAGCCGGTGAAAAAGAGAAAGGGAAAGAAGGGCCGATTCCTTATCTAATAAGAAAAGGAGCTCAAGTTTATGTTTGTGCCACTCATGCTGTTTTCAGCGCTAAGAATGGAATTTCAGCTGAAAGGAGGTTAAGAGAAAGTGGAGGAAAGATTGTAGTTACGGACTCTTTACAGCGGCGACGCTCGGATTATTATCAAGAACATAAAGATTGGTTGACAGTTATTTCCTTAGATTATGTTTTAGCGAAAGCCTTTTTCTGTAACCAAGCCGGCGATTCTATAAGTGATTTTCTGAGAAATAGAGAAGAGGGGATTAAAGCAGAAAAAGTTGATTTTAAAGTAACCGCTTCCGGTTCTAAATATACTGTCGAAGGCTAAAAAGCAGCGGTTGTTCTTTTTACCAAAACTCTTATAAAAACCATTCTAAAACAGAGAATCATATGACCCCTGAAGAAGGCTTACAGGAAAAATTTGCCCAGTTTAAGATGCTGCAAGAGCATATTGAGAAACTTTCAGAACAATTGCAGCAAATACACTTACATGTAGAGGAAATAACTTTTTCTCAGGATTCCATTAAAGAACTGAAGGAAGCTCCTCTTTCTTCAGAAGTTCTCTGTCCTATCGCCAATGGAATTTTTATCAAAGCGCTCTTAAACGAGAAAAAAAGTCTGATTGTCAATGTTGGAGCCGACACGATGGTGGAGAAAACCTTTGACCGGGTTGTAGAAATGCTCGAACAACAGAAAAATGAGTTTCATGATAAAATGAAAGAAGGGGAAGCGATGCTGCAACAGATGCATATTCAAGCCATGAAAATCTATCAAGAATTAGAGAAATTGGAATAAGTCCCATGTTTAACAAACTAAAAGAAAAACTCAAAAGTGCCTTAAGTATTTTTTCTAAGAAGGCGGAAGAAGCAGCAGTGCCTCTGGAAAAAGCGCAGGAAGAGGAGGAAAAAATTTCTGAAAAAGCTACGATTTCTCCAAAAGAAGAGGTCGCATCTAAAAAAGAAGCAGGAAAGAAAAAAAAGATTGAAGAAAAGAAGGACTTTTCTCCAGAAAATCTAACGGAAAAAGTTTCAAAAAAGAAAGAAGAGGCAAAAGAAAAGAAGAAAATAGAAAAAGAGAGGGAAAAAGTTGGCTTACCAGAAGCCTCGCAACAGAAGAAAGAGGTTCTAGAGGAAAAATCTGTAGAAGTTAAATTAGCCCAAACAGTTCTAGATGAAGAAAAGGAATCTCCTTCATTCTTGGAGCGAATTAAAGAAAAGTTTAGAGGAAAGAAGAAGGAAGAAATCACAGAAGAAAAAAAAGATTTTAGAGAAAATGAAATACCTGCAGAAGAAAATTTTCCAGAGAAAAAAACAGATCAGGAAAAAACCTCTTTTTTTGGAAAAGTAAAACAAACCTTAACGACGAAGACTATTTCTGAAGAAAAATTTGAAGGATTATTCTGGGAATTAGAACTTGGGTTATTGGAAAACAATGTTTCCGTCAACGTCATTGAAAAAATTAAGGTTGATCTTAAAGAAGAATTGGTGGAGAAACCCCTGCCTTGGAATGTGGAAAGAAAAATTGAAGAGACGCTGCGCGCAACTCTTAGTACCATTTTATCACAGGAGCCAATAGATCTTTTGAATAAAATAAACGGCAAAAAGCCTTACATCATTGCTTTCTTTGGTGTCAATGGGGCGGGAAAGACCACGTCGATGGCTAAACTTGCTTATTATTTGCAGCAACATCATCATTCCGTGGTGTTGGCAGCAGGCGACACTTTTAGGGCCGCGGCGATTCAACAATTACAGGAGCATGCCGATCGTTTAAGTGTTCCCCTTATTAAACAGAATTATGGAGCAGATGCAGCGGCTGTCGCTTACGACGCAGTGAGGTATGCGGAGAAAAATAAACTGGATGTTGTTCTCATTGATACGGCAGGGCGTCTTCATTCCAATACTAATTTAATGGCGGAGTTAGAGAAAATTATTCGTGTGGCAAAACCAGACCTTAAAATTTTTGTTGGCGAAAGCATCACTGGAAATGACTGCATTGAACAAGCTGAGAAATTTAACCAACTTGTAGAAATGGATGGGGTAATTTTAACAAAAGCCGATGTTGACGAGAAAGGGGGAGCGCCATTATCTATTTCTTATGTGATCAAGAAACCAATTCTTTTCTTAGGGGTCGGACAGCGATATAAAGACTTTGAACAATTTGACAAAGAAAAAATGTTAGAAAGGTTGGGAATTTAAAGGAGGTTGTGTCTGGCTTTCTGATGATCATAAGTGAGGTTGGAGATTTTTCGAATAAGATCTCCGCGCGACTTAATCCAGGCACCATAGTTCGAAGTTCTTGTTTTCTTTTCAACGATCCCAATTAAAGTATAAGCATGACGTCGTCCGTCCCTGCCTCTGGCATAGAGAATACTCATATCTCCACATAGTCTTGCCGTGCTTCCTGTTTTGTTGTACACCAATGTTCCAGTGGGAACTCTCTCTGCTCCGGTATAAACTCTATCCCTTCCAGGAAGGGCCATTAATCTTCGCATTTCTCTTGCTTGAGGAAGATCATCATTCCATAAAGCGTATAGGAAACGACTGTAGTCATGTGCTGAGGCTTTATTTCTGTAGGTTTGTCCTCCGCTAGGGATGTATTCTACTATAGATATATCTTTAAAGATATTTCCATAATGTTCAGTTAAAATTCTTTTCATGGCTTGAGGTCCGCCAACTTGCCGCATTACCCAGTTTGTGGAAGCATTGTTACTTTTTTGAATCATTTTTTTCATATGCTTTTTAGCTTCTGCGTTGTATTGACGTTTTCCTTGTTGCACTAAATGAAAATAGGCGAGGGCAGCAAATGGTTTCATCATACTCGCACTCTGTCTTGGAGCGTCTTCGTTTATAGAAACAATTTTCTCTCCGGTTGTAAAGTCATATACTGACCAAGAAGTTTGTTCATCAGCAGTGCGATGATTTTGTACATACTTTTCAATTTTTCTTTCCAGACTGTCGGGAGCAACTGGTCTCCTTGGTTCAGAAAATTTTCTGGGAGGTTTAATGGGAGGTTCTGTTTCGTCTAAGTAACTTGATTCTCCGTATTCAACTTGATTATTATTTTCCAGAATCGTGGAAGGGTTGAAACCTTTTTCTTGCAGTAATGTTTTATGCCGCTCTGCTATATTTCTCGTTGAATTCTCATCTCCACGTCGTCTCCAGACGAGAGCATATTTTCCATTTACTCTTTCAATAACAAGGTTTTTTCCTACTTCTGGACCTAAAGTTCTATAAACTGTTTCGAAACTTCTTTTTAGAGCGTTAACACTTGTTCCTTTCTTATATTCTACATTGAACAAGTCATGATAACCTTCATCTTTGATGATGACTGCTCTGTCAAGTTCCGCTTGCTGAAGAAGTTTGTGATGGTGTTGTGCTGTTTTTTCCGCATCAGTTTTGGACGCATTTCGGTCATAAATAAGACCAAATCTACCGGAAGTTCCTTGGACAATATGAAGTTCTCGTGCTACATCTGGACCTAATATTCGAGCTACATCTTCTTGATAATCCAAGACGGCTTCAATATCTGGATGCCAAAGATAGGAGACATCATATTTTTCTGCTTGCGCCTGAGCCGTTGCAGGATGGCTTGCGAGTGTTGACAAAAATGCGGCTATGCCAGCACCTAAAGCGGTATCTCTTGCCAACTGTCTTCTCGTTCTGGGACTTTCCTTCCCAATGCTGAATAATACCTCTTCTAGTAATTGTAACATTGTAATTCTTAGTTATTCCTCTAGCTTTTTTTCTGGCGTTATGCTTACTCTAGTTGATCGAGTTTCTTGGTTCTTCAAAAGAGGTTTTTCTTTATAAATCTTTCTGATTTTTAACCACTTACAAATAACAACTAACTCTGCATTCTTCTTCGCCAGCCTTCTTCACTGATAGAAGTGTCAATACCTATGCCACTGGAAGGATTCACAGAAGTAATTTTAATAGAAAGGCCTTCTTCTACTTTAGCCGTCTCTTGATTTTTGGCAATCATTTCGCAACAGGCTTTTTTCAAACGTGGTAAATTTAAGTCAGGTTCGATCATAATCGTTTCTTAAATCTTTTTTTCTATTTAAATCTTTCGGTATTTTGTTACTAATAAATGGTTAATTTTCAATGAACTGGTTATAAAGAGCATTAACTGCGGTGCGGCCTTGCGATTGAGGGATAACATAAATCAAGCATCGTCTTTTTACGCCCTTCGACTCAGCAATAATTTCTATTTTATTTTCTGCTAAGGTGCTTAGGATTAGTGCTTCAAGGTGGTGATCACGGGCAATTCCCTTTCCCGCCATGACAACTATTCCTAAATTATCCGTAAATTCCACATCTTTTTTTCTTCTTTCGGTATTGGGAGGAATGACGGTGTCAGCCAGCTCTTGTTTAATTTCACTCACCTTTGCGGCAATTTGATCTTGTTCAAGAATTACAGAAATGTCGTCAATGCCACAAGGAGGAAATTCGACGGGGATCTCTCTTCTGGCAAATACGTCCAGCATCTCATGGAGAAGGCCGATTCTTTCATTGACACCTGATTCTTCAATGCTGAAAGCACAGAAACCGGGTTTATAGGCAATGCCAATAATTGGTTTTTGTGGATCACTTACTCTATCTTCTACTACTCGTGTCCCTTCTTCAGGGTAAGCGTCTGTACTCCTGATGTGTAAAGTGATAGGAGTTCCTTGAAGAGGTAGTATGGCTTCTTGTTGTAGAATCTTAAATCCGGAATATGCAAGGTCACGTAATTCTTTTTGTGTCATTTCACGAATTGGTTTAGCCCCCGGCACGAGAGCTGGATCAGCGGCCAAAACAGAGTAATCCGAAAAGTTTTCATAGATTTTAGCTCTTACACCAACAGCAACTTCTGATCCGGTTCTGTCCGATCCTCCTTCATTCAGAAGACCGATGAGGCCTTCTTCTGTGGCTCCATAAAATCCAGGAATAACTTTCTGCTTATAGGGATATTTTTTGGAAAGTGCCAAAAGCAAGTCATACGTGACAGGAAGCACTCGGGCGTTTCGCAATGATCCACTAACTTTTATGAATTTTGTTGGATCTATAAACTGTGCACTTATGTCTTCTGCGAGAAGAAATCCTTGCCAGTATTCTCCGGCCGCAAGAAGATTTGCCCAGTAGGCTTCATGATCTTTTATTTCCGAGGTAAAACGGTTACGAAGGTCAGAAGCAACAGTTTTTTTGGAACCAGGATAAATATTTTCATAGCGTTGGGCAATAGCATCTAGGAGTTGTGCTGCGGCATCAGTGAGTCTTCTCTCCATTCCCGCCAGATCCTTAAGAAGTTTTGTAACTTTTGGATAGATTACAGGATCGTGATCTTTTTTATATGAACCAGGTGCGGAAACAACAATATATTCCCTTTTCCCGTCATCGTTTATGATTCTTTTAACGTGATCAACTTTCTCTCTCGTTGCGAGAGAGGTTCCTCCAAATTTGCAGACGATCGTTTCGCTCATGGGACAGTTAAAGAAAATTAAGTGAATTTTTTTACCTTCTGCTTGGAGAAACTTGAGGAGCAACTTCTGGCGTTGATTTTAGTTCAATATTAATATTACAGGTTGCCCCGTACGTTATCCTGTCTCCTTCAAATTTGTATCCTTCTAATACTCTCCAAATTCCATTTTCTGGGTCGTATCCACATCTTTGGCTTTGAATGTCATAAATCTTTTTTGGATCCAAGTTTAATTGATAAAGATCAAATCTTCTTGTCCCTACTTGGATGTTATCAGAAAGAGCCCACTCTTGAAAGTGTCTGGCAGTGTACCCCGCGGCAGCTATAACCAGAGCAGCTACTCCTATTCCGCCTCGTTTTATCCGTTGTGAAACCATTTTTATAATTCCTCCTATGAACTATTTTTACTTTGTTGTAGTAACTATATAAAAATCTTTTGTTTGTATCGGCTTCTATTTCCTTCGCCGTAATCTTTATATAATCCTCTTCTTCAAAATTTTTATGACTTCCTTTTATATCCATACTTCTGGTTGTTCAGCAAATCAAGCTGATTCAGAGCAGATGGCGGGTTTGCTGCAGCAGGCTCAGTTCGAGTTAGCTTCTTCTATGGATGATGCGCATATCGTGATTTTTAATACTTGTACTGTTAAATCTCCTTCGGAAATGGATTTTTTTCATACTCTGGAACAATTTAGAAAGCAATATCCTCATAAAATAGTGGTCATAACGGGGTGTATACCTCAAGCTGATCCACAAAAACTTAAAGAGTATTCTCTCATTGGCACGAAGCAGATTCACAACATCGTTCAAGTTGTAGAAGAAGCTCTTCATGATAATGTCTTGCAGATGTTGAATGACGACGAGATGCCGCCTTTAAATCTGCCCAGAGTGCGAAAAAATCCAATCGTTGAGATTCTTCCTATAAACAGGGGCTGTTTAGGAGCATGCACGTTCTGCAAGACAAAGAAGGCGCGGGGAAGTTTAGTTTCTTATCCTCTCTCAGAAATAATTCCAGAAGTTACAACGGCTCTGCGTCAAGGAGTGAAGGAAATTTGGCTGACATCACAAGACACGTTTTGCTATGGTTTTGATATCGGTACGGATTTGCCGACACTTCTTCAACACCTGGTGGCCTTGCCGGGAGATTTCAAAATTCGTGTGGGAATGGGAAATCCGGATCATATGCTCAAAATTGGTGATCGTTTGATTGAGATGTACAAAAATCCGAAAATTTTCAAGTTTTCGCATCTTCCCCTGCAAGCGGGACATGATGATGTTTTAGAACATATGAGAAGGCATTATACTGTTAATGACTTTTGCTACACCGTGCGCAAGTTTCGTAAGGAGATACCAGAACTAAATTTAATGACGGACATTATTGTTGGGTATCCTATTGAAACAGAGGAACATTTCTGGGGAACGTTGGAAGTAGTGAGAAAAGTAACTCCTGATTCCATTAATATTTCCCGTTTCTGGCCACGACCAGGAACGCCGGCAGCAGAGTTGAATGAGTTGCCGGGAGACGTTGTTAAGCATCGCTCTCGGGTTCTTACCGATATTTTTCACAATATTTCTCTTTTGCAAAATGAGCGCTGGTTGGGATGGAAGGGGACGATTATAATCGATGACCAAGGCATGGAGAAAAATCAATGGATAGGAAGGAATTATGCTTATAAACCAGTCCTTGTAGAAGGAAATTATAAACTAGGAGATATTATTTCTGTCCAGATAAAGAAGGCACAGAAGTTTGATTTAGTTGGAGAAGTAGTTTAGATTTTTTTTCCTTGATATTTACTATTTAGTAGTAAAATTTTTAAATAAATGGATTTATTTCAGGATTCATGAATCATTTAGGTACAAAGATTATGGAAGCCCTTCAAGGGCTCGATAAAGTATATGCTCCGATAAAAGCTGAATTAGGCGCCTTGGAACATAAAATAACTGCAGGACGCCAGTCTGTGGAAGACTTACAACGTTACGGAGAACTTGACTTTGCCTGTAGGCCTTTTTTAGAAGTAGTTGAAGGGCTAATATTTGTACAAGAGCTCATGAAAGAAGCGGGTGATAAAGTATTCAACAGAGAACTTGTTTTAGAAGCAGAAAGATATTTAGCTAAAACTTCTGACATTCTCTTACAACACAGCTTCTCACAACCATATGATTCTCATAATGCTGTTTTAACTCTTGAGATTGGGCAAGGAAAAGGCGGTTTAGAAAGAGTTTTACGAGATTTGATTGGGGCTTATGATAAATTTACTGCGAGAAAAGGCTTAAGTCTAGATGAGGTTGAAGTCGGTGATAGCTATGACCGAACAATTAGGGTTATAGGAAGAAATTCTTATGGCCTCTTCAGAACAGAGCATGGTGTCCATCGTTTTATTTATTATGTTGCAGATGGAAAGAAACAAACAGGGTTCATAACTGTTACAGTAGTACCTGAAATAGAAAATCCTGAAATCGTTCTGAATGAAAAGGATCTTAGGTATGAGTTCCTTAAAGCTACAGGGCCTGGCGGTCAACATAATCATAAAAATGCGACTGCGGCACGTATTACACATCGTCCTTCGGGCTTATCTGCCATTGCTCGCTCACGTTCCCGTGCACAAAGTATCGCCAGTGCTAAAGCAGTCTTAACTTCGAGAGTTCAACAATTATCAACTTCTTCTCGAGACGGTCTTCTAGAAAGTTTTCCTCCTCGAATAGATCCAAGCTATGGAAGTTGTCGTACACGAACATACGATTTTACAGGTAACTTTATTAGAGATGACCGATCGGAGGTTCTCTCTACAGATATAGATGCTTTTTTCAAAGGAATTATAGATCCTTTTATTTACGCTGCTCATGGTATTCCTTTTTCCGTAGGTTTGAACAGTTTGTAAGACGGATGCTGTTCAAGGAACGAGTGATTTAAGCTGAAGTTCTCATTTTCTTAGTAAAAAAGAAGAGGGTGAGAGGCAACTATGAACCAACACACCCCCTTCTTTTTGAGAAAATAATCAAAAATCATTCACGGATTGAACAGCATCTTCTTTTTGGGGTTCTCTTCTAAAACCAGAAGTTTTTTATATCTCACAATTTTATTTCTTTAAAAAAAGTTAGGAATAAAAGGTGAAGATGTGGGAAAAGTATTTTTACGTTCATTAGAAGGTAAGGAACCTTCATATCATGCTATTTCTGATAAAGAAGTTTTAAGTCTTCTCCATACGCATGAAAAAGGACTCCCAGATCATGAAATTGAACAGCGTTTACATGATTTTGGGTTTAATGAATTACAAGCGGAAATTCCCGTAAGTGCGGTGAAAATCCTTTTAGATCAATTCACTTCTCCTTTAATCTGGATACTTATGGTGGCTTTGGCGATTTCTTTTTTCTTGGGAGAGCACATCGACGCGATTGTTATTCTAATTATCATTATTGTTAATGCTGGTTTAGGATTTCTTCAGGAATATAAAGCTGAAAAGTCTATCGAAGCGTTACAGAAGTTAGTTTCTCTTAAAGCGACAGTTATTCGCGATGGGAAAGAACAAAAAATTGACAGTAAACTTCTTGTTCCTGGTGATATTATTTTACTGGAAACGGGGGATAAAGTTCCTGCGGATGGGCGTCTTCTAGAAATTTATAGTATGCATACTCAAGAAGGGCCGCTTACTGGCGAATCACAACCAGTTACGAAAAAACTGGACCTTTTTCCAGAGAAAACTCCTCTTGCTGATCGGGAAAATATGGTTTATGCTTCCACTATTATAGCTAGTGGCCGGGGAAAAGCGGTTGTAACCACGACGGGAATGAGAACTCAAGTCGGAAAAATAGCTCGACTCATTCAAGAGTCACATGAAAAATTAACCCCCTTACAAAAGAAACTGCGTAGTTTAGGGAAATATCTTACCGTTATTGTTGTTATCGTTGCTGTGATTGTCTTTCTCGTTGGTGTTTTAACTGGACAGAATGCGACGGTGATGTTCTTAACGGCGATTGCCTTAGCGGTGGCGGCAATTCCTGAAGGATTGCCGGCGGTTATCACTATTTCGTTAGCTTTAGGTGTTCAAGCCATGATTAAAAAAAACGTCCTCATCCGTCGCTTGCCGTCAGTAGAAACTCTGGGCAGTGTGAGTGTTATTTGTACTGATAAGACAGGAACACTTACCCATAATCAAATGACAGTAGTCAAAATTTGGGTAAATAATAGTATCTATGAAATTACTGGTTCTGGATACTGCCCTCATGGAACTTTTTTAATAAATAAGAAGTTAGTAAATCCTGATCCATTGCAACAAATACTTAAGATTGGGATGCTTTGTAATGATGCCAAATTTCAAGGAAAGGAAGATAATAGAGAAGTTATTGGTGATCCTACGGAAGCGGCTCTTATTGTCTCTGCAGAGAAAGCAAGCTTACTTTTATCAGAGATCTTAAAAGTTGAACCGCGTGTTGATGAAATTCCTTTTTCTTCAGAAAGAAAAATGATGACGACAATACATAAAGCTAAAAAAGGCCCCATTTCCTATACCAAAGGTTCTCCAGATGTCGTTTTGAAAAACTGTGACCGGATTCTTGTCAACGGACGTATTTTAAGGCTTAATAGGGAGTTTCTGAAAGAAATTGCGAAGCAAAATGAAATTTTTGCTCAGGAAGCTCTTAGAGTATTAGCGATGGCTTATAGTGATCAAATAGGGAAGAAAGAGGAAGTTGAGAAAAAAATGATTTTTGTCGGTTTACAAGCGATGATCGACCCTCCCCGCGATGAAGTAAAAGGAGCGATTGCCAAATGCCACGAAGCGGGAATTCGTGTCATTATGATTACGGGGGATCAAATTACGACAGCAAAGGCGATAGCGACAGAACTAGGAATAAAAGGAAAAGCAGTACTTGGTGAAGAAATAGAAAAAATAGATTTGGAAAAAGAAATTAATAATATCGGCATTTTTGCTCGTGTCAATCCTGAACATAAGTTGCAAGTTGTCAAAGTTCTTAAAAAGCAAGAGCATGTCGTCGCTATGACTGGTGATGGAGTAAACGATGCCCCGGCCTTGAAAAAGGCTGATATTGGCGTTTCAATGGGTATTGCCGGAACAGATGTGGCAAAGGAAGCCTCAGATATGATTCTTACCGATGATAATTTTACTTCTATTGTTAATGCCGTTGAGGAAGGGCGGGGAATTTTTGATAATATTCGTAAATTTGTTAATTATCTTTTATCTAGTAATTTAGGGGAAATTACAGCAATCTTATTAGCCTCGTTGTTTAAGCTGCCACTGCCTCTCACGGCAATCCAGCTGTTATGGGTGAATTTAGTTACTGATGGTCTGCCGGCAACGGCCTTAGGTTTAGATCCGCATGCGAAAGAGATTATGAAGCGAAAACCGCGCCCGGCCATGGAAAGTATTCTCTCTAAAGAATTGCGGCAGGATATCCTCATCTTTGGAGTATTAGTTGGCATTGGAACAATCATCTTGTTCTGGCTTTATCAGGAATCTCCATTAATAAAAGCACAGACGATGGCCTTTACTTCACTTGTTACCTTTGAAATCGTACGCTTATACACAATTCGTTCTTCCTATAAGATTGGTATTTTTAGTAACAAATGGCTTGTCCTCGCAGTTATAGTTTCCATTTTACTTCAATTAGCAACGATTTATACTCCGCTCAATGCCATTTTTAAAACCACCCCTTTAGAGTGGATGGATTGGGGCGTTATTGCTATCGTTTCTATAGTTCTGTTACTGCTTCATAAACTGTATAGAGTAATTCTTAATTGGGGAAAAAAAGAGGAAGTTCTTAGTAAGTGATGATCTTGTCAGCTTTATTTCATACTTCAAGTAGTCTCCGCAGTTGGTGCTCCCAACACTTTTCAATAACGCTTCGCAAAGAAAAGGCTTATAAAGTTTCCTAAAAAATCGAGCTTCTATGGGAGAAATAGTGTATCATCACGATTTTATTGAAATAGATTATACTGGAAAACTCTTAGATGGTATGGTATTTGACACTACTGATGAGAGTATCGCAAAAAAAAATAATCTTCATTCAGAAAAAGCAGTATATACGCCTTCCGCGATCTGTGTAGGAGAAAAACAAATTCTTCCTGGTTTGGATGAGCAGCTCGAAGGGAAAGAAATTGGAAAGCATTATACCGTTAAGTTACAGTCTGAAAAAGCTTTTGGCAAACGAGACATAAAAAAGATGCGTATCGTGTCCATGAGTACATTTAAAGAACATGATGTCCAACCTCAGTCGGGGTTACAAATTGATGTGGATGGAGAATTGGGAATTATTGCTCGAATTTCTGGAGGGCGGATCATTGTTAACTTTAATCACCCTCTTGCCGGGAAAGAAGTGACCTATGAATTTGTCATGAGAAGGAAAATTACAGAGACGGCAGAAAAAATAACGGCTTTCTTCCATACTTTGTTCAAAATTCCTCAAGAACAAATTACGGTTGAAATTAAAGAAGGCCAGGCGGCGGTAAAAATACCAGTAGCTTTTCCTCATGAAATTGCTGAAGCAATTGGAAAAAAAGTCACAGAATTAGTGACAGAGGTGAAAAGCATCGAGATAAAAGCAGCCAAAGAAGAAAAAACTTCTTCATGATCACCACTGTTAGAGTTCAATAATCTTTATATATCCAATCTTCCCATCCCTTCTTAATAAAAAGGGTTGAAGGTTATGGATAATTATGCTCTTCAAAATAGTAATTCTCAAAATAGTAATTCTCAACACTATCCTATTATCACTAATGCTCGGGAAGTATCTCCTTTAAAATCACATCGTGATATTGATGAAGAACTTCAACAGCTCATTGCTAGTCATAAAACACGTATTAAAGTAATTGGTTGTGGTGGAGCTGGAAATAACACCATCAACAGAATCTCTGAAGTTGGTATTAAAGGAATAGAAACTATTGCCATTAATACTGATGCCCAAGATTTATTGTATACTTCTGCGGATAAGAAAATTCTCATTGGGAAAGAGTTAACACAAGGGCTAGGTGCTGGTTCTAATCCCAAAATTGGTGAAGAATCAGCAAAAGAAAACGAACATGACATTAAAAAGTCACTTGAAGGATCAGACCTGATCTTTATCACCTGTGGTTTAGGAGGGGGAACAGGGACAGGAAGTGCTCCTTTTGTCGCTCAAGTGGCAAAAAAAATGGGAACAATGTCCGTAGCCATAGTTACGATGCCATTCGCCATGGAAGGAACACATCGCTTTGAAAACGCCATGATCGGGTTAGAGAAATTGGAACAAAGTGTGAACACTTTAATCGTTATCCCTAATGAAAAGCTCCTTGAACTTGCGCCTCATTTACCATTACAAACGGCCTTTAAGGTAGCTGATGAAATTCTTACCAATGCTGTAAAAGGCATTGCCGAACTCGTAACAAAAACAGGATTGGTAAACCTAGATTTTGCGGATGTTAAAGCGATTATGAGTGAAGGAGGAGTAGCCATGATTGGTGTCGGTGAATCTGACTCAGATAACAGGGCCGAAGAATCAGTGTTGAAAGCCTTAGAAAACCCTCTTATTGATGTTGACATTTCCAAAGCCACAGGCGCTCTCATAAACATTTCCGGCGGAGAGAATTTAACGTTAGACGAATCCAGAAAGATTGTCGAAAATGTTGCCGAGCGGCTTGATGGGCGGGCAAAAATTATCTGGGGAGCACAGATTTACAAAGATCTTGACAAGATCGTCCGCACTATGATCATCATTACAGGTGTGAAATCAGATCAAATTTTTGGCGAGCAACATCAACTGAAGATGGAACGGAAGAAAGTTATGAAATCTGAATTAGGCATTGATATTGTGGACGAATAACTACTTTTTAGTTATTAATAAGAAAGATTTATATAAAAGGATTATTCTTTTGGTATTAATGGCTGAAAGATCTTTAGAATATCTGGCTGGTGCGGCGGGAAAAGAACCGCCTCAGAGTATAAGTACTTCTCGAGTATTTCCTTTAAGAACCACTTTTGCATATAAAAGCATCACACCCTCAGAAAAACCTCCTTATCTTTCTATATCTGAAGGCCGATTGGAAGATTACATCGCCGGCATAATTGATTTCATGCAAGAACAGGGAAGAATGGATCTTCGTGAACAGATTAATACTTTGAGAACAGTGAATGGATTTTCTGGATATGTAGTGGGAGTTAGACTTGAAACTCTTCCCACAGTTTTCAGCGATGATATTGTTGTACAGTATTATTTCCAAACTTTGGATAGATTTGCTGGATATAAACTAGGCCTTCGTGTTGGAATTCTCCGTGACTTCGGCTTAGCCTTACAAACTTCTGACGCTTCTGGTGACAGGGAAGTTGTTACGGAAGTCTTAAAGTATTTTCATGGAATGAAAGAAGGAGAAAAACCCACCTTGGAAGGCTATCGTGCCGCAAAGAAAGAAGGAGAAAGAAAAGAAGTAGCGAGACTTCTAACCAGGCAGCTAACTCCTATGGTCAGGGAACCAAAGAGTTTTTTCCAAAAAGATTATGACCATCTTGCCTCGGGGCCAAAAGATGATATTAGTGAAAATCCGTTCCATTCAAAGGAGCAACGGAGGATCAGATTAGATTTAGAAAACTACAAAAGGCCCAGAGAACAAGAATTCATACTTACTAAAATAAGACAAGAGAAGCCTTTCTTTGACAAGTCTCCTCCTGAAATTTTGAAAAATAGAGACTTTGGATTTAAAGATGATCCATTAAAAGAATTTATTCCGCTAAGAGAATCTTCCCTGCAAAAGTGGATGGAAGAACAAGAGAGAGAAAGGCGAAGAAAAGAAGCTCCTCGGAATGAAGAGCCAGAAGAAGAAATAGCTCTCCTAGATTGGGATAAGAAAAATAAAAAATGATTCTAAACTAAAATTTCTTTTCTTCAAAAAAGTCAGACAAAAACTTACTATAACACTCTATCCCTTTTTCTTATATTCAGTATACCCTGTCTTCCCGCACACTAATCTATCTTTATGATTAGCCATGAAATCTCCCGACGATTTGGGAGAAAAAGTATTCTTTCGTACTATTTTATCTCCTTGAATTTCATATAATTTCCACAATTTGGTTGTTTTCCCACTTTTTTTTCCTTGTTTTGAGGAAGTTTTTTTATCAGCTGCCATTTTTACTTCTTCGCTCCTTCTTCTGCTTTCTTTGCTTCTTCTTGCTTCTTCCGCAAATGACTGGTTATCTGTTCAGTCTTGTCGCGCGCTTCTTTTGTTTCATAAACATAAGCCGCAAATTCTGCGTCTTGATGGCTGAAAAGAGTATGAATTCGTTTCATCACCACTTCACCGTTCACGTGCTTGGCAAGCTCCTCAGCAGTGTCTTTATTCGCTGGAGTTACTCCTTGAAACTGCACTTTCCCTTTTATTTCAAGGCGATGAAGCAATAGATTTTCTTTTTTTTCCGTGATGGTGAGCTGCATTTTTATCGCACCTTAATAGCATATTCGCCTTTTTCGGTAATACCCACTTTTTCGGCAATCATAGAATGTCCTGCGTCTGAAATATACAATCGACCTTGCCAACTAGTCGTGAAATCTGCTTTAGGAAGATTAAGCTCTTTAATTTCTGCTTCAGAGAGCAACCGTTTCGTTCTTTTTGAAGCGAGTTTTTTGGTCATAATATTTTTTTATTTACTCTCCGCAGTTTGCTGTTGTTGTTCCAACCATTCTAACTTGCCTAGTCCTTCCTGGCGCATCGTTAACCCAATCTTAGGGTTATTAACATCTTTATAACTTATCGCAATAATCCTGGCTTTACATTTATCTCCAACTTTTATACTTTGACCACTTTTCTTGCCTTGTAACACTTTGTCTTTACTGAAGGAAACAAAATCGTCCATGCTCTGAGAAATATGCACCATTCCTTCCACGCCGCCAATATCCATAAATGCGCCAAAATCAGTAATGTCGCGAATTTTTCCATAAGTTAACTCATTTAATTCTGGTTTAAATGTTAGTAATTCAAACTCAGTTTCATAATATCCTGCACCATCACCGGGAATTATAACTCCTTCTTTAACGAAATAGACAGAGACGACATTAAGAACAAAACCAAAATCAGGTGAGATATAATTTTCATAATTCATTTGGATATTTGTCAAGACCGCCTCTTGCTTTGAAAGATTAAACATTTTAGGAGGAACCCTAATGTAATCCTTCACTTTGACCAGATAAAACATCGTAAGAAATTGTTTTAGGGAGTTGTTTATAAAGATTGCGGAAAATTCAGGCTTTTTATTAAATATCAATGAAATATTGACCCGTATACAAAGATCTATGAAGCACAGAGGAAGGAGTTTAAAACACCGACAGATCTGCTCTACACTGTACGTGTTAATAGCTCTTCTTGCTACGTTATATCCATCATCTAATTTGGTCGTAGTTGGCGGCGTCCTCTCTAATTTTCTTTCTATTTCTAGGCGTGCTTCCAAATGACTAATTGCATAAGTTCCGCACACCGTTTCACCATTTTCATAAGGTGTAAAAAATTTTATTCTCCCGATCTCAGGGTAATGAACTTCACATCATGAATTAGAAGAATCCCTATGCTCATAAAAATTTTGCCCAGAAGAATGATCAAAATATTTTCTTTGTGAACATAAATCCTTAACATTGTCTTTCCACATCTTCTTGACGAAGCAGAAACAAATGGGTACTATAAGACTTTAATAATTTTTTCTATTCTGCCTAAAACTACTCACCGATACTTTTATATAGTCTTTACTTTCTTTTGGAGAAAATGAAACGCAGTTCCCGTCGCTGGAAAAAGAAAGGACAAATGCGCTGGAAGTGGCAGCGTAAGAAAATCAAGAAATTGAAGCGTAGACGTAAGATTGAAAGTGCTTAAGAATTCTAAAATATTTGTGAAGGTAGAAGTTGCAACTTTAAGTGGAAATTTCTCGTTTTTATTATTATTATTATATAACTATTAGTAATTCTCTTGCAAAAAATTCTCATCGGAAAAGAAAGTTAGTTTTAGAAAATTTCTTGCTGCAAAATTCCCCCGTTTCAGATTTCTTGGAGTGATAACTGAAAATGAAAAAGCAAAGCAGGAATAAAATAAGTACCACTTTTTATGCGAAAAGGAAAATATTAACCAAATATATGTGTCCATTACAAGATTACATAAACTTCATTTTACAATCATTAACGTAGAAACCAAAAAATAATAGAAAGGAGAAATTTCTTCCTCGAAAACGAATTTCTAGATGATAGAAAGATTTATAAATAAGCCACTTTCCTTTATTTATTCTCTACAAATGTGTGCTCAATTAATCTTGAGTGTGAATAGAGGTGATCCAAATTCCTGTTAGTTTAAGAAGTTGCGATTGTACATGGGAAAAGGTCCATCATTTTGATTCAGAGTAACTCCCGTTGATCCTGCGGGAGATTGCTGCTATGGGAGTTCGATTAAGCCATGCAAGTCAGAGGGCTGTCGCAAGACAGCACAGGCTGAATGCTCAGTAACACGTCAATAATCTGCCCTAAGGCTCAGGATAACCATGGGAAACTGTGGATAAAACTGGATAAGGGATTGGTACTGGAATGTCCTTTCCTCTAAAGGTAACACCTTAGGATGAGTTGGCGGCCGATTAGCTTGTTGGTAGGGTAACGGCCTACCAAGGCAACGATCGGTACGGGCCGTGAGAGCGGTAGCCCGGAGAGGGGTACTGAGACACTGACCCCAGCCCTACGGGGTGCAGCAGGCGCGAAAACTTTACAATGTACGTAAGTGCGATAAGGGAACTCCCAGTGCTCATGCATAAGCATGGGCTTTTGCCAAGCGCAAATAACTTGGAGAATAAGTGGTGGGTAAGACGGGTGCCAGCCGCCGCGGTAACACCTGCGCCACGAGTGGCAATCGCTTTTATTGGGCCTAAAGCGTTCGTAGCCGGATGAGAAAGTCTTGAGTGAAATCGTTGCGCTTAACAAAACGGCGCGCTTGAGATACTACTTATCTTGGGACCGGGAAGCGTTAGGGGTATTCCTGAGGGAGCGGTAAAATGCAATAATCTCAGAAGGACCACCTGTGGCGAAGGCGCCTAACGAGAACGGGTTCGACGGTGAGGAACGAAAGCTAGGGGAGCAAACCGGATTAGATTCTGGGTCTTTTTGTTGTTGTATAGGTTATTATTTTGTCTGTTTGCGAAATTTACGATGATAAAATAAACTGATCAAAGGGCACCAGCTAATTACCCGAGTAGTCCTAGCTGTAAACGCTGTGTACTAGATGTTGCATATTCTTCGTGAATGTGCAGTGTCGGAGTGAAGACATTAAGTACACCGCCTGGGAAGTACGGTCGCAAGGCTGAAACTTAAAGGAATTGGCGGGAGAGCACCACAAGGGGTGCGGCGTGCGGTTTAATTTAACTCAACGCAGTGCATCTCACCAGTAGCGACGGCAGAATGATGGTCAGTCTGAAGGGCTTACCAAACGAGCCGAGAGGTAGTGCATGGCCGTCGTCAGCTCGTGCCGTGAGGTGTCCTCTTAAGTGAGGTAACGAGCGAGACCCATACCTATAATTGCCAGCGGGTGCTACGGCATGACCGGGCACATTATAGGGACTGCCTGGGAAACCAGGAGGAAGGTGTGGGCAACGGTAGGTCTGTACGCTCCGAATCTACTGGGCTACACGCGCGCAACAATGGCGAGAACAATGGGATGCAACACCGAAAGGTGAAGCTAAACCTCCAAATCTCGTCTTAGTCTAGATTGAGGGTTGTAACTCACCCTCATGACACCGGAATCCCTAGTAATCGGGCTTCAACATGGCCCGGTGAATATGTCCCTGCTCTTTGCACACACCGCCCGTCAAACCAACCGAGTTGGGTCTAGGTGAGATGTATCTTTGAGGTATATCGAATCTAGATTCGGTGAGGTGGGTTAAGTCGTCACAAGGTAGCCGTAGGGGAACCTACGGCTGGATCACCTCCTTTTTTTATTTACTCTCAGAGTAAGTAAAAGTACTCAGTTAGAGTACATATATGTACCTGGGCCCGTAGCTCAGGGGTAGAGCGCCTGCCTTGCAGGTCAGTCCTAGAACGCAGGAGGCCTCGGGTTCAAATCCCGACGGGTCCATTCCCTATGGGGAAAGAACGTTCCTGAAAATCCTTCTGGATTTCTGGGACACGACGTTATCGACAACAACGTTGTTGGTAGCGATTGGTTGAGTTTGATGGAGCATGTATTCAACATGCGAGATAACATCATAATAATGAGCCATATGTAGATCAAAGTACATCTAGGCATGCTGCTAGATGGATGACTCGGTTCAAAACGCCGATGAAGGACGTGACAAGCTGCGAAAAGTTCCGGCGAACTGAACGTAAGTGTTGAACCGGAAATTTCTGAATGGGACTTCCCATAACATACCCTTTGGGGTAAGGGAACGCAGGGAATTGAAGCGTCTTAGTACCTGCAGGAAGAGAAATCAATTGAGATGCCGTGAGTAAGAGCGACCGAAAGCGGTGTAGTCCAAACTGAATCCGTCATAGTAATGTGATGGAGATGTGGTGTTACGGACTTCCTTTTCCATCATTATTCTGACTTGAAGTTCTCTGGAAAGAGGCACGATACAGGGTGATAGTCCCGTAAAGGTAAGAATGATGATGTTGGAAGTATCCTGAGTATCATACCTTGGAAATGGTGTGAGAAGATGGGGGGCATTAACCTCTAAGACTAAATACGTTTTGAGTCCGATAGAACATAGTACCGCGAGGGAACGTTGAAAAGAACCCCTGACCGGGTGTTAAAAGACTCTGAAATCTAGCAGCTATAGTATGGTAGGGCATTTCGGTGTTCTACCGTGCTCTTTGGATAAAGCGCCAGGGAGTGTGCTTCTGTGGCAAGGATAACCTGAAGAGGGGAATCCATAGGGAAACCAAGACTCCGCACGCAAGGAGGGAGGCGGTATGAAAGTGCCGTAAGTCACAGGGGCATGACCTGAAGCCGGGTGATCTACTCCTGGGTAAGGTGAAGCGGGGGTAAAACCTCGTGGAAGCCTGAAGAGGTTCTGCGAGCAAGCGTTCTTCTAACCTGGGAGTAGGGGTGAAAAGCCAATCGAACTCGGCGATAGCAGGTTCCTGTCGAAATTGACCTTAGTCAAGTCTCGGACGAGGTTGTTACAGCTGTAGAGCGACGGATAGGGGATTTAGGCGGGGAAACCTGTCGGTCCCTTGTCCAACTCCGAAGGTTGTAACATCGTAGACTCCGGGAAACAGCGGATCTTGGGGTAAACTTGATCCGCATGAGGGGAACAACCCAGACTATGGTTAAGGCCCCTAAATGCTTGTTCAGTGATAAAGGGTAAAGGGTATCTGTGATCTTAGACAGCGAGGAGGTTGGCTTAGAAGCAGCCACCCTTCAAAAAGTGCGTAACAGCTTACTCGTTGAGGTCATGGGTCCCAAAAATTGACGGGTCTAAACAAGCTGCCGATACCATAGACCACGAAAGTGGGGGTAGACAGGCGTCCGTGCCGGGTAGAAGCATTCTCGTGAGAGGATGTGGACCGGTACGAAATGAATATCCTGGTGGAAGTAGGATCCTAGCAGGGCGAGAACCCCTGTCGTCGTAAGGGCAAGGGTTCCTTGGCAATGACCATCAGCCAAGGGGTAGTCGGTCCTAACCCATCTCGTAATGGAGTAGTGGGAAAGGGAAAGCGGTTAATATTCCGCTACTACTTTAGTATATGTGGCGACACAGGTGTTGTTTCTAACGCTTTGGGAGAGGCCAACATATCCCGTCGGGTATGTTAATACAAATACATCATGGGAGTATCGTAATGATGAGAACATGATGAAATTGTAGATGAGCAGGCCTATGGTCTGTTTGGCTGGTTCCGAGAGTCCTTGAAAAGGAAACAACAAAAAATCTGGAGTATCCGTACCCAGAACCAACACAGGTGCCCCTAGGTGAGAAGCCTAAGATGTTAGAGGAAAAACTAGTTCAGGGAATTCGGCAACTTAGTCCCGTACCTTCGGTATAAGGGATCCCTGTACTTGTGTCTGTATAGATGCGAGTTCAGGGCTCAGTGACAAAGGTGATCCGACTGTTTAACAAAAACTTAACATTCTGCTAGGCAGTAATGCTGTGTATAGAATGTGATGCCTGCCCAGTGCCAGTACTTTAAGCTTCGTTTCAACGGAGTGAAGAGCTGGTAAACGGCGGGAGTAACTATAACTCTCTTAATGTGAATTCGTTGCTTTAAGACCCAATTGTTAAACAGAAGCCATAAAAATTGGGATAAAAATCTGGCTATATGCTGGAACATCTGAGAATCCTACACTACTCTTCTTTTTCATAGTTGTTTATTTTCCGCAACATTAATATTGTTGATGGAAAATAAAAACATAATGAAGAAAGAGAGTGAAAAAGTGTTAGGTGCAGACAATCAGCACGCAACCCTTAAGTTAGCTTGGCTTGCGGGGATAATTGATGGAGAAGGATCAATAATGATTCCTCGGTACCATCGAAATGGGAATCCTCGGTATGGTTACAGAGTTAGCATCTCCAATACCAACGCATCGATAATAGATAGATGCAAGGAGATTTTGGATCTGCTACAGATCAAATACTGTAATTATACGCAAGATAGAGGAAAAGATGGACTGAGGAGAAAGATAACCCATCAAATCCACATTACCAACAAAAAAGGGATATTGATTGTTCTTGAAAACGTCATTCCTCAGTTAGTTGGTAAAAGAAAGCAAGCAGAACTCTTGAATAAATTCTTAAATGATTGGGAAAGCACAGATAAAGAGAGTGCTTATCTCGCATTTAGGAAATTAAATGAAA
>JAGVYE010000004.1 GCA_018303445.1 Candidatus Woesearchaeota archaeon
CACGCCAGAGCTTTTCTTCCTAGATAGGGAATCCTCGCTCCGTAGCGAAGCGGAGGAGTTGCCCCGCAGGGCAACCCTTTAGGGTGAGGAGGATGTCAAGTAAATCGTAAAAACTTTCAATAATCCTTCTAGATAGTCCCATCTAAAGATGGGTAAGAACCTTATTCTTAAGCTTTATTAATTTTCAAAGTAGCAAATAAAAATGAAGAAGAAAAAAGAGTCTATAGTTCTTCTTTTAAGCCCCAGAAGTGGTTAAACATTTGATCGATGGCGGCAGTAAAGTAAGGTGTTTTTACCCATACCCCCAAGTCATACGAAGGGTGGACATCTTTGTCATTAAGGGTCATAAATACCATATGCTGCCCATCTACGGTTACAAAGCGAGAATTCACTTTATCACTATGTTTAATTTCTGCAATTCCTTTCATATTTTCGGCAACGAGCTTACTCTCTTTAGTTAAAGGAGCAGCAATACGAATTTTAACTCCCCTCTTCTTTGCTTTTTCTAAGCTGGCGCGAAGTCCTTCTGCTTTTCGGATGAATCCTTTCTCTGAAGTCATAATATTAATATTCTTTTTAGCGTCTTTGATTAAAAATTCGAGATGGTTATATAAATTATTTCTCCCTCTCAGGCATCCATTCATCTCGGACGGATCAACTAAATTAATGCCATTCGTATGGAGGCTTTCTAATTCACCAAGAAGAGGCGACGCTTTTACGCTTTCAAGGCGCCTGATTTTTTCTTGAGCATCAGTGTGCATGTTTTTCCTTACTCTATCTACAACTTCACTGGGGGGAATGGCAATATATTTAATGGGCTTTCCTAATTTCATGACCACAAAGCCTTTCTTTTCTAAACTTTCCAGAACGTCATAACTTCGAGAACGAGGAACATCAGCAATATCCGATAATTCTCCTGCCGTAGATACCCCTCTACTAAGGAGTGCAGTCCATAACTTTACTTCATATAAATTTAAGTCGAAGTAACGGCGTAGTTTGCTTAACAATTCGTCTTTTACAATCATTTTTCAACCCCCCTTTTTAACGTTAACTCTGTAAAGAGCTTTTTGTTACTGGGTTATCAGTAAACTTAACTACTATTAAAAGGTTGTGGTTTTCCAAAATATAGGCTTAGTCTCCTCTTTTACAAAAGGAATTTTTTACCATTGAAGTTTATAGCGCAGCACCGCGGCAATGCCGCCAAGACCTTGCAATTTTCTTCCACTCTCTAATTCGGAAGTGAAAATATGGACTTCTCCTCGCAGATTGTCAACTCGGGTCATTATTTCGTCTAATAAAATGTATTTTCCTTCTTCTTTTAGTTTGTGTATGAAATTATCAGTGACAAGAAGATGTTGGACGGCGCCAGCAGCAACGGCTCGCTGCACTTCATCCCATCCGTAACAAGCCAAGGTATTTTTCTGAAGGTGTTCTAATAACAAATCTAAAAGTATTTGTTCTTCCCGCGCTCTGCTTTCCTTCAAAATAATTGCAAGTTCAGGTCTTTTGATAACTTCGTCAATTCCGCGTTCGCTCACGTCCGAGCAAGGGACAAGAACTATTTTTTCTTTAATGGTGGGGCTATTAATTATTTTGAAAAGATCATCTTTGTAGAATGCTGGCGAAGCAATAATTATTTTTTCAGGAGTGAACCGTTCGTTGTATTCAACGATTTTTTTTATAAGCTCTTCCTGAAAATTACCTTTCACTTCCGTTTTCTGAGCTTTTTTGGGCACATCTCCCTGCAAGTTAAGGAGAAGGGCATAGCCACGTTTTTTAGTGAGGGCGAAAAGGGCCTCTTCCCGATCAAGGAGACACAATAAATAAGAATATTTTTTAAGGCAGGCTTCTTGTAACTTTTGTCGTTGGTATGCTAACCATTGTGGCTTTTCCAAAGTGAATTCTGTTCCAACTTCAAGGGAAAGAGCATGGTAACTTTCTTTGGGAACTTCTTCTAATCCTTCTTGCACTTTTCCATTTATGCGCAGAACCTGTTCTTGGAAGTCGATGGTTTCCGCTTCGATTTTAAGGATAAGAGTTTTTTTTACAGTCTTGGCATTTTCACTTTCTCCGATCTTAATTTTTCGGGTGGTCTTCCCTTTGACAATATCGCCAGGATCAATGAGGTGGCTTAAATACCAAAGATCATCAGAGTCAGTTACGCGGAGGGTTACATTTCCTTTTTTGAAATCAGAATGAAGAAGATCCATTTTTGTCTGAGGCTCACATTTGAAGTTATAAATATTTTCTTTGTTTTGAGTTCCATTACTTACCGTTAGCCGAATATTTTATAAATATCACTCTTATTCTTATAAAGAAATGGATTTGAAAAAAAGAGGTCAGACTCAGTCTCCGGCATCAGGAACAGCAGTTCTTTTAGCGATTATTGCCGGGGTTATTATCCTTTTTATTATGTTTATCCCTCCTGGAGAAAGGGAAGAGCTTTTGGGAGATGATGATAAAGATATCGATGATCCTACTCCTGAGACCGTTCGTAAAGTTCTTCTGAAGGAAAAGCCAGGGCGCATTGATTATTTAGCTACGGAAGTAATGGAACATCCTCTGCCGGTTATAAACATCTATACACGTACTGAAGGTCGCCTTTTGGTAGAGAAACCAAGCGCCTTTGCTAAGAAAGGAGTTTTTTCAGAACAAAGGGGGGAATTTACTTTTGTGATTCCTGATCTCGAGCATACGACGAATGTCTTGCTGAGTTTTAAAGTGACGGAAATTGCTGGTAATTTTATCATGATCTTAAATGGAGAAGAGATTTATAATCTCAAGACACAGTTAGGAGAGGCGCAAACGATAACCTTACCACAACATTTACTGAGTGGGGAAAATAAAATCATCTTCGCGGTTTCTTCGCCAGGATTAGCTTTCTGGAGAACAAATCGCATCGCTTTACAGGGGCTTAAAGTAGCGGCTGATGTAACAAGCGTTGAAGCGCAATCCTCTACTAACATTTTTTTAATCTCGGAAACAGAGAAAAGAAATCTGGAAAAGGTCACCTTGCGGTTTGAGCCCGCGTGTAATTTTGCAGAAGTTGGCAAGCTTTTAATTATGGTGAATGGACGGCAAGTATACAATTCTATCCCGGATTGTGATGTGGCTTTTGTGCCGATTGAGTTTTCACCAGAGTTAGTCAAGCAAGGCGAAAATGAGATCATATTTAGAACGACAAAGGGAGCATATCAATTATCTCATGTTAACATTCTTTCTAAGCTTAAGGAGATAGAGTTTCCTACTTTCTACTTTGATGTTTCTCTGGAGCAATTCCAGGCGATTCTGGAAGGAGACCTCCGGCTTAGGTTGACAATTCATTTTGTCGATGTTGTAACCCAGAAAGTAGGGGATATTGTCTTTAATGGAAATATTGCCCGTTTTGATACCAAAGAAGTGTCTTATGTGGTTGATATCAGTGAAGATGTGGTGCGGGGGAATAACGCTTTGAAGATTAAACCTCGAAAGACCTTGGAAATTAGGGAGTTAAAGGTGGATTTACTCGATTAGATTCTTCTTCGCAAGATTTTTATAGGCAGAAGGTTTTGTTTTCTGAATAGACGTTAGTATAAAAAGAGGTTGATGAAGTGGTCTCGAGAGAAGAAAAGTTACGGAGAAGGTTATTAGAGAAGCAGGAGCTGGAGAGAAGAAGCGAGGCTGGAACAGCTAGTAATAGTGAGGCTGAACAATTAGGGAAGTTAGAAGCGAAGGAGGAGCGAAAAAAAGTTATTGTTGAAGAAAGGGACGTTAGAGGAAAGGAAGAAGAACGCGCTTTCTTAAAAAAATTAGGGGAAAGAGCTATTTCTGCTCTTGAAAAGTTAGATCAAAAAGAAAGTCAGGTAAAAGTGCCAGTGGAGATTCCTTCAAAAGAAAAAGAACAAGAAGAAGAGCACGAAGCGGGAGAAGAGGCTGAAGAAAGGGAGAGAAAGAAAAGACGTAGTGAATCTGATAACGATGAAGATGCTGAAGAAGAGGCTGATGAAGAAGAAAGACGAGAAAGAAGAAAGAAGATATCTCCGGAAGAAGACTTCTTTACAGCACTATTAAACAAAGATTCCGATAAAAAATCTCAACCAAAATGGCTCGCTCCTCTCATTATCTTTCTCGGTGGTTTAATTTATTGGCTACGAGTGTCAACAGGGGGAGAAGTGCCTGGAACAATCGTTCCTGCCGCATTTATTCTCTCTCATTTTATAATTTTCCCTTTAGCGGGATACGCTTTAGTTTATAAGTTAGGCAGAACGGAATCAAGGTATCCGATCCTTCTGCCGATGCTTTTTTTTATAGTTTGGTTTCATCTTTTTGGCAGAAGCACAGAATTACCTTTTATTGTCATTTATCTCAGCATCTGTGCTCTTATTTTAGCCTTTCCAGCCTTGGTTTCAAAAGGGCAAGCGCTTAAACCAGAGTTATATGGACTTCTTCCAACGCTTTTTCTCTTTCTTGATAGCGGCCTTCTCCCTTATTTAACAGGAAATCTCCATCTTCCCATAACGCCGTTGACACAAGGTCTTCTTCTGTACATGCCTTGGTGGGTAGTGTATGGGGTGTTAATGCTGCCAGAACAGTTTAGCGAAAAGCATGAAGGGCTTAATTTTTTCTTTGGTTTGTTAAAAGTTCTGACGGTTCTTTACATTATCATTACGTTAGTGGTGCCTACACTTCCCAATATTGGTTACGAATCAATCGTTCCCAGTGCAGAAGAGTTAGAAGAAGCTCAGGCAAAAGTGCGTGAGCAATATGGGAAAAAAGAAAACCCTTTCATTTCCACTTTACGTTGCATCTGGAACCAGGAGTATGGCACTTTACAGGCATGTGTCGATAAAAAGCAGCAACAATCAGAGTGGAAGTATGTCTGTGAAGAAATCGAAAAGCATAAACCAAGCGAAGATGAAGATTCGCCTTTTCAAAAGTGTCTTCAAGAGCAAGAAAAGAAAGCAAAAAATAAAGTACTGCAAGTAGGGGGAACGATTGATCCTACAATACGAATTCCCACCACTGCAAAGGTTCTCTTTGAGCAGCGAAAATTTGGAGAAGAGTATGATCCTCAGTTTGGCTATCCCTTTGGATTACAAGTTGAAAATCCACGAAAGCTGCAAATAAAAGCTGAAGCGTCTTGTCACTTCGATGGCAAGCGTGAAACTCCGGATATAGCAGGTGAAATCAAAGGGCAGAAGGCATTAGAAAGCGTGCAGATTGTGGACTTCTCCGAGGAGCAATTTAGTACTCCTTTTATTTGCAATCCTTTAGAAGAATTAAATGGGGAATATGAACTGGTAGCTGAAGTTCGTTTGTTTAACTTAAAAACTATTTCAAGATTGCAACGCGCTTTTATCGGGGTAAAGCCTCCTGAAGATAAAGAGCGACTGCGAAAAGAAGAAATTTCTAAATCACTTCGAACTCCAGAGTCACTCGCTCCTGCAGATTTGTCTTACATTCAGTTTGATATTGGCCATTCACCTAAGGAGATTATAATTGAAGATAAGTCTAATCGAAATATCCTCCTCAAAGCAAATGTACATAACGCCGGAGGAGGGAAGCTTCTTAATATCAAAAGTTATTTTATTGATGCGCAGAATATGGTTCCAGATAATTCAAATTGTCTGCAAGGTTCTCTTTTTAATACAGAAAAGTATACGACGGATATTCCTCTCCCTCCTTGTGTTTTAGAATACCCTTCAGACTTACAATTTATTACGGATTGGGTGCCGCGGGAATTTCGCGCGGAATTGGTTTATGATTATTTAATCTCACAAAAAGCGGAAATTTCCCATAAAACAGAGGCATTAAAATAATGAGAAAGCTCACTTTCGTTGCGGCTTTATTAGTTATTTCTTTTCTTCTTACAAGTTGCGGGAGTTCTTCTGGTTCTGAAGGAGATATTATCCAACAAAATTTTAAACAAGGAGTTCAAGAAGTTCAGATTCGTCTTTTGGAAAATGCTCCTCCGGTAAAAATCTATCCAGGATCGAATTTTAAGATGGTTATCGATGTTGATAATCAACTTGCCTATGACCTCCAGGATGTTACTTTAACGTTAACGGGGCTTAATGAACGATACGTGCAAATTGCGCCTAATCCACTTGAAGGCCATTACCTTGACCAAATGTTAGGCCGTTCGCTTACAAATCCTTCTGGCGAGCGCAAGATTGTGGAATTTGATGGGAAAGCCGAAAGTCTCTTTCTTAACGCGGAACAACATATGGAAACTTTTTTCATTAAACTGGCTTACCGATCAACCCTAGATTTTACGGACACGGTGTGTCTTAACACGAATGTTTATTCCATCTACGATGCTGGGTGTAAAGTAGAACCACAAAAAACATATTCTGGACAAGGGGCTCCTCTGGCGATAACTAAAATCGAGGAAATTATCTTTCCTGGTTCTGCAGCAGACATTGAATTTCGCATTAACTTGCAGAATAAAGGAAGAGGAAATGTTGGTGAAGTGCAACTCCTTTCTGCGAATTTGGGAAATGATCCTTTACAATGTGATTTCCGCGGCAGTGGATTAGAGACTAATAAAATTAAATTTGTTGAAAATAAGAAAGAACACACCCTCATTTGCCGGAAAGAAAGAATAACGGCGGGCAGATCGTATAAAACCCCCTTATCTCTTAGATTGGTGTATGATTATAAACTAGCGCAACAAAATAAACTTACGTTAGTGAGATAGGTTTTTTATCACCGTGCATCTTAGTTGTGTTTTTGTTTTATCACATTTTAGATCTAATCTATGACTTTTATATTTAGAAAAATTCTAGGATATTTATTCCCGGGGGGGGGGTAACGCAAGTTTATAAATTCTTAATCATTATCTCTAAATTAACAAAATTTAGAGGTGTTAATTGATGAAAAAATTAATTTTATTAGGACTATTAATAACTGCAGCTTTAATGTTGATCGGTTGTACTAGCCAGCAGCCGGAAGGATTGCCTGCTCCGGCGGGGTCAGATGCGGCTATAGCTGGGCAGGGATTTGCAACCGGAACTTATGACCGTGGGTATCAGTTATACAGTCATATCTATTCTAACGGATTTCTAGACAGTTATTTAGTGGAAAATGGAATCTGGAATTATTTGGGTAACTCAGGTGTAGGAGCAAAAGTTTCAAGTGGCGCATTTACATTAACAGTATTGCCGCGAAGGGAAGGAAACCTGCGAGATCCAGGAAGCAGGGTAAGATTGAATTCAGCTTGTTCTGGATATACCATAGAGTTTCAAAGGGGTAACAGGATGGGTACGTTTTGGATAACTACTCCTGCCGGCGTTATGGATAACTTTAGAGTTCGGGTAAATACGCCGCAGCCAGTCCATCAAATTTTAGGAACCAACGATGCTATTACTATTCATAATATCGGTCAAAGTGTGGCTCCAACTAGAGACGATGTGGTTTGGTTTACCTTGCATTGTGATATACCTAGAAGCCAACCTCCAGCAACTACCAACACAATAGAACAACCTAATCAAGTTGTACCTACTAGCCAACCTCCAGCAACTACCAACACAATAGAACAACCTAATCAAGTTGTACCTACTAGCGGCGCTACTTAGCTGTTTTAGTTCTACTGAATGTCCGAATGGTGGGAATAGGTATTGTGATCCTTCAGCACCCAATGCTTTATCATATTGGACATGCGGCGATAATAGGCAATGTCTTAATTGGATAGGTGAGATCCATTGTCGAGCCGGTCAGACTTGTCGTAATGGACAATGTGCGTAATAGGTAAGGTGTTTGCAACAAATCAGTTGTCAATAATTTTTTTTTATAATCTTCTTTTTTTAATTCATAACTAATTTAAACTTACTATCTTCCCAGTTAATTCATGTTCATCACCATTCTCGGCGGAGGCAGCTGGGGTACGGCTTTAGCAGTTCATTTAGCCAAAAAGAATCATCAAGTTAAGGTGTGGGAATTTGTAGAACAGCAGGCTAAAGAAATGCAGGAGCAAAGAGTTTGCAAATTGCTGCCGGAAGTTAAGTTGCCGGAAAATATTTTTATTTCTTCGCAAATGAAAGAAGTATTCCCCAGCGATCTGGTATTATTAGTCGTGCCTTCAGAACATGCTGAAAAAACGGTCCAGCAAGCTAAATCTTATCTTAATCATCAGCCAGTAATTATCTGCTCCAAAGGCTTTGCCCCAAGGACAAGATTGCTTACTGAAGCCATTAGTGAAATCATTCTTAACCAATTATTTTGTTTATATGGGCCAACTCATGCTGAAGAAGTTGGCAAAAGCTTGTTTAGCGGAATAGTTTTAGCCGGCGGAGAAGGAAAAGAGAAATTGAAAAAAGTGTTTGAAAATGAACGTCTGAGAGTTGATCTATGCGATGACCTAATTGGCGTGCAAGTGGCGGCAGCATTAAAGAATATTATTGCTATCTTTGTTGGCGTTATTGATGGTGCGGGATTGGGTGATAATGCGAAAGCGTATGTGATGACAAAAGGGTTAGAAGAAATAAAGAAAGCAGGCTTGCAGATGGGGGCTAAGGAAGAAACCTTTCAAGGGTTGGCAGGAATAGGTGATATTATTGTGACGTGTATGAGCAAACATTCACGAAATCGTTTTGTAGGACTAGAGGTGGGGAAAGGACGCAAGCTTGATATTGTTCTTAAGGAAATGAAAATGGTGGCAGAAGGCGTAACAACCGTTAAAGAAGTGGTACAGTTAGAACAGAAATTGAAGCTGAAGCTGCCTCTTATTTCAGGACTTTATAAAATTCTTTTTGAAGGGAAAAAAGTAGAAGAAATCTTACGCAGTTTATGATTTCTCAACGGCGGATGGTCTTTTTATTTCTCTTATTTTACCAATAATTCTCCCGAAAAGAGCTCCAATAAAGGAAGAGAATATAAGCATGAGAATGGCAAAAGATTTTTTCATAACATGGAAAGCGTTATTTCCGTCTGCCCATGGGAGAAAGTAAGTTATGGATTTAAGCAATATCGCTGATTTTGCTTCCCAAGAAAAAAAAGTGGCTCGGAGTCCTTCGTCAATAAAAGACATCAGAAGGAGGGCAGGATAGGAAAGTGGTTATAGGCGAATAGATCCCCAGAAGAAGCATACTTATGCTGATGATGAAAGGATAAATCATGCCGAGAGAACGCCACGCTGCCAAGAAGGTTGTTTCTTAAACCAGACAAAGAAAGTCATTTTTTTCTGGGGAAAAGTTCTGTCAATTTCTTTTCATCGAAGCCGATGATGATTTTTCCGTCGACATCAATAACGGGGACAGCCAGTTGGTTCGATTTTTCAAGCAATTCATCACGCCACTCACTTTCTTCCGTCGTATCGCGTTCCTCAAACTTAATTCTGTTTTTATGGAGCCATTCTTTTAGTTTTTTGCACCACGTACAGGTAGGAGTCATATACACAATGACAGTCATAATTCAGGTAAGAAAGATAGGTTTATATATATTTTTTGATTCATTTTTGCGCATGTATGAAAAAAGAGTATTAATGGTTTTGAATGTTTCCCTTGCTTTCATGGCTTTTTTATTATTGTTAGCCTTTTTTGATGTTACCGTGCCTAATTTTGGGGAAGTTGTCTATCGTCTCGATCAGCATACTCCTTTATGTGTTCTAGTATTGCCGGAAGAGCATCATAAGATGTCGGATCTCCCCCGCTGCTGTTTAGAAGCACGGCGGCAAGTTCTTTGTCAATGGAAAGTCGAAGAAACAGTTTTTGGTGAAACACAGTGGGAATGTCGCGCTTCAGGCAGCGAGATCGGTTATTTATTAAATAGTAAAGGGTATCACTACTGCACACAGCAACCCTACTGGCCATGATGACAAAAAGAAAAAAACAAAGAGATTTACAGCAAACACTTTTTATTATCTTAATAACCATGGTTCTCTTTTTAGGAACCCTGAATATTGTGAAAGGGTTAGGATTCTTCATTCCTTCTCAACCATCCCTTCTGGTGGTGAATAATACTATTAATCTCGAAGAGATGACGCTAGAACAAAAAATAGCGCAAATGGTAATTGTTCATGGCGGGCTTTATAATCTCCAAACTTGGAAGAAATTACAGTTGGGTGGGGTCCATCTTTTTGCGATGCAAAGAGAGGAACTTTTTCGCAAAACCATCAATGAGTTTCAAAAAGAAATGATGATCCCTTTTTTTGTGTCGGCAGATTTTGAAGGTTGCCTTAATCCTTTTTCTGCTTTTCGGCCCTCTATCCCTGTTCGTGAAATTACTTCTGTGGGAGATGCATTCGAAAAGGGCAAAAGCGAAGGCAGTTATCTTCATACTTTGGGATTTAGTGTTAATTTTGCCCCCGTCGTAGATCTCAATGACCAAATTTGGAAATGCCGTTCTTTTCCTGGCAATGCTACCACCATCGGAAAGCTGGCAGAGGCTTATACCTTAGGCTTGCAAAGAGAGGGAATAATCGCCACGGCAAAACATTACCCAGGGAAAACGCTGGTGATTCGGGATCCACATAAAGAAGTGGTTGCGGCGGTGATTGAGAAATCTGATCTTCTTCCTTATGAAAAATTGAATAAAGTCGTGAAAGGAGTGATGGTGAGCCATCTTATTGTCGAAGGGGCCATTGATTCTGAAGGAAAGCCTTCTGTTGCAGCGAGAGAAATTGTCGGCGAACTCAAAGAGAAGTATCCTGGACTTATTTTTACCGATGAAATTCAAATGTTAGGATTACGAAATTTTTATCCTTCTTTAGATGAAGTTTACATTAATGTCTTCAAAGCAGGAAATGATATGATCCTTAATTTTGGGGAAGATCCGGAAGAAATGCATCGCATGATTCAGGTGGTAGCAGAAGCCGTACGACGGGGAGAAATTTCCAAAAAACAGATTGATGCTTCCGTCAGAAAAATTCTTATGGCGAAAGGGTTTAGAGTGAAGTAAGAGATAGATTTTGATGATTGATGATGAGGAGCGTCCCTTGAGGAAGAATTTTCCACGAGGCATCTTTCTGTAATGGTTCTGAACAAATGATAATTCTTTCTTTTTTTGCAGTGCCATGGAAAAGTAACGTGGATATTTTTTGTGGCTCTGTAGAAAATCTCGAAAAAGTCGCCTTGGCCGTAACCTTCGTGCCGCTTTCATATCTTATTTTGAGTGGCGGCGCCTACCAACTGGTCTTACGAATAGCAGTTCTCAGGTTACTTATTGGCCTAGGCGGCGACTTTTTCTACAGAGCCATTTTTTGTAATAGATATAAATAATAGTTTGCAAAGGCGAAGAGATAATAAAGTTAGAGCCGTTCTCTATCTTTAATTTTTCAATCAGATGGGGGGATACGTTGAGGATATTTTATGATCGTCTGGCCTAGTAAATAATACATTAGTTTTTTTGAATCTGTCGTGTCAAGAGGATGGAAATATTGTTTATAGGGGATTTCTCAGGAAATAGTTCCATTATGCGCAAGGACGATATCTTCTTTTTTTTCTTTGAACTGGAAGGGGTGAGTATTGTGATATTCTAGGTCACTTTTTGATTTCTTTCTGGCGTGGAGAAGCAGAGCTGAACTTTGAATAAGGAGAATATTATTGGTTTGGGAATCATCTAGAAAAGAAGGGGGTAATTTTTTGAGGATCCAAGACTTATCTTGCAGGTAGGCAATACCAAACCATCTTCATGACGATAACTTCCAAGTCCTTTTTCTTGGTTTAAATAACTTTTAAGCAAGAAATCCCCTGCTTTAGCATTGGGGAGGAGGTCAATTCATGGCTTTGATTTTGGTCAGCGGTAAGACGTTTAAATTCTTGATAAAGGCAAGAGGAATTTACTTTCCCTACGGCGAAAAGCATACGGCACATATTAACGGAAGCAGGAGAGGTAGGAGAGAGGTTTTAAGTGTTTTGGCGTGAAACTTTCTGGATGATTATAGAGTCCCTCTTACTACTTTCTAAGCGACATCTTTTTAAATAAACACTTACTCGAAGCAACTTAGGGTATCTACATACACCTCATCCGGGCTTAGAATTTAACTTAAAAAATGTCTAAATCAGAAAGAACGGGAAAAGTAAGCAGTCGAATTAAAACAAAGAAGAAAGCATGGTATCCTATTATTTCATCTAAGATTTTTGCTCAAAGGGAAATTGGGGAAAGTTACTTAGAAGCACCAGAAAAAGCGATCGGCAGAATTGTGCATAGCAACTTGAAAGACCTTACAGGGAATATTAAAGAGCAAAATGTTTATGTAAAATTTCGCATCACGAATGTGGAAAGAAATGTTCTGCATGCGACGGCTCTCGGCTATGAACTTACGGTGTCCTCAGTAAAACGCATGGTGCGAAAGAATGCAGACCGCTTAGATATTTATTGCCGTTTCAGCACTAAAGATAATCATGATGTGGTGCTTAAAGGCCTTATTTTGACGAAGAATAAAACCTATCGCTCTGTTCGCGCGATGCTGCGCCGTGATTTTTCTTCGTTTATGAAAAAAGAAGCTGCGGTATCTACGTTTGATGTTTTTTTAAGCAATATTGCGAGTAATAGACTGCAGACAACCATTAAAAAGATGTTAACAAAAATTGTTCCCTTGAAAGAAGTTGCCGTGAGGGTTGTGGAGACGCGGGGAATTCTTCCTGCCATGAAAGGCGAGGGTTCGCCTGTTGAGAGTTCCACCATTCAGGCCGAAAACCGTGAAGAAGGGGCAGCCACGCTAACTGACACTCCAAAGACAGAGAATGTAGAAGAAATAGCGCTGTAACCTCTTAATCTTTTTCCTAGATGATCGTCATGAAATTTCTTACTTTTACTGATGTCCATGAAAACCAAGAGGCAATAGAGAAACTGGTGCAGCGTGCCAGCAAAAAGGACATTCAGTTTACGGTTTGTGCTGGTGATATTTCGACTTTTGGCCGAGGACTGAAGAAAATTTTAGGTAAGTTTAATGCTCTGAAAAAAACATTTTATTTCATTCCAGGGAATCATGAAGAAGGGATAGATCTTGATGATGCGGCAAAGGAATTCTCTCATTGCATCCCTTTACATCGAAAGGCAGTTCGTCTTGAAAATTATTGGTTTTTAGGCTATGGCGGGGGAGGGTTTTCTCAGGAAGATACTGAGTTTCGCAAACTTGCCAGGCAATGGTATGGTTCTTATAAAGGGGAAAAAATGGTCTTTGTTACCCATGGGCCACCTGCTGACACTAAGGTTGATCTTCTCCAGGAGCATCATGTAGGTAGCATTGATTATCGTAAATTTGTTGAAAGAATTAAACCTAAGCTTCATATTTGCGGGCATCTTCATGAAACTGTCGGCGTCACTGATAAAATTGGTGAGACAAAAGTCGTAAACCCTGGTTTGGATGGAATGGTTATTGAGTTGAAATAGTGATGAGGAATTACTTCTTCAGAGAAAGAAGATGTTCTAGTCCGACTTCTTTTGTGGCCAGTTCAAGCCCTCTTCGACCGCAATATGATGTTCTGTGCTCGGAAATGAAGTGTTGTAATTTGCTTTCTCCGCCTTCGGCGATAATTCTTCTAACTCTCCGGTATTTCTCCATTGTTTCAATGCCAAATAATGTTGTCAAGCTGAGCAAAAAAACCGTATGTATTAAGTCTTCTTTTGGCTTTAGCATCGGTTCGCCTTTGGATGAGTATAAGCAAAGGCAAAAATTCCTTTTGGAACATGAAAATAAACAGAGATTTATTTTCAGTACTGAAATGTGATATTTTTCACATTTCATGAATCTCCTTTTTGCTTGATGTGGTTTGACGAAGAGGCTCACGGATTGATGCTAAAGCCCCAGACTTAATACGTACCTTTTTGTTTCAAAGAAGGTTTGTCGGTAGAAAGTGATTTAAAAATTCAAATTTCTAATTTTAGCTTCTCGAAAGTAATATAAACAAAGCAAGGGTATTAAATAAACGTGAAAAAAAGATATAAAGTATTCCTGATTTTTTTAGGATTACTTTTCTTGCTTCTGTTCTTTGCTACTTATGAATTATTAGTGTATCCTACAATTGAGATCATCGACGATAAATCTGTATTAGGAGCACATCGAGGAAATTCTGTAGATTATATCGAAAACACCTTGCCGGCATTCAAAAGTGCTGCTAATGAAGAGATTTACTCTTTTATCGAGTTTGATGCTCAATATACAAAGGACAAAGTTCTCGTTATTCACCACGATTTAAGTTTAAAGCGATTACAACAGAAATTAGATAAAATTTCTGATTTAACATATAGTGAATTAATACAACTTAGTGATTATCATATTCCTATATACGAGGAAGTCATGGAAGTTGTTGCAGGAAAGAAACCACTAAATGTAGAAATAAAATCTCAAGGAAATTTTGAAGATGATAAGCAGTTAGTTGATTTTATCATTTTAGATTTAACAAAAAGAGGACTCATTAATTCCACTCTTATCAGTTCAATATCGGCTGAATTAATACAATATGTTAATGATAAATATAATCAAAGATCGAATTATCCGTGGTATCATCTTTTCTGGTCAAAAAAACGAATGATTGACACCGGAATAATCTATTATGTAACAGAACAAAGTTTTACCAAACGAATTCCTCTCATTAATGAGATTACCGAATTAGCAAGAGATTCGGGATTTTTTACTACCATGATAAGCGAAATGTACGTTATCGGGGCAAACCATTTAATGATCCATGGAATGAACATAAATCAATATAAGCAATTACAGACGGATCTTCCATTTAATTCTAGAGTGGTCTTATGGACTTTTGATGATAAAATGTATCTAATTTTGCCAAATAAACACATTTGGGACTGGGTAAAAGAGACAAATGGTTTTGAGCTTCCCGACGTTGTACCCTGGTGGGAAGATTAGTTTTAATGATTCAAAATTAAGATTTTGTGATGATCTTTAATTAAATTTTTTAAGAAAGAATTGGGATTAAAAGTTAGGATTGTTTCGGGAATGAAAAATCGAGATAAGATAATTGATATAGAATAATTAATTACAGTTTTCAAGTTTTGTGTTAAAAAACATAGAAACGTTTATATATCAATTGATATAACAGGCTGTTATGCAAACACAAACCGTAGAAAATCCCTTTGTACGTTCACCTACTTTGGATACGGTATTAATGGTAGAAAAAACTATAGAAGAAAATAGTGGAGAATACAACAGAACTGAATTGTGGAAAAAGCTTCCTCGGCAGGTAATGTGGCAAACTTTCTTAGTTATTTTAGATTATTTAGAAAGTATTAACAAGATTGCTTTTGATAGAGACAGTAAAATCGCTTATATTTGGAATCCAAAACTTGCTCAACTGCTTAGAAAGAGAAAAGAGATTGTTGTTTGATCAAACCATCCAAGGTTGTATTTATTTCTGACGATCTAGAAAAAAACTTTAATTCTCTGAAAGAGGATGATCCTATTAAAAAAGCGATGGTTAGAGCTATTCAAGATTTGAAAGAAAATGCTTTTTCCGGTATTCAGATTCCAAAAAGGCTCTTTCCTAAAGAGTATGTTCAAAAGTATTCCATTAACAACTTATGGAAATATGATTTGCCACGCGGTTGGAGACTTTTGTATACTGTTGCCCCAAATAATGAAGTAGAATTAATATCAGCTATTTTGGAATGGTTTGATCATAAAAATTACGAAAGAAGATTCAGGTATTAATTAAAATTGGAAAGTTATTTTTCTTGTTTAAGACTTCTTCAATTCTATCAACGCATTTAGTCACATCTTTATTTATATCACTTTCCCAGAATCTCATTAATATCCAACTACCATTGTCATATTTATTAATGTATGAATTTTTTGGTTTATCTCTAGAAACAGTTCTTTTTTGTTGTGGTTTTAAATTATTGGGATCAAAAATTACAGAGAAAAATTTATTCAATTTTATCATGACCTTAAGAAAAATGGTTTTTGGTGTCTTAATGCTGAAAGTGATGATGAATTAGGCGATTATCTGGAAGAAGGAATTGCTTTACGATTTGCTATAAAAAATCAAACTATACCTAACTTTGAAGTCAAGGTTGCTAAAAAAAAATTAGATTCTGAAGTTTTCGATGATTTTATCACGGTGAGGACAGTTGCCGGCACATTAAACATTTCTTCTTTAGAGCGACAAATTGCTTTTAAGAGATATTTCTTAAAATCAGATAAAGATCTAGAAGATGCTCGACATATTGAAAATGTATTTAGGGAGCACTTAAAAAAAGAAAAAATTAAAAAGTATAAAGCCCTCATAGAACAAGAACATGGAATCTCTTAAATCTTCGTCAGATAATAAGCAAGCCAGATTACTTTTTGTCGATTTCTGGGCTAATTTTATTAGAACACATCCTGATGAAGAATGGGGCAGGGAACATACTAATTTTATCAATTCTTTAATGCATAGCGCTAAACATTATCCCCTTACTGCTAAACAGTATTTGGAAATTAAAGAAGAAGTCAAGAGAGATACTGCTAAACCGAAATAGTTTAAGAAGATTTTTGCATCCCGATTTCATAAAGATTTTGTGATGATCTTTAATTCCGTCTCAAAGAAGATTTTGCGGCAAGTACAGTAATTCCCGAGATAACAAAGTGCTAGTCTTGATGCCTTAAATCTGATCGGAAAAGGGATGTTTGGGGTCATGGGGCCAAGTCCGAGCGTGATATGTGGATAGAAATTTCTAAAACTAAATTTTTCTCTGTAATTATTGATCCAAAATAATGTTCTCTCTTCTGGAGTTGGGGGTGTAAAGAGCATCTCCAGTGTGGCTTCGTTTGAAGTAAAAAACTCAAGTTTCTTCATAATTTTTTCGTGGAGTTGTTGTAGTTCTTCCGTTTTTTTGATAGCGAAATTGGAATTATCTTCTTTATTTCTTATTTCATAAATTTCTAGGTTCAGAATGGCACCTGGTCGTGAAATAGCTCCGATGATTTTTCTAACTTTAGGGATATCTTTTTCATCTAAAGTTCCCATGCATAAAGATATATGTGGTAAACATTTTTCTTTGTCTAACTCGATCTTTCTAAAGCCAGTTATAGTTTTATTCAGTTTAATACATAAATCCATAATCTCTTTGGGAGGAAGAAGTACAACATCAATAGCAATTTTTGACATCTTGTAGATACCTCTTAAAGGTGTTGATAAATCCGGAACTAAAATGGTTTGGATTCTCTTTTTTATTTCGTCAGGAAAAAACCATTTTCCTCCGCTTACTTCTTCATTAAAAACTAGTTTTCCATCATGCTTAGCAATAAATAAAGTGTCGTAACTTCGCAACACTCTTTCTTCCCATGGTTCTTCATCGTAGTAGCTTATTTCTTGGTTGAATTCAATATTTTTAATGCCAATTTATTCTTCTAATTCTCTTTTTGCCGCCTTTGTATAATCTTCACCAGGGTCAACATGACCGGTGGCGGAAGAGTCCCAGCGTCCAGGATAAATACGAACTTTTTGGCTTCGTTTTTGGAGAAAAAGTTGCCCTTTTTTGTTAAAAACAAAAACGCGAATAATTCTTCGTATCATTCCTTGTTCTAAAGCAATCTTAAACTCTTCTTCTCTCACAAAGTTCCCTTTCTTGCCGACAATAACGACGCGGCTCATTTTTTCTTAATGATAATCATACAATGGTCTTTTTCGTAGGGATCGAGAGTTTTATAATCAATAACAGTGAAGATCTTTTCCAGTTTCTGGCGAATTTCTAAAAAAATGTCCTTTGATCTTCTCTTGATGTCAATGCTTCTGGCCTTAACAGCGAGTAAACCATACCCTCCTGGCTTTAAAAAAAGATGGCAGTTTCGCGTGAAAATTTCTTCCTGATTTCTCTGAGCAACATCTTGGTAGACAACATCGACCTGACAAATTCTTTGCAGATACTCTTCGGGGTGATTTGCATCAGCCAAAAGAGGAACAATGTTTTTTCTTTCTTCTGCGAGAAAAACCAAATCTCTCATGACTCTGGGGGCGGGATCAATGCCAAAGATTAGTCCTTCTTTCCCAACCATATCGGAAATAAAAGAAATTGTATAGCCATGAGAAGCTCCGAGATACAGAATAACATCTTTAGCACGAATACCGGCATTAGTGCAGCCTTTCATGACCATGGCAGCTAATTTGCTGCGTCGTGGGTTAAATTCACGGAATTCAACTCCTTTCTCATTTACAATTTCTTCTTGGAAAGGCGCTTTTCCAGGAAGGACGCTTTTCGTGAAAATTTTTCTTCCACGGTCGTCTTGGTAAATTTCAAAAATTTTGTGCGGTAGTATTTTACTCATGTTTCTTTTTATACAACTCCTCCACTTCTGCGCTAGTCTTATTTGTCGTTTGTTCTAGAGTATAACCTAATTTCTCGATGTAATATAAAACTTCTTTCTCGGTCGGAGCTTCTATTTCTAAGAAAGGAGGTACATTATCCAAAGAATCAATTTCAAAAGAAATTCTTTTTAATTTATATGTTTCTCGATGTTTCTTTCCTTCATAAACAATATTAAAGCCAAGTTTTTCAAAAATTTTTTGTGTGGTAGCAAAATCGTTGCTAATAATCTGCACTTCTTCTTGAACTTTAAACAGGGCCTTTTCTTTTTTTCCTTTGAAACATAGTTCACAGTTATCTCCTACTTGACGAATTCGTAACAGTTCTCCTCTTTTCTTTAAAGTAAATTCTGGGAAATCTAACTTGATAATCTTCATTTCACCAGAGAATACTTTCTTAGCTCCAAACTCTAGCAATTTCTGTCTTATTTTTTCTGGAATCTTAGTTTCAATTTCTTTCATTTTTCTCTCGCACTTTCACTTCCTGCCAGATTCTAATTTCTTCTTCTTTAGTTACCTTTCTCCGTTCTTGCAGGAATAGTTTTCTTCGTTTAAATTTTTCATGAATCTCAGGCAATAATTTATCCAGAGAGAGTAACTTTTGGTGTTCCGCTTTGGCAATTAGGCACAGCAAATCCCAGAGAACATCACCTACTTCTTTGCGGAATTCTTCATAATCGCTTTTTTCTAATTCCACTTTCATTTCCTGAATTTCTTTTTGCAGTTCTTCAATTCTTTCTGTAAAAGTTGTTTCTCTTGCCCAAGGCGATAGTTCATCATCAAGTCTGATAAAGTTATATAATTCTTCAAATTCGTCTTTCATGGATCTCTTCATCGAAATCTCTCCTCGAGTTCTTTTTTATAATTTGGAGCTTTAAATTCTCCTTTAAAATAATCTAAGCGTACACATAAAGATAGTTTGTCTGCTAAGGAGCGAGCAGCTTTTCCTCTCTCTTGTTTTTTTGCTTTTTGCACGAGAGAATGTTGGAATAAGATTCCATATTTAGGGCTCCTAGAACCTGTTTTAATGTGGCGGAAAAGAGCTTTCTCAGCCCCTAAAAGCTGGATCGTAGAAGCGGGCAGGACAGCAAGATGTTTTAACCCTTTTCCGAGTTCCAAAAGCTTGGCTCCAATGGTTACTCCGGCAAGCTCTAAAAGATTTGGACAGTATCGTTTCATTACGGTGGTAAGATATTCTTCATGTCGTGTGCGAAGAAGATAGAGCTGCTGAAGTTGGATGGCCAAAAGCTTAATCTCTTCTAGATCTTCTTTTCCTAAGTCGCTCCCCATGGTTTCCTTAATTGAGAATTGTTGCATTAACTCTTTCTTATTTTTTTTTAAAATAAACTCAATCAGTTTTTCATGAGAAGCGATTTTTTCTCCTATTTCTGGAAAGTAGAGACCATACCATTCACGGAATCGTTTTGATAGAAGATTAGTTATTTTATCCAGTTCACCCATATTAGCGATGGCTTGGGTGATGAGATTATCGTCAGATACAGAGGCCTTCAAAGCTTTTTTTGTTATCCTTAGATTACGCTGATGGAATAATTCATAGTATTTTTTTTCTTTTACAAGAGAAAGGAAGAGATGATATTTTTCTTGAGGAAGAGGGATACTTTGTTTGTATTTTTTTTGGAGAAGATCTTCACTTTTTTTTTCTGTGAACTCTTTGAGGTCTGTAAACAAAATGGAATCCATCATTTTTCCTTGTTCATCGAGGACAAAACTGCCAAGAATGTTTGTAAAAAGGAATTTCATGCTCACGTTCCAGAAGGGCGGTCTATTTAAACCTTGTTGCCGTCAGAGATAAGAAAAATAGGAAGTTAGACAAATACTAGACTTCACCATAATCTTTATAAATAACCCATTGTCTTGCAGTGAAAGAAAGATGATGGCAAAGTTAAACTGCTCAAAATTGAGTAAATGACTCTGTCATGAATGGCCTGCAAAGGTGATCATCAAGGAAATTCTTCTCTGATGGGATCCAGATAAAGGCTGTTGTTAAGTAACTTAGGTGTTGTAGATTGATATGCACACTTTAGGTGAAATTAAATAATGTCAAATATACGTCACCCCAGAAGGGGAAGCCTACAGTACTGGCCTCGAAAGAGATCCAGACATTCTTTAGTGAGAGTTAGATCTTGGGCTCGAGAAGGGAAAGCTAAACCTTTGGGGTATATTTGTTATAAAGTGGGGATGGCTCGCGCCATGGCGACAGATAATAGGACTAAATCAATGACGAAAGGAGAAAGCATTGTTCTTCCCATAACTCTTGTTGACTGTCCTCCTATGACGGTCATGGGTGTTTCGTTCTATAAATTTAGGCAAAAGGTTTCGAGTATTCTTGCTGAAAAGTTGGATAGTCATGTGGCAAAGCATATGCCACTTCCTAAGAGGCCTAGCAAAAAGAAATTTGAAGATATAACTGATTTTGAAGATCTGCGGTTATTAGTTCACTCTAATCCTTCGAAGGCGGGGATAGGTGTCAAGAAGCCAAAATTATTAGAAATTGCCCTTGGTGGTTCAAAGGAAGGGAAGATTGCCTATGCCAAGGAAATGATGGGTAAAGAAATTACAGTTAAAGATGTTTTTGCGCAAGGCGGGTTGGTTGATATTCATGGCGTGACGAAAGGGAAAGGATTTCAAGGTACGGTAAAGAGGTTTGGTGTTCCTATTCGCCAGCATAAGGCAGAGAAAACAAAACGTGGTATTGGAACTTTAGGGTCTTGGACGCCAAAAAGAGTTGAATACACCGTTCCACAAAGCGGTAAAATGGGTTATCATCAGCGTACGGAATATAACAAACAAATTTTGAAGATCGGTGAACAAGGGAAGGAAGTAACTCCTCAAGGAGGGTTCGTTCATTACGGCGAAATTTATAATCCTTATTTACTCATTAAAGGCTCACTGGTTGGCCCGACAAAACGGGCTCTGGTTTTGACACAGGCCATACGCCCTTCTAAAAAACTCGCTTCGGCTTCGTATGAATTAACGGAGGTTATTGTCCGATGAAACTTCCAGTTTATACTCTCGCCAAGGAGAAGACAAAAGAGAGAAACTTACCTGTTCATTTTAATGAGGAATATCGTCCTGACTTAATTAAACGAGCCGTACTTGCTCTTCAGAGTGCGGCGCAGCATGTTTACGGCGCATATCCTAATGCCGGACAGCGGCATTCTTCTAAAACTCGAAAGAGACGGCGGGATTATCGGGGAACATACGGTTTTGGTATTAGCAGGGCGCAACGAAAAATCCTTTCTAGAAGAGGAATGCGGATGTTCTGGGTCGGAGCAACTTCTCCTCAAACTGTAGGTGGTAGACGATCACATCCCCCTAAAGTGGAAAAGATTCTTCAGGAAAGAATTAATAAAAAAGAAAACAGGAAGGCAATTCGCTCGGCAATCGGGGCAACAATCAATAAAGGCTTAGTGGCTAAACGTGGGCATAAAGTTCCTGCAGAATATCCTTTTATTGTTGACAGTGATGTAGAAAAAATTACAAAGACTAAAGAGTTGCAAACCATTTTAGAAAAATTTGGTCTAGTAGAAGAACTAGCGCGTTCCTCGATAAAAAAAATTCGCTCTGGCAGAGGAAAATTGCGGGGCCGGAGATATCACCGTAAAAAAGGTCCTTTAATTGTCGTGAGTGGAGAATGTCCTTTATCAAGGGCGGGGAAAAATATTGCCGGGGTTGATGTTGTGGCAGTAAAATCGCTTAATGCTGTGCATCTTGCTCCTGGTTCTCTTCCAGGACGACTGACATTATGGACAGAAGGAGCGATCGAGGTCTTAGAGAATGAAAAACTATTCCTTTAAAATGGCTGTCAACAAGAAAGTGAAAATGAAGAATGTAGATCAGAAGAAAGCGGCAATAGCATCAAAGAAAGAAAAAGAAGTTCCTACGGCAACGGCTTCAGACTTTGATCCTTATCATATACTTAAAGCTCCCCTCTCGACGGAAAAAGCCATTCGCTCTATTGAATTTGAAAATAAGTTAACTTTTGTTGTTAATCCTGAGGCGACGAAACAAGAAGTTAAAAAAGCAGTGGAAGTGTTATTTAATGTTAAAGTACTTAAAGTAAATGTGCAAAATTCATTTAAAGGTCAGAAGCGGGCTTATGTGAAGCTCTCTTCAGAGCATTCGGCATCAGACATCAGTGCCGATTTGGGGCTTATTTAGGTGAACAATGGGTAAACAACTTATACAACAACGACGGGGACGGGGAACAAAAACGTTTACATCGCCTAGCTTCCGTTTTAAAGGGGAAGTAAAACACCCTTCGTTTGCGGCTGAAGGTATGATTCTTGATTTTGTCCACTGTGCCGGCCATACGGCGCCTTTAATGGAAGTGAAATATGAAAATGGTGCGAAGGCACTTACCTTTGCGCCTGAGGGAGTAAAGACAGGAGATCATATCATGATTGGAGGTTCCGTAGCAGGAATGGGAAATGTACTTCTTCTCAAAGATATACCTGAAGGAACACTTATTCATAACGTTGAATTAAGTCCAGGAGATGGAGGAAAGTTGGTCCGCTCTTCTGGTGTATTCGCAAAAATTATTTCTAAGACTGAAGATACCGTACGTGTCTTATTACCTTCTCATAAAGAAAAGGAGCTTCAGGCTGACTGCCGCGCGGCCATTGGCATTTTAGCAGGGTCAGGAAGATTAGAAAAACCGTTCCTTAAAGCAGGGACACGATATTGGAAAATGCATGCACGTAATAAAAATTATCCTAAAGTATGTGGTGTCTCTATGAACGCAGTTGCTCATCCATTTGGGGGAAAATGCTCCCACGTTAAAGGACGCCCTACACAAGCTCCACGCAACGCTCCGCCAGGAAGGAAAGTAGGGAAAATTGCACCTCGAAGAACGGGGAGAAGAAGGTAATAAAGAGAAAATGGCAAAAATCTTTACTTGGAAAGGAAAAACAGAAGATGAACTTAAGCTTATGGATATTCAAGCTTTTACAGCCATAGCACCAGCACGAATGCGACGTTCCTTAAAACGTGGTTTCACGGAAGCACAGCAGTCGCTGTTGCAGCGCATTGATGCGGGAGATAAGAATATTAAAACTCATTGTCGTGATTTAGTTGTTATCCCTAAAATGATCGGCTTGACCTTGCGTGTCTATAATGGGAAAGAATTTGTTCCCGTCATAATTACCGCGGAAATGCTGGGGCATTATCTGGGAGAATTCTCACATACCAGAAAAGCAGTAACGCATAGCGCTGCGGGTATTGGGGCAACAAGATCAAGTAAGGCTGTGTCAGCGAGGTAAATGAAAATGGCAAGAATACTACAAAGTATAGGACTAGGATTGGGAATTGGTCTAGCGGGTATAGCGACAGCCTTTGGGATTGAGAAACTGGCGCGTGAACTGATAGAATATTCTGTTACCAGAACTTTCGTTGAAAGAAGGAACTGTAATTTGGAACTAGAAGATAACGGCCTTGGAGATCATACTCACGTGGTGTATGCGTCTAATGTTCCAGTATTTCTTAAAAGAGAACACTTTCGACAGGGGAATAATCTTCAACCTTTTTATGATGTGCTTATATCGACGAATTGTGATGTACCTTGCCCAGCACCGGCATCGGAGACTGATGGGAGAATCTCTCCTTCATCAATACCTTTAGTAACATGTAGCCAAAGAGGAAATTATATCGGGAGATTTGAATAAACTATGTCAGTAAAATCATCATTGGAAACAGAACACACGGCGATGGCCAAAGGATTAAACTTACCAATCTCTCCAAAGCAAAGTGTTGAATTAAGTAAGTGCTTGCGCTATAAAAATACTTCTTATGCGACCAAATTTCTGCAGGAAGTTATAGATATGCAGCGAGCGGTTCCTTTCCCTACCTTTAATAAGGATATGGGTCACAAGCCAGGAATGGCCGCGGGAAGATATCCTCAAAAAGCGGCAAGGGAATTTTTGCGTCTCATAAAAGCAGTAGAAGCAAACGCGCAGGTGAAGGGTTTCGATACAACTGTTCTCAAAATTACCAAAATCGTTGCTAATAAGGCTTCAACCCCTCAAACGGGTGGGAGAAAACGTCATGCTAAGAAAAGAACCCATGTAGAGATCATGGTCATGGAAGACGCGAAAAAAGCTTCAAAAAAAAATCTTTCCAGCAAAAAAACAGAATCAGAGAGTAAGAAAATATCAAGAACAAATTTAAAAAACGTGCGTCAAGGGGAAGCAATATGATTGAGCGCGAATTTATCAACCAAAAAACAAAAGAGTTTTACATTAAGAAGTATATAGAAGATTCTCTAAAAGGCGTTGGCATTTCACAAATTAAATTACAGAAAATTCCTCTAGGAGAAAAAATCATTATTTTTACGAATAGACCTAGCCTTATTGTTGGCTCGAAAGGCGCTAATATTAGAGACCTTACGAAAGTGTTAAAAACAAAATTTAAATTGGAAAACCCACAAATAGAAATTAATGAAGTTAAAGATATTTTCCTTGATGCAAAAATCGTTGCCCAGCGTATTGCCGGTTCTTTAGAGCGTTTTGGATCGGCACGTTTTAAAGGGATCGGGCATAAAGTAATGGAAAATGTTCTGAACTCAGGCGCCTTGGGAGTGGAAATCATCATTTCCGGGAAACTTCCCAGTGCGCGGGCACGCAGCTGGCGTTTTTATCAGGGATATCTTAAGAAATGCGGGGAAATAGCTGAAACGGGGGTTCGTAAAGCCCAAGCAAGCGCCTTGCTTAAAAGTGGTGTCGTAGGCGTTAAAGTAGCGATAATGCCTCCTGATATTATCTTGCCCGATCATATCGAGATTTTGTCAGAGCCAGTGCAAATAATAGAAGTCGTACAAGACGAGAAGAAGCCTTCGTCTAAGAAGTCAACTTCTTCTAAAGGAAAATCAAGAAAGAAGAGCGCTCCAAAGAAGAAAGCGAAGGAAAAAGAGGAAGAAAAAGTGAACATAACAACGGAAGCAGTCGTTTCAGAAACAATATCTGCTCCCGAAACAACGTCTACTCCACAACAAGAACAAAAGGAAGAATCCGATGAAAATAACTAAAGAACTACGATCCCTTGGACGCGCAGAATTACCAGAGCGATTGAAAGAGTTTAAAAAGGAACTCTTGAAGTTGAACACTCAACTTGCTGGCGGGGCGGGAAGCAAGAGCCCGGGGAAGTTGCGTCAAACAAAAAAAAATATCGCGAGGATTAAAACTATCCTTAACGAAGAAGAGGTCTTACCTAAATAAATGATCGGCGTTTGCAATCAATGCGGTTTACCACAAGACTTATGTGTTTGTGAAACCATCGCTCGTGAACAGCAAAAAATCGTGGTGAAAGTTGAGAAGCGTAAATTCGGCAAAAAATACACCGTCGTGGAAGGAATAACAAAAGAAGCCAATCTCGAAGAGATATTCAAAAAGTTAAAATCAAAATTTGCCTGTGGCGGAACAATAAAAAATGGTCAAGTTGAATTGCAGGGGGATCACCTGTTGCGGATTAAGAAAGTCTTAGTGGATCTGGGCTTTCCAGGCGAAGCGATAGAAGTGGTATAAATAAAGCAAGAAAACATCAGAATGGTTTTCCTATTCTGCTGGGGTAGAAAAGCATGAAAATTAGGATGTTCCCTTTTGAATTGATCGGGCAAGAAGTAGAAATTGTGGCTTCAACAAATCCGAGCCATATCGGAGTGAAAGGGAAAGTCATTGATGAGACAAAAGCAACATTAATTATTGAGGAAGGAGTAAAGCCTAAAACTTTCCTGAAGAATAATGTTACGTTTAAGATCTGTAAAAATGGAAAAATTATCGTCGGATCCACAATTTCCAAGCGTCCTGAAGATCGAATAAAAGGATAAAAAAAATAAAAAATGGCAAAAATAAAAAAAACAGTACTGGGAGTAGAAGCTCCACAAAAAGCGTATGATCCTGTTAATTATGATAAAAAATGCCCTTTCACAGGAGAAATAACGGTTAAAAAGGAGTTATTACGCGGGAAGGTTATTAAGAAAGACACTAATAAATCAGCAACCATTGAATGGCTTAGCCATTTTTATGTTCCAAAGTATGAGCGTTTTGAAATGCGTCGTTCTCGTCTTCGCGTTCATAATCCTCCTTCTGTCAATGCGGATGTTGGGCAGGAAGTGTTAGTAGCAAGAACGAGGCCTTTAAGTAAAACTAAACATCATGTTATTCTTAAAATTATTGATGAAAAGAAGCGCTTGGCGCTAGTGGATCCTATTAAAATGGAAATAGTGGAGGAGACTGCTGGTGAAGAAGCTTTCCCTACTCCTAAAAAAGAAAAGAAAGCGACATCACCTCCTGCGGTGGGAAAATGAAAGCTGTTAAAGCTAGAATAACGAGAGGGCTCCCTCTGGGAGCTGAGGTACAAACCTGTGACAACTCTGGCGCAAAAGTGTTACGTATTTTTTCCGTCGTGGGACAAAAAACCGTGCGGGGAAGAATTGCCTCCGCGGGGATAGGTGATTTAGTTATGGCTTCAGTGAAAAAGGGGAAGCTGGAGATGAGAAAAACAGTAGTGTATGCAGTAGTTGTCCGTCAACGGCGTTCTTATAGAAGGCCAGACGGCACACACGTTTGTTTTGAAGATAACGCCGCGGTAGTTTTGAAGGACGATAAGGGAAATCCTAAAGGAACAATCTTTAAAGGACCAATACCTAAAGAAATATCAGAACGCTGGCCGCTTATTGCTAAGTTAGCAAGCAGTATTGTATAAAAATGGTAAACAAAACTTTTTCCCGATCTTGGAAAAAAAGTGTACAACCACGTAAACAGCGTAAGTATAAGTATAACCTGCCTTTGCATTTACAACAGAAGTTTATCCATGTCCATCTTTCGCCAAGTCTCCGCGAAAAATATGGGCGGCGCAATTTTCAAGCGAGGAAGGGAGACAAGGTGAAAGTATTGCGAGGTCAGTATAAAAAAAAAGAAGGGAAGGTGGAGCGTGTTGATCTAAAACGCCAAAGAATCTTTGTAAGTGGCCTTGAATACTTTAAAAAAGATGGAACAAAAATCCCCGTTCCTTTTCATCCCACAAACTTAATGATCTTAGAATTAGATTTAAATGATAAGAAGCGGAAGGAAAAAATTGAAACAAAACAGACAAGTTCTTCCTCGACATCAAAAAAGAAAGAAACAAAGAGAGACATTAAATAAAAATGAAAAATCATCTTAAGAGACTCGCAGCACCACGAATGTGGTTTATTAAAAGGAAAGGAACTAAGTATATAGTAAAACCTAACCCCGGGGGGCATCCTTTTCAAATGGGTTTACCTCTAGCCTTGATCCTACGGGATATTTTGCATCTCGCTCACACTGGTGTAGAGGTAAAAAAAATCCTTCATAATAATGAAGTTCTTGTTGATGGAATACGCCGCCGGGATAATCGCTTTATAGTCGGATTATTTGATACGGTTAGTCTTCCGAATCTTAAATTATATTACCGTGTTGTATTAGATGTTAAAGGCCGTCTTTTCTTATGTAAAATACCACCTTCAGAACAAAATCTTAAAATCGGCAAGGTCATAGGGAAGACGGTTCTTTCAAAGGGAAAAATCCAACTTCATCTCCATGATGGAAGAAATATAATATCTACAACTAAAGTAGATATTGGCGAGAGCCTGCTCTTAACTGTACCATCACAAGAAATTAAAGAAGTTGTCTCACTACGGCCTGGGAATCTTGTTTTTTTAACACAGGGCAAGCATAGTGGTGAAATCGGCACCCTTAAAGAAATAAAAGAAGGGCTTGCAATCTGTGAAATGGAAGGTCAAACCGTGGAAACGTCACCTTCTCATCTTTTTGTTATCGGAGAAAAGAAAGAGAAAATAACACTTTCGGGCTGACTATGAATAAAGACAATATCATGAGAAAAATAAGAATTGCCAAGATTACATTAAACATAGGAGCTGGTAAAAATGAGGAAGCACTAAAAAAAGGCTTAAAACTTCTGGAGAAGATTTCTTCTATCAAGCCGGTTAAAACAGTTACAAAAAGGCGTATCCCCGGGTGGGGATTGCGCCCGGGATTAGAGATCGGCGGTAAAGTAACAGTACGTAAGAACGGCGAGTTATTGCTGAAGCGCCTTTTAGTAGCTAAAGAAAATAAATTATCCCTTACTAATTTTGATGAAAGGGGCAATTTTGCCTTTGGAGTTCCAGAATACATTGATATAGAGGGTCTTGAATATGACCCGGAGCTTAAAATTTTGGGCTTAGAAGTGGCAGTTACTTTGCAACGTCCGGGATATCGCGTAAAAGTGCGGAAAGTCAAATCTGCTCCCGTCGGTAAGCATCATCAGATCACGAAAGAAGAAGCCATTGATTTTGTCACGAAGCTAGGGGTTGATGTACAATGACGACTAGTGATCATCGGAAAATGTTTACGCAGTTAAATGCGAAACCCATCAAAAAAGCAAAGTTCATTAAATTTAATCAGCCTAAGAAACGATCTTGTGGGTTTGCTTTGCGCAAATGTCGCAATTGCGGCCGTACAGGAGCGCATGTCAACAAGTATGGGTTACACCTTTGTCGACTCTGTTTCAGAGAGATGGCTCCAGGGTTAGGGTTTAAAAAATATAATTAGCTTGAGGAACAAAAAATGTTAAATGATCCATTAGCAGCGGCGTTGACAAAAGTCTTTAATGCAGAACGGATAGGAAAACAAGAAGTACTTTTAAAACCGGCTTCTAAAATACTTAAAAGAATATTAACCATTATGAATGAGCATCGCTATATTGGTAGTTTTGAAGAAGTTGAGGATGGAAAAGGAAATGTGCTTAAAGTTCATTTGTTGGGTAATATTAACAGATGCGGTGTTATTAAGCCGCGCTTTTCAACGAAAAAAAATGAGTTTGAGAAATGGGAGAAACGCTATCTCCCCGCGAAAGATTTTGGGATTATTGTCGTTTCTACGCCGCAAGGAATCATAACTCATATTCATGCCAAAGAAAAAAGCACGGGAGGGCGTCTTTTAGCGTACTGCTATTAACTTAAAATGAAAGAAGAACTCTTGAAAGAAGAAGTTGCACTCATGGACAAAGTAACAGCGGAGTTGCATGGAAGTGTCCTTACAGTAAATGGGCCTAAAGGCCAAGTTTCCAAGGAATTCCTCCATCGCATGGTGCGAATTAGTGTTGAGAAAAATAAAATTGTGATTACGGCACCGCAGGCAACAAAACGTGAAAAAACGATGGTTGGATCATTTTATTCCCATATAAAAAATATGGTCCAAGGCGTCGTGGAGCCGTATGTCTATAAATTACAGATTTGCTCTGGGCATTTTCCTATGAGCGTCAGCGTCTCTGGCGATGAACTGATAATAAAGAACTTCCTGGGCGAAGTTGTTCCACGAAAAGTGGCATTACCGAAAGGAGCTGAAGTGAAAGTAACAGGGACGGAAATTACAGTTACAAGTCCTGATAAAGAAATAGCTGGTCAGACCGCGGCAAAAATTGAAAGTCTTTGCCGTATCACAAATCGGGACCGAAGGGTGTTCCAAGATGGGTGTTATATTACCCAAAAAGCGGGGAATAATTTAGTTTAGAGAATATTTACTAATATACCATGATCAATAAAAGATTACTTGAACAGCGGAACAAAATGAAGAAAATTAAACCTCCTTTTGTCGTGAGGGAGTCTAATTTCGAAGCTCGCATTAAAGTGCGCTGGCGTTACCCTCAGGGGCGACATTCCGCGATAAGGCAAGAGCATAAGGGCAGGCCAGTGATGCCTACTCCCGGATATGGGTCGCCAAAGGTTGTTTATGGCCTTCATCCCAGCGGTTTGCAGATGGTGGTCGTAAGCAATGAAAAAGATTTAGAGAAAATTGATGCGGCGCAGCAAGGTGTTATTATCGCGAAAACAGTGGGAATGAGAAAGAGAACAGCTTTATTAGAAGCAGTGCAGAGAAGAAAAATAAAAGTATTGAATTGTAAAGATATCGTTCAAGAATTAGAGGCTATCAGGACTAAGTTAAAAGTTCGTCAGGAGGCGAAGAAACAGCTGGAAGAGCAGAAAAATAAGAAGGAAACGGAAAAGAAGAAAAAAGCAGAAGAGAAGAAAAAGAAAGAAGGGCAAGAGAAAGAAAATGTTGCTAAAGAAAAGGAAGAGGAATCTGTCGAGGAAAAAATAAAGAAGGAAGAAGAGGAGAAAAAAGAACTTGAGAAAACAATAACCAAAAGACAATAAAAAGGTCAATTATGAAACAAAAAAAATTGCTGGCAGCAAAATTATTGGGGATTTCAAGGACTAAAGTACGGTTTGCTCCTGACGCGCTGGAAGAAATAAAAAAGGCTATTACTCGCTCTGACATGAGGGGGCTTATTGCGGTGCATAAAATAATGAAGGAAAATGTTAATCAACACTCTAGAGCACGAGCACGCAAGAGGGCTCAACAGAAAAGGAAAGGACGGCAGAAAGGTAAAGGAACAAAAAAAGGTTCAAAATATTCTGTCGTTACCAGGAAGAGAAACTGGATTTTCCGTATGCGGGTACAACGCCGTTTTTTAAAAGAACTTCGTGAAAAAGGGTTGCTATCTCCGCAAAATTTTCGCCTCCTCTATGAAAAATCTAAAGGTGGTTTTTTCAGAAATCGACGGCACATTAAGCTTTACTTGCAAGAACACAATCTTGTTCAAAAGGGCCAAAAATGAAACGAAATAAACCACAAACCGTTTTTTACAGAAGGAAAAGGGAAGGAAGAACTAATTATGTGAAGCGCTTACATTTTTTACTGGCAAGAAAACCACGTCTTGTAGTGCGCTTTACAAATACAAAAATTATCGCGCAAGTAGTTAGTTTCGAAACGAGCGGGGATCGAATTCTGGTGGGAATTGATTCAACGCAATTACAAAAATATGATTGGTCTTATTCTTCTAAAAATCTACCTGCGGCTTATCTTACAGGCGTTTTAATAGGAAAAAAAGGAGTTGAGAAAGGCATTAAAGAAGTTATTTTAGATGCTGGGCTTATCACTCCATTACATAAAGGTAAAATTTATGCTTTCCTTAGGGGAGTATTAGATGGTGGGTTGAATGTTGCTCATGGAGAGGAAAAAATTTTTCCTTCTCCCTCCAGATTTAAAGGAGAACACATTGCTTCGTATCTCGCTTCTTCGCCAGAAAAAGAGAGAACATCACCGCAATTTGCACAATATTTAAAAAAGAGTAACAAAAGGGAAGAAATCGGTGTGCTTGTTGATAAAGTAAAAGGGAAAATTTTACACTGAAAATGGTTAACAAAGAAGGAAAGGAAAGTACAGCCGATATAGAAGAAGCAGTACCGGAGAAAAGAGCGGAATGGAAACCAGTGACGGTTCTGGGAAAAAAAGTTAAAGAAGGTATTATAACTGATATTGATGAGATTTTTGATGCCGGGCAGACTATTTTAGAAGCAGTGATTGTTGATGTGCTCCTTCCCGGAGTCGAGGAAGATCTTTTACTTATTGGCCAAGCAAAGGGAAAATTTGGCGGCGGACAGCGGCGCATTTTCCGGCAAACACAGAAAAAAACAAATGAAGGAAACAAAATTCAGTTCACAACATGTGCCGTAGTGGGAAATAGAAATGGGTACGTCGGCGTAGGAACAGGAAAAAGTAAAGAAACAGTTCCCGCAAGGGATAAAGCTAAAAGACAAGCGAGGTTAAATTTAATGCGTATCCGGCGAGGATGCGGCAGTTGGGAAACAGATGCGCGACAACCTACTTCTATCCCCTTTGCGGTAACAGGCAGATGTGGTTCTGTTCGCATCACGCTTATGCCTGCACCTAGAGGAAAAGGACTGGTAATTGAAAAAGAGTGTGCAAAAATTTTGAGGTTAGCGGGAATTAAAGACATTTTAAGTAAAACAAAGGGGCAAACAAAAACAAAACTTAATTTAATTAATGCTCTTCTTGATGCTCTTAAGAAATTATCTGAATTAAAAATAAAGCCTGAAGACATTCAAAAACTTGGAATTGTTGAAGGCAGGATCAAGGAAACAGAGAAAACAGTCGGTGAAGCATGAAGATGGTTGATACTAAAAGCAAAGAAAGAAAGAAATTGGCAGTGGTCCTCGTGAGGGGAAAGGCAGAGTTAGAACATCATATGATTAGAACTCTACAACTCCTTCTGTTGACAAAAAAGAATCATTGCGTTGTGGTTGAAAACACCCCGGTCTATCAGGGAATGTTACAGAAAGTTAAAGATTATGTAACCTGGGGTGAAATTAGCGAAGAAACATTTGCGGAGCTTATCGCAAAGCGGGGAAAAGAATATAAAAACCCTATCTATGATGCAAAGAAGAAGTACACCTATACGGTGCTAGAGGTTAAAGGAAAAAAATATCTTCCTTATTTTACTCTTAATCCACCACGTAAAGGCTTTGCGAGGAAAGGAATTAAAGTTTCCTTTACGCAAGGAGGAGCGCTTGGTTATCGTGGAAGTAAAATAAATGACTTATTGGCAAGGATGATTTAAATGGTAGTGCGAAGGCATAAAAAAGTGACAAAGTATAGGGGATATAGCACTCACGGGGGCGGTGCCCGCAAGAAGCGGCGTGGTGCAGGAAGTCATGGAGGACGAGGTCGAGCGGGCACGGGAAAACGTGCTGGCCATCATAAGCAAGGGGTAGTGTTGGGAAAGAGGGGTTTCTTTCATCATAATCACCAAAAAATTAAAGCGATAAATGTTGGCGATTTTACGATCCTATTTTTGAAGAAATTGCTTACGAAAGGACACGTAACTAAGGAAGGGGAAGTGTATGTGATAAATTTGCCAAAGATGGGGTTCCAGAAGCTCCTGGGAACGGGTACGGCACATACCAAGATGAAAATTATTACTTACTCTTTTACTGCTCAAGCTGAAGAAAAAGTAACTGCGGCCGGAGGTAGAATTGAATCTCTCCAAAAGGAACAAAAGGGTGTAATTCCTAGAGCAGAAAAAGGAGAAAAAAAAGAGATGACGTAAGAGAAAAATGTCTTTCATTGATAATCTTATTAATAATCTGCCGGAAGTAAAGAGGCCCAGCCAAAAGCGTCTTCCGTTTAAAGAAAAATTAAAGTGGACTATTGTTACTCTGGTTCTGTTTTACGTTTTGGGGTTAATTCCTCTCTTTGGTTTAGGACAAAATTCACTACAACAATTTGAATTTCTCTCGATAATCTTAGGAGCTTCTTTTGGTTCGATTATTAGTTTGGGGATAGGGCCTCTGGTGACGGGGTCGATTGTTCTGCAACTGTTAGCAGGAACAGGAATTTTAAAATTGGATTTGACAAATACAGAAGATAGGCGACGTTTCCAAGGAATGCAAAAAATTTTTGGAATAGGTTTTATTATCTTGGAATCTTTTATTTACGTTTTTATGAGCGGTTTGGCTCCTCCTCAACTTGGTGAAGCCTGGAATGGCATCACTGTCACAAGCGGGTTGTTTTTCCAATTGGAACTGATGCTTATTTTCCAACTTATTTTAGGAGGATTACTGATTATGTTTATGGACGAAGTTGTTTCTAAATGGGGGTTCGGTTCTGGAATAAGTTTGTTTATCGTGGCGGGAGTGGCACAACAAATTTTTGTCCGCGCCTTTAATTTTCTTCCTTCCCCCACTAATCCGGATGTCGCAGCAGGAGCAATTCCTTCTCTCTTTCAATTTCTTTCTACGGGAGATGTTACAAATGCAGGATTACAGGTTGCAGCGCTCATTTCAACCATTATTGTTTTCTTAATTTGCGTTTACGGGCAAGCGATGAAAGTAGAAATCCCTCTCAGTTTTGGAAAAGTACGAGGATACGGCATGCGCTGGCCTCTCAACTTTTTTTACACTTCAAACATTCCTGTGATTTTAGTAGGAGCACTGATGGCTAATATCCAACTTTTTGCTTCATTGCTGGAGCGATGGGGGCGCCCTATTTTAGGGACGTTTTCTGGAAGTTCGCCAATCAGCGGTCTCGTGTACTGGCTTACTCCGCCAAACATTCCTCAGAGTATCATTACGGGCAGCTTTCAAGTTAGCCAACTGCTGCAAGCCTTGTTCTACGTAGTTGTGTTTATGATCGGAGCAGTTATTTTTAGCGTTTTCTGGGTACAAACGGCAAACATGGATGCGGCAAGCCAAGCCAAGCAAATCATGGCTTCAGGATTACAAATACCTGGATTTCGAAGAGATGAAAGAGTGTTAGAAGCCGTCTTGAAACGATACATCTGGCCTCTCACCATTGTCGGAGGAGCTTCTATAGGTTTATTGGCGGCGGTAGCGGATTTAACGGGGGCGCTCTCCAATGGAACGAGCATCTTGTTGTCAGTGATGATTGTCTATAAAATGTATGAAGAAATCGCCAAGCAGCACATGATGGACATGCATCCGGCGTTAAGGAAAGTTATGGAGTGAGCTTAGTTTAAATATCTCTTCTTAGTTCTTAATTTGCAATAGATTCCATTCAGAAGGTTAGTTATCTCTGATATTTGGTGATATCAATCCCTAAGTCTTTTGGGCCAAAAGCACTAAGCAATAATTCTGATATTGTTGCTCTCAGAATTTTACTTCTGTTAGTGCTGGCGGAAATTATTTCCAGATCTTTCTCAGAAAGTTGAGCAAATTCATAGATCCATTGTCGGCACGCTCCACAGGGCATCGTTGGTTCTTTAACATCAAATGTTTCTCCTCTGGTGCTTATTGCTACTTTCTCTAATTTTCGAATTCTCATGGCATTTGCTCTTAGTAATGCCGCACGTTCAGCGCATATAGATAAACCATACGATGCATTTTCTACATTTGCACCAGTAATGATTTCCTTTGTTTGGGCAAGCAATGCGGCACCAACATAGAATCTGGAATAAGGGTTATAAGCATGCTCTCTTACTTTTTCTGCTTCTTCAACAAGACATCTTTCTGACCCGGTTAATCTTTCAAAAGTCGTTATTTCCATGTTCTTTTGGTCAGTTGTGCTGATATTTAAAGTTTATTTTATTGCGTTTATTGAAATCATTCTAGGACTTAACAACTCGAACTATCTACCAACAAGTTTATAAATTATCCTTTAGAGAAAGAAGGGAAATGGCTTCATTTTTAGATCCTGTTCTGAATCCAGTTTTCCAGCCTTTGTTAAATAGAAGTCCGCTTTTTGTCATTCTTTTCTTGGCGTTTATCATTTCCTTTGTTATTGTTCTTGTCTATAAATACGCGACAAATCAGGAAGAAATGGGGCGGCTGAAAGGGCAGCAGAAAGAGTTTCAGAAGAAACTGAAGGAGCTTCGTGATAAACCAGAGGAAATGATGAAAGTACAGAAGGAAGCCATGAAAGTAAACATGGATTACATGAAGCATTCTTTCAAAGCGACGTTAATTACGTTGCTGCCGATTCTGCTGATTTTTAGCTGGATGACTTCCCATTTAGCTTTTGAGCCGATTTACCCAGGAGAAAGGTATAGCATTACCTCAACGTTTGCTGAAGGGGTAACTGGTGAAACTGAACTGGTCGTTAATGAAGGAACGGAATTGTTCAGCGAGGCAAAACAGAACATTGGCAAAGAAGTTACGTGGAATTTACAGAGCACGGAGGGCGAGCATACTTTGTATGTAAAAGTGGGGAAAGATGAACAAGCAAAAAAAGTGTTGATGACGAAAGAATTAAAGTATGCTGAGCAAATTACCATTCCCAAACATTCCGATATTAAACAGATTAAAATAGATTATAAAAAACTACGGCCTTTAGGATCGTTTTCTCTCTTTGGCTGGCAGCCAGGATGGTTGGGATTGTATATTATTTTTTCTATAGTCTTTAGTATTGGGTTGCGGAAGATTTTCAAAGTGCATTAAGTTAAGAATATTATAAAAAACGGAGTTACATTTATATAAAATTGTGTTCTGATCTATTGTATGAAGATAAGTTGTGTTATTCCCGCATTTAATGAAGAGTCAACGATTATCAACGTAATCAGAAATGTAAAGAAGGTTAAGGTAATAAATGAAATTATAGTTGTTGATGACGGTTCTACCGACAATACTTATAAAAATGCGAAATCAGAAAAAGTTAAAGTAATTAAACACCTCAGAAATGAGGGAAAAGGAGCGGCTATTAAAACAGGCGTATCACACTCATCAGGGGATATTATTTTGTTTCTTGATGCGGATTTATATTCAATAACACCAAAGAAAATTGCATCAATTCTTCAACCGCTTGAAAATGATGAAGCTGATTTTGTTAAAACTTCCTTTACAAGAGCAAGAGGTAGAGTTACAGAACTTGTAGTAAAACCATTGTTTAAAGTAATTTTTCCATTTATAACTTTTAATCAACCACTAAGCGGACAATTTGCGATTAAAAGAGAATTGCTAAAAGAATTAAAAATTAATGATGGCTGGGCGGTTGATATACAAATACTGCTTCAATTAGTAAAAAAAAGCGTGCGCATATCAGAAGTAGATCTAGGACTATTGAAACATAAAAAGCAACCTATAGAAAATTTAGCTATCATGTCTGAAGAAGTTATTAAATCCATATTATCTGAATTGGGGATTATATCTAATAAACACAAACTGGTGATATTTGACTTTGATAAAACACTTATAAGAGAAAGCAGCATTGAAATAGTTGCAAAAGAATTTTTGTTTAAGAGAGAACTTCAAGAGTTGAGAGCAAATTATGAAAGCGGAAAAATCAAAAATTACAATATAACATTAGAACTTGCTAACCTCATTAAAGGCAGAACAGAAAAGGATTTCGAGAAAGTTTTTGAGAATATAAATTTAAGGAGGACGGCAAAAAGAGTGGTGGAGAGACTTAAAAAGAGGCAATATACAGTTAGTATTATTTCTGTTGCTTTTTCTCCAATAGTATGTTATTTTGCTGATAAACTAGGAATAGATAGAAGAAATATTACCTGTCCTGTTCTCGTAACTGATAAGAATGGAATATACACCGGAGAAGTTATTGCCAAAACAAAATATCATTCAAAATGCTGTGATACGATTATATGTAAAGCAGATGCAGCTAAAGAACTTATGAAGAAATTAAATGTTAAGCCGGAAGAATGCATAGCTGTTGGAGATGGAAAGTCGGATGAATGTTTATTTCGTGCGTGTGGTTTTTCTTTAGCCTATAAACCACTTATTTCTATAGGAGATATTAAGATTTTAAATTTGGCAGAAGTGCTGATATATGCAGAATAATTATAAAGAATACCCTTTTAGGTACGAAAAATGAAAGAAAAAATCTTTTAAGAAAACGTTAGTAGAAATGGGAAGCTGGTTTAAAGAGTGGCAGGAAGGTCGTAAAAATTCAACCGGCTGTGGGACAGTAAAACCATATTCTAACTCTTAAGAATAATAACATAAGCCCTTCTTCCTAAAAATCTTCTTGGTACATCGGCTTTAGCTGATGTACCAATTGGTGTAACTATTCTTTCTAAAAAACCTTCCACTTTTTCATCTGTTAATGTCAATCGTTCATTCTTCAATTCAATTTTTCTTGCCATATTTGGAGTTATCTATAGATAACTATATAAACCTTGCGGTATTCTTTTTGACTTATGACAAAATATTTATAAACAATAAAGATTTACTTAAATTATAGAGGTGTATTACTATGTCTTCAAAACAAAATTCGAATTATATCATTTTAGCGATAGTCTTAGCTGTGGTTCTCGTCGCGGCGATCCTTTTTTTTAATAAGAATACGAACCTTGCTGATGAGAATGTTGCTGGAGAAGCTATGAGAGGTGCGCGTAGTGGCAGAGTATCAGTTGGTCTGGGTGGCAGTTGTAGACGAGATGACAACTGTAACAATCAAGTAAGAATAAATGGAGTGCTTACTCCATTGAATTGTTACTCTCGTCAATGTCTGCCTGGACCACGAGTGGTTCCAGAGGGAGGAGTATGTGTAGATAGTTTACAATGTGTCGTTGGAACAGCCTGTAGTAATGGGAATGTTTGTGTAGGATCACCTCCCAGTAGTGGGTCTGTACCTTCCAGTACTGGTGGTCCCAGCAGAGGTAGGACCTATCAAAATTAATTGTAGAAAGAGAATTTTTTACAATTATTTAATTTTTTAGTGATATTTTATCTGTAATATCTTTAGTTGCAAGAGCAGTAAGGTAGTTGTAAAAATTCAACCTAAATCTTTATAAAATAGAGCCTTTCTTGTCAACTAACATCCCTTTGGGATTGATCTTGGAGGCGACTCGGATCGAGGATAACTCTTTCTGATCGTGCTCTTTCATCGTAGGTGTAACATGCCAGCAGGAAAGCATAAGTCAGGACATTATCGAAAAATCTTTGTACGAACACCAGGAGGTCGAGTTACAGTTCATTATCGGGAGCGAAAGCCGCAGCGAGCTATTTGTAGTACGTGTTTAAAACCTCTCTTAGGCGTGCCAAGAGAGCGTCCAGCTCAAATGCGAAATATGCCAAAAACGGCAAAACGGCCGGAACGCCCTTATGGCGGGGTTCTTTGTTCGGCTTGTATGAGATCATTTCTCCGAGAAAAAGCACGGAGGGAAGGGCAATGAGTCTCTTTACCGTGGGAAGAATGTGCGTAAAAATTGCCGGGAGAGACGCAGGGCGTAAAGCCGTCGTAGTAGAGGAATATGAAAATGGTTTTGTTCTTATTGATGGCGCTACCAGAAGGAAAAAGGTTAATATGAAGCATTTAGAACCTTTGGATCAGATTTTGGAAATCAAGACCAAGGCTTCTCATGATGAGGTGAGGAAAGTATTTGAGAAACTTGGTTTGAAAGTCTGGGATTCTAAAGCAAAAAAAGTTTCTCTGCGGCCTAAGAAACAGAAAGTGAAGAAAGAACGGCCAGCTAAAGAGGAAAAGAAAAAGCAGGGAAAGAAAGAAGAAAAAGCTGAGGAAGCACAAGAAAGAGAGTCTGTTGAAATAGTGGAAGAAAAGAAAGAGAATTAAGAAAGAGGAGTGATAATTTTTTATCTTCTTACAGCTTTCCACAGTTTCTCGGCATCTAATTCTAGGGCAACAAGAGGGGTGAGGATTTCCCATCTCGCGAGAACTTCCGGAGAAATCTCGCCAATGACGCCGATTTTTTCTTGCTCAATAGTAATTTCTCCAACTCTTCCGGTGATATAACTTGGGTGTTCCGCTTCCTTTACACTAAAGGCAATCGCAAGTTCTCTCATTAAACCATCTAAAATCTGGCGGATTTCCGTAAAATCTGTTTTTTCATGGCAAAGAACAATAGAAAGCGATTCGTGTTCTGTAATCCCCGTCTCACTTTTTCCATAAGAAAAAATTCGGCCAATTTCAAAAAGGTTTTGGGGATATTCCTGGTGCTGATTTTCAGCCAGATTCTTTATTAAACAGGGTAGAAGGGCATTTCGCAGGCGGTTATGTTCTCCTAAAGCATTTTGTAAGGGAATTATTTTTTCATTTAGATTCATAAGGTCATTGAGAATTTCTTTCGTGCTTAAATGGAGATTTTTGCATTCTAATAAGCCAAAACCAATAAGGATTTCTCTTACTTTTCGCAGGAAAGTTTCTAACGGATCTTCTTCTCCGATGGTGGCGACATTAGGAATAATTTCCTTAAAGTTTTCATATCCATAAGCAATAGCAATATCTTCAACAAGATCAATGGGATGGAGAATATCGGCGCGATAGGCAGGAATGAGAACTTTATTCTTTTCACAGCCGTAACCCATTCTTTCTAATAGTTCAATAGCTCTTTTTTCATTTAAATTTAGCCCTAGAATTTTGTTCGCATAAGAGACGTCAAGCGTCATACTTTTTGAATTAAGATTAGGTATATCAAAAGTCTTTCTATCATGGTGAACTTCTATTGATAACACTTCTGCCCCCATATCAAGCAAGGTCGCGGCAAAAATGTTTAGGGCAATGTTAATGGTGTTAAAATCTGTTCCAGTGCATTCCACAAAGAGATTCTCTGTCTCTTCATCAATTTTTCCTACAACATGAGAGTTAATAATGGGAGGCATGGACATGATCGTTCCATTATGGTCGACAAAAATAGTGTATTTGCTCCATTTTTCCATTAAGTGACCATACTCTTTCCCTTTCTTATGTTTTTGAAGTATTTCTCTGGCGGGGAGAACGTCAGGATATTCTAAAGGACGAAAGGCGATTTGATCCGGATTACGCCCTTCGAAGGTAATAGGAAATTGTAATTTTTCTAAGGGATAAAGACCAATCCCGCCTTTTTTTCTATTTCTTAGCATGGTTACGCCGATTTTCTCTTGCAACTGTATCAATTCCCGCACTTTTTCTTCATTTAACTGAATATTCTTGGCGATGAAGGCGATGGCGTAAGGATAATAATCCGGTGTATTTTTAACAAAGAGTTTTTCACCACTTTTCTTTACGTGATATTTTCGCAGTCCAGTTTTTATGCCCATAAATGAGCTAAAGGCACGGGCAAAGCCTTGTTCTGAAAGCATATCTGGACGGTTGGGAAACACTTCCACTGTAATTTCGTTTCCTTCAATACTTTCGAGATCGGTGCCAAGCATGCTAATTCTGTCTTTGAGAAGTTCCAAGGGCAGTTTTTTTCCTATGAGTTCTTCAAAAACATCTTTGTTTAGTTTTATGGTTGGCATTTTTATTGTGCAAAGGCAATGGCTCTACAGGGAGCGCCATCGCCTTCTTTAATGGGAAGCGGGAAAAATAGAATAGTGAAAGTTCTGTTTACAAGTTTGTCTAAGTTAATGAGGTTTTCAATAATGAGAATATTTTTAGAAAGGAGAATTTTATGAATGGGAAAAGGCTCTTCATCCGGGCTAAAGGAGTCAATGCCGACGGCCTTTACATTTTGTTCTACAAGTTTTTTCGCCACCTCTTTCGATAGAAATTTTGCGTTCTCGTAATACTTTTGGTATCTTTGATCCGCTTGACCAGTCAGAAAAAGAACAACACTTTTAGGAGGGAAAGTTATATCTTTAAGGCAATGAAGTGTGATTTCTTTTTTTCGCACATCAATCACAATTCCTTTCCCTGAAAAAGCTTCTAAAGGAAAATCATCTAAAGTTCTTCCTTCAGAAATCATATGAGATGGCGCATCCAGATGCGTACCACAATGTGTGTTTATATGAATGCGCTTTTCATTCCAGCTATCCTTTTCAATCTCCGCAACCTGTTTAATCTCTAATGATGGATCTCCTGGATACGTTGGTGTTTTCTTGTCCAAAGGCATGGATAAGTCAATAATTTTCATTTTAGCCAAATCTTCTGTTCCCTTAATTGTTTGACATTGTTTTGGTTTAGTTCTCGGATGTCATTAATTTTCCAGTACTCGGCGATGATTCTTTCCATTCCCTGCCCCCAGGCGAGAACAGGACATTCAAATCCCAACAAAGGTTTCGTTACTTCGGGACGAAAGATGCCAGCTCCTCCTAACTCTACCCATTCTTTTCGCAGGGGATGAAAGACGTCAACTTCTAACCCTGGCTCCACATAGGGGAAGAAACCAGGCCGCATCCTTACTTTAAGATAGCCCATTTTCTTGTAAAATTGTGTCAAGTAGCCTTTGAGATGCTGTAAGTTAGCATCGGGGTCGATAACAATACCGTCTACTTGATAAAATTCGAAAAGATGTTTCCAATCTAAAGTTTCATTTCGGAAGACTTTCCCTACCACGAAAAACTTTGCCGGGAGATCTTCTCTTTTTAGTGCGGCTAAAGTTATGGCGGAAAGAACCGTGGTATGGGTGCGAAGAAGAATTTTAGCGGCTTCGGCGTGAGAATACTGGTATCCCCATCCTGAACTGGCAGTGCCTTCTCCCGTCTCATGAACTTTTTTTACTTCAGAGAGTACTTTCTCTGGCAGTTCGGCTGATCCTTCTAGGTAGTAGGTGTCTTGCATTTCTCGGGCAGGATGATCTTGGGGAACAAATAAAGCATCTAAATCCCAGAAAGCAGAATGGACATAATTCCCGGTCATTTCCTTAAACCCCATTTCTAACCAGATTTTTTTGATATCTTCAATGGCTTGATTGACAAAATGTTTCTTTCCGGGAAATTTGGCGGGAACGTTTACTTCAACATCATAGGCCCGGAAGATTTTATTTTTCCACTCTCCTGTTTTTAACATTCCTGTCGTTAACCGATTAATTACTTCTCCCCTTAAATCATGGGAAGCAAGCTTCTTCCCCAGATCTGTTAAGTCAATAGTGATTTTTTTCTTCTCTTCTAAAGCAATTATTTCCTTCCTCTTTTGTAATTCTTCAAGCACTTTTTTCTCTTTTTCTTCTATTTCTGTAAGGGAAAAAGGAAATGATTTTGCGAGAAAGTTCTCTTCAGGAAATCCTTTTTTAAGTAAGTCTTTACCTTGTTCTGTAATTTTTATATGAAGAAAGTCGTCTGCTTTTTGAATTTCAATGGCTTTCTTTTGCTTTAACAAACCAATACAGGCGGTAGCCTCTTCCCGATTTAGTTTAGCTTTTTTGACAATAATATTTAATCCTTTAAATTCGTTAGAAATAACTTGGAGGAAACGCTTCTCAGGAAGACCTTCTTCTTTGTACTTTTTTCCATTTTCTCTCAAATCAATGACTTTATTTTTTTCAATTTTAATGGTTAATATTCCTTTATTTGCCAGCCATTGAATAGCGCGCATGGCTTCGACATCCTTAACTTTCGCCGCTTGGGCAATCTCAGAAATTTCCTGGTAGTTTCTCAGCACGGGAAGAACTTGGCGTTCAAAAGGATGCAACTTGGCAATAAGATCTCGGTGATCCATGTCCTAGACTAAGGAGGGAGAGTATTTATAAAATTAATGATGATGTTTTGTGTGTACAGGAAAAGTTGGAGTTTAGTCTGGTTTGTTCACATCGTAATCCTGTATTTAAAAAGCTATAATTATATCCCATAGCCAGCCGACCTTTAGGAATTACTCTCTGAAATATTCATCGCAACCAGCTGGCCTCATGCCTGTTGTTTCTTCACAACCAAAGAAATTATACACTGTATCAATTTTTTCATCAATATTACCATGATTAAATCTACCTTCTGGTGATGTATTTGAAAGTATAAATTTTCCCTCTTTACCTTGATATCTGAAATCAACAGTAGTTTCTTCTTTGGTATACTCAAATCTTGTAATCTCTGTTTCATCAAGGGGAGAATCGTGACTACCCATATGAAGTCGATATGATCTTGGCGTTCCAATTTTTTTCCCTTCGATTACAAGCCACATCAAATTAGCTTCTCTATGACTATAACTCACATACAATGGTTCTCTGTCTTCGGGAAGTCCTATTACATCGGGTCCTTCTGTTAGATAAATATGTCGGTCGGCTGGCTACTCTTCACCAATTTTTGCTTTGCAAAAACCATTGCACTTTAGCTTGATCTCCGCTACGATCCGAAGAATATAACAGAAGTCTTTAAGAATAAACTTTAGTTTTGTGAAAAGATGGGCTGGGTTGATGGACATTGGCATGCACGTGATCTGCCAACACAACAACATAAAGAAACGGTGCGACATTCTTTAGAGTTAGCAAATATTTCTGGAGGGCAGGCTATTTTTGCCATGCCAAATACAGATCCCCCATTAATTGACTTAGAAACATGTTGTGCTTATCTTAAATTAGCTGATAATGTTGGCGTTCCTGTACAGTTTTATGTTCATATCGGCCTTACACCGGATGTCGAACAAGTGAAGAGAGCCGTCGAAGCAACGCGTAAAGAGCCACGAATCGTGGGCATGAAAGCATTTTGGGGACGATCGACCGGGAATTTGAGTATTATAAATTCAGATGAACAGAATAACGTGTTAGAAACGCTTGTTAAAGAAGGATATAACGGTGTTCTGGTAGGGCATTTTGAAGATGAGCTGGAAATGGATGATCAGGCTTATGATCCAGCAAATCCCATAACTTGGAGTACAAAAGCTAGACCAGAGAGTGCGGAATTCTTCTCGTTCGTTATTATTAAGAAGATGGCAAAAAATCTCGGTTTTAAAGGAAAACTTCATGTTGCTCATGTGAGTACGAGAGAAGTTGTTGAATCAGTTCATGTTTATACCAGCGGAACAAGGCCTTACAATGTCAAACTTAGTTGTGGAGTTACACCACATCATTTGTTTTTAGATAATAGTTATCTCACTCATCCTGATGGAGTTTGGTATAAGTGCAATCCACCATTACGTTCTCCGGAAACACAACAGCGGTTATTGCAAAAATTATTAGCAGGTCAGATTCCAATAATTGAAAGTGATCATGCTCCTCATACGGAAAAAGATAAAATGGAATCAGTTCCCGCTTCGGGAATTATTTCTGGTCTAGCCTGGCCTGATATGAGGGGATATTTACAAAAGATAGGAATGACTGAAGACAGAATTAGAGCCGTGACTTTTGATAATGTCGTAAAGTTATATGGTTTAGAGGATCGTTTACAATTTGAAGATCGTCCTGTGCAATGGGAAGTTCTAAAAAGAATGCGGACACAGTATCCTCATGATCCGTTTAGAGGCGTTTTCTAATTTTCTTAAGCTTGATACTGTCGTAGCATTCTTACCATTTTTGGTCCGGAAAAGATAAGAGGCGTATAAATTTGAATTCCTTTTGCTCCTGCGGTCGCCCTTTCTTTTACTCTCTCCAGAGAATTAATTCCGCCACAAGCGATAAATTCCCACTGAACATCTGCTTCAGCGGCCATTCTGGCAAATTTTTTTTGCGTCTCTAAAGAACGTGAATAAACCGCATTCCCACTGGCTCCGCCAATTTGTTTTCCCTCTTTCATGGGAGAAAAGGGGATATAGTGTCGATCGTGCACGGTACTAGTATTCGTAGCCGTAATTCCATGAACACGATGTTTTTTGGCAATAGCAACGGTTTCCTTTATTTCTGATAAAGTTAAATTGGGAGAAACTTTTAGATACAATTTCTGATGCGGATTCATATTTTCTTCAACAACAACTAGCATCTCTTCTAGTTGTTGTTGGTATTGTTCTCGTGCATCAAGTTCACCAGTGGTACTATGGGTATTAGGACAACTGATATTTAATTCAAAGCGGTCTACAGAGTGCACGTTGCGCATCGTGAGAACTGTCTTTTCCAAATCTCGAAGAACATCATCACTTTTTTTCTGTGGTGTTGACATGATATTAATGGTTAGAGGAACAGGATGTTCACCATAGGCGGCAAGGTTTTCGGCAACTATTTCTACTCCTTCTCCTGGCAAGCCCATCCAATTTATCATTGATTCGCTAGGGGAATATCTTCTGATCGTTGGCCGAGGATTTCCAAGCCATGGATCCATTGTTACAGTGCCAATAATAACGCGGTCAAAACCTAGGTAAAAAAGAACCGTGGGAGGAATATCCCCATTTTTATTAAAACCTGCGGCATTTGATAATTCGAAAGGAACATATTTGGTATTCGTAGGGTTATTCAAAAGAAAATCTTCTAGTCCTAGATGATATACGCCTCGAGATAAGTGTACAAACAGCTCATGAGCGATCTGAGGATCATGTTCCGTCACTTTAAAGAGAAGTGGTTTAAGAGTTTCTAGCCAGAAATCCTGTTCACTCAACCGATGTAATGGTTGAGTGGACGAACGCACTTTAGTGCGAGGATGAATGGCGTAATCTATTTC
>JAGVYE010000022.1 GCA_018303445.1 Candidatus Woesearchaeota archaeon
AAGACCCCAGAGCTTCAGTGCTTTTGAAGATCATGATCTTCTACGTAATCTTTAGTGTTCTTTTTAAAGTCATTAAAGGCTTCTTCCAAGGCTTTCAACGGATGTTCATCTATTCCTCAATTGAATTATCAAAGAATATCCTCCTGCTTTTCTTTATCTTACTCTTTTCCTGGCTTGGTTTTGGCATCACTGCTCCGGCCTGGGCCTATGCTCTCGTTTGTATCGTTCTCTTTATTATTTATCTTCCTCCTCTCCTTAAAACATATAACTTTTTTCAATATAAAGTAGAAAAAATAAAAGACGTATCTCACCGTCTCCTCAGTTTTGGTATTCCTTCTTTTGCCACACAAATCGGAGGAAGAATTATTGGCTATCTCGATACTCTATTTCTTACCCATTTCCGTACTTTGCAAGAAGTAGGAATCTATAATGCTGTTCTTCCCTCTGCGTTAATGCTTCTCTTCGTTGGCAGAACTGCCGGTTCGGTACTATTACCAATGTCTACGGAATTATGGGCTAAGAAAGATATTAAGCGTTTAGTGAAAGGTATTCACTTGATGCATCGCTATCTCTTCATTTTTATTGCTCCCATTATCGCTATTCTTTTTATTTTCGCTGAATTCTTCATGACCGCCTTTTTCGGTTTAGAATATGCTGCTGGCGCTAAAGCTTTTCAAACTATACTAATCGGCACGTTCTTTTTTATTATGGCGATGATGGATAATAATATTATTTCTGGAATGGGAAAACCAAAAACTGTCACAAAAATAATTTTCCTTGCCGCTTTGACTAATGCCATTATCAACATTTTTCTTATTCCTTTGTGGGGAATTGAGGGAGCCGCTCTTGCTACAACCCTCAGTTATATCTTAGTATGGGCTATTTCGCTCTACAAACTTACTTGTTATGTACCATTAAAAGTTCCTTTTAAGCATTGGCTAACCGCGCTCCTTCCTCTTATCGCTTTTTGTATCGTTATATTAGCTATCAGTGAGATACTCTCTTTGAATCTCTGGTTAGAACTTCTCATTTCTTCTTTTTTTGGCAGCCTTCTCTACTTATTCCTTTCCTACCTCTTTGGCACGATAAATTTCCAAGAAATAAAACAATACACCAAGCTTATTTTTAAGAACAAGGATGAATCACTATGATTATAGACCATTTCAACAATGCTTTTAAGTATCTTCATCTAAGTAAGAACCTGAGCACTGCCTTTTCATTTCTTTTCTCCTCAAATCTCTTTGATCTTCCTCCAGGGAAACATCCCCTCGATGGAGAGCAGGTTTTTGCTGTCGTCATCCACCAGAATGGTTTTGGTGAGGAGAAAGCTGTATTTGAGGCTCATAAAAAATACATTGACATTCATTGCCCTATTTCAGGACGTGATGTTATTGGCTGGAAAACAGTTTCGAAATGCACCACCGCGAGTATCTATAACGAAAAAGAAGACTATCTTCTCTTTTCAGAGAAACCTGAGTTATATATTGATATTCCGGAAAACCACTTTGCTCTCTTCTTTCCTGAAGATGCCCATGCGGCCTTAGCTGGAGATGATTTTGTAAAGAAGATTGTGCTTAAAGTAAGAATCTAACATGAGAGACGAAAAAATTAATGAATATAAAAAAGTACTGGAAGAATTAAACAAAGAGAACATAAATTATGCTCTTCTCCGCAATTATGAATTTTTGATTGATCAAACATATCCAGTCGAAGGACTAGATATTATCGTTGCGGAGAAAGATTTCTCGCTTTTTCATAGTCTTCTGCTTACTCTTGGATTTACAAAACGCCAACCTCAGTTCTCACTAAAACATAAAGCCTATTTTAAGATAATTAATACTAAATTTGTCAGCTTTGATGCCCAAATGGGCGGCATTTACTGGAATGATATGAAATATCTTGGAGAAGAAGTGTTAACGCATCGCCAGAAAAAAGAATTCTTCTTCGTTCTTTCGGATGATGACACTTTTATCATGCTTCTCGTCCATTCTATTATCGGCAAGAGATATTTTAAAGAAAAATATCAAAGACTCCTGTCATCATTAGCGGTCAATAAAGAATATGTTTTAGGTCATCTTTCCAAAATTTTTACCCCTGAAATCGCCAAAAGACTTTTTTCCGACGCTCAAAATGAAAATTTCTCTCGGACTTCTATTTACCCTTTAGTTATTCTTTTCATTTTCAGAAGATTTTTTCATCTCGCAACTTTTAGTAAGCTCTTCCTTCGTTGGCTTATTTGGAAAAAACTTCTCACCCCAGCCCCTCTTATAAGCATCCTTGGTCCAGACGGGGCAGGAAAATCTACTTTAGTGAAAGCGCTGCATGACCATCTCAAAGAAACTGGTCGAAAAACAGCGATCGTGTATACTGGCAGAGGACGTGGCCATCTTTTGCCGATAACTAAAATTGGGAACTTATACAAAAGAACTGAAAAAAAACATGACGCTGGGAAAATTAAGGATTCATTATCAAAGAAAACACCTTTCCAACGGAAAGTGCTTTATATTGCCTCGGCTCCTATTTTCACTTTTGATTTGCTCCTGCGTTATTTTTTCAAAATTTTCCCTAAAAGACTATTTCACACTATTGTTATAACAGATCGCTATAGCTTTGATATTATGTTAATGGAAAATGTACCTTTGGGCTTTAGAAAATTCCTTTTGTCACTTTTTCCTAAACCCACGATAACGATCTTATTGTATAACGATGTTGATGAACTCTTAAAAAGAAGACCTTTAGAAAATAGGGCTAATTTAGGAAGACAATTGGAGATTTATCATCAGTTTCATTACTCTTTGAAGCTTAAAACTGATACCAAAGAGAACGTGCATAAAACTGTTATTGAAGATGTGTATGGCCGACTGTTGAAGGGGTGGTGGTGAACTCTTCTATCTTCTCAAAAATTATTATGACGTTCTATAGGAAAAATAAAAACAATTCGTGCTTATGATCTTCTATCAAACATCCCTTCATCATCTGCTATGCTTAAGTCATAAGGATCAGACTCCGCTACTAACGGCAGTCTAGATGATCGTACATACAGCGCAGGTCTATTATAACCTTCCCCACTTGGACTTTGTGGTCCCAAACGGAAATTTGCGTCGCCCTCCCGTAAAAGACTATTTATAGTTCGATAATTGATTTTCCCTTCTAGATCTATTCCGCTTACCGGATAAAAATTTTTATTTCCCATTATCCATCACCTCTGTGCGCTCCTTTCTATAATTTTTTCATAAACCATCTCCGCAACTTTCTTATTCCCTTCCGGACTGAAATGCCCGCCATCAGTATTATCGTCAGAGTATAAAGAACTTAAATTATCAGAGGACATTAACATTGGTGTTAAGTCTATAACTTTCATTTTCTTGCTAATTTTCTCAACAAAATGGGAATAATATATTCCTCTCCTTTTCATAAACAGCACATCATCTTTCTGTGGCATCCATAATAAAACAGGCTCAAATCCTTGCTCTTTCCCATATCGAGAAAACTCTTCAACCAATTTTGTCAATAACAGCGCAGGATACTCTTTCTTAAAGAGTTTTACTTTCATTGGTGTAAATAGCCGTAATTGCATAGCCATCAGGAAGTTCAAAAATTTTGAAGGTTTACTTACCCCTTGTTCATATTCTCTTTCCTTTTTCCTCTTTATCATCCGCGCTGAGAATAAACTTATAAGAGGAATATTTCTCAGAGGATTGCTAAAAACCGAAATCAAATAAGGAAAATCCAGCATCTCTTGCTTAAACTTTTCTCTATAAAAATAATCATATTTCTGAATTTTTGGTAGATAGGTAGTATAATTCTCAAATTTCTCTTTGCTATCTATAAAATTTCTATGATACACTAATTCTCCATTCTCGACAGTAAAAAATGGTTTAAAGCCAAACGTATTCCCGTAGTCATGGTAATGCTTCCACACTCCTAATATCCGTACTATTGTCGAAGGAACAATCGCCATAATTACGATAGAAGACTTCTTCTGCGGAAATTCTCGTTTCAGTCGTAATAAAGCTTGATCTAAACCATAATTTCCTACCCCGAAATTAAGCACTTTTGTTTTCGTTAATTCCGATAAGTACCATTCCCATGTTTCATTATCCTCAACTTGCCGAGAAAAGGCAAAAGAGTCTCCATAGCCAGTAATTTTTACCGGCCATTTTTCGTGATGAGGATTAGCCCGAGATCCTTGTTCATCGATATGAAACGTGATGGTATTAAGTTTTCCCCTTTCTTGCTTTGACGTATTTGGTCGGCGCGTCCAGCCTAATTCCGGATCGTAGCTTTGGGCGAAGAACTTTTCTAATCCTTCCTGGCTTAATTTCGGCTTTTCATCATCAGGCGTGATAAACAACGCTGATTCCTTACGAAGACGTTTAATAAGAAAAAAAGTTGCTAATTCTAGGATTATTAATATTCCAAAATACCCTGGCAGGATCATCCCATCATAGAAAAAAAATAATATTCCTCCTAATAACAGCAAAATAATGCTCACAACAATCGCGTTAATTTTTTTCATATTCTTTATACAGCAATAGATATCCTTCTAACATTTTTTGTGCAGAATATCTCTCCACCGCTCTTATTCTTGCCTTTAAACCTAACTCTTTCCTTTCCTCTTCATTCTCTGCTAAGGCATTAACAGCTTTCGCTATTGATGATGGTGAGAATTTTTTCACGATCTTTGCTGCATTGCCAACTACTTTTCTCAAAAATTCAAAATTAGTTGTTACGATCGCTTTTCCACAAGCCATAGCTTCTAATAACACTAATGGCGTCGCCACCGTTCCAATTTCCATTCTATAAGGAAGTACAATGATGTCCATGTCATTATATGCTTGGACAATATCCTCTATGAAACCCTGAATTTTAATTTTGTCATTTCTTTTCTTAATGTATCTATCTACTTTTTCAAAGCGCTCCGTCATAAAAATATGGGTTTCTATCCTATCAGAGAATTTTTTTGACGCTAGAACAAAGTCATTTAATCCTTTAAACACACTAGCGTGGCCAAAATAAGCGACTTTAATGATTTTTCCCGATTTTGGCGATAACGGCTTAAATTTCTCAGTGTCAATCCCAAAAGGGATAACCCTGGTATTTTCAAACAATTTATCCTTTAAATAATGCGAAGGAACAATGATTGTATTCAGCTTCTTCAAAAAGAACGCCCGCCATTGCAGTGGAACCGCGGCACTATAGCTTGGCAAGAATTTGGTTGCTGTTTTCTGCAAAAATATTTTCTGAACTAAAAAATTAATTGGATGCCTTACTAATGACGTCGTTGCGTTAGAGTATAATGAATAAATCACTGGTTTCCCAAATTTTTTTCCTAATTTGTAAGCCTGATAAGAATCTCCGACGCCGCTGCTGTGAAAATGAAACATATCCGCTTCTTGTGCTTCTTTGACAAACTGAAATCCTTGTTCCTGCAAATAAGAAACAATCTTTTTGGCTAACTGTGTCCGCCCTTCAAAATTCCTTGTATCAACATCAAGGTTGCAATAAATTTTCATTCTTCCTGCTTCCGAATGCTGAAGTACTGTATAATCAGCAATACCATCCAGTATCCATTGCCAAATATCGCCCAGAACCATAACACTGACCATGGTTTGTTAAGTAAGGCCGCAAGAAATAAGAAAAGGTAGAAAAAACTGCTGCCATAGGCATATCTCGCAAATTCAAATTTTCCCGGCATCTCCATTTTTTCCTTGCTCTTAAAAACTTCCAGTTTATAAAAATAAACCAACGCATATTGGAGAGGGTAGCTCATAATTGCCGCCATCCCTAAAATTAGAGCTATATAATTATGCAATCCTAATGTTAAACTAAAAATTATAATCGGAAAGAGAATAAATCCCAAAGTTCCATCTAACCAATGCCCTAAGGGTGATTTCAGATTTTTTACCCGGGCAATCATCCCATCACACATATCTAAAACATTATAGGCCAGGGCTAAACTTGCGCCAATAAGGAAGTTCTTATCTCCCCCTAAATACAAAAAATAGGCTCCTGCTAATCCAAAAAGAAACGAAATGATACTCACTTGGTTTGGGGTAAGGGGGGTAAGTTTGATCAACAGCCAAGTGATTGGTCTCGCCAGGAAGTCAGAAAGAATCATGCTCCATTCTTTATGTTTTCTGCTTGCTTCAGAAACCTGCTGCCAGAGATTTTTCATGACTTCCGACGTCTAATTTCTCTTTATATAATTTATGTATTAAAAGCTTAGTAGAAAAGTTGCCAATATAGCCAGTGAGCACTTGTCTATTCGTAAGACCGCTTTGCCCCCGCTCTCGGGAAAACAGTCGAGTAATATACTAGACGTCGAGAAAGCGAGGGCGCGAACGAAACTTTTCTACTAAGTCGTATTAGAAGATTATTCATTTAGCTCTTCGTACAATTGTAAGAAAACAGCACTCACATTCTCGACAGAAAAATCTTGTGCTTTGTGATAGCCTTTTTCTGCAATCTTTTCTCCTAACTGTTTATCTTTAAATAATCTTTTCACTTCTTCTGCGACAGAATGCGCATCACCGGGAATGGCCATCAACACTTCTTCATCTTTTTGAGCAATCTCCTGCAGTTCAGGCAATGAAGTAGTAATGACCGGCGTTTTCGCCGCCATGCTTTCCAATAGGCAGGAAGGATTCCCTTCCGTCCCAACCAAAGTAGGGTAAGCTAATACCACGCAATCCGCCATGCTTACGTACTCTTCAATAGGGAGGTCATCAAGAGTAATGGTTACATAGTTCTTACATTCCAGTTCTTCGGCCATTTTCATGTAAATCTCTTTCTTCTCTACGGCGTTAGAACGAATGGCTAAAACAAACTTTACATCAGGAAACTCTTTCACAATCTCTGGCGCTGCCTGGAGAAGGCAGTCCACGCCTTTTTCTTTACGAATGGCTCCGTAGTAGAGGACCACTTTTTTTCCCAGAAAGCCAAATTTTTTTTTTAATTCTTCCTTGTTCCTCGGTCGAAATCGCGTCGTATTGATATTAGAGCGGATGATTCTCGTTTTCTCTTTTTTTAATCCTTTCTGCACAAAAAATTCTCTCATCACTTTTGAAGGGAAGGTTACCCTGTCCATGCTGTTCAACAAGCGGGAAAGTTTTTCCCCATTCCAAAATTCCAGCGAACGCGACTTAATGGTATGAATAATTCTTGCTTTTGGCGCGGCCTTCTTCGCAAAAAAAGTATTGAGAGCCATAAGCGGACTTGACCCAAATCCATGAATAATATCAACTGTGATCTTCTCTCTCTGTTGAATTTCTTTTATGGTCTTATACCCTTTCCGAAATTTTCCGGAAAAAAGACGATATACTTTTATTCCGTTCACAATCTCTAATACTGGCAGTCCGGGGTGTTTTTCCGCTACAATAGCCACAAAATGCCCTTTGTTCTTATATTCCTTTGCCAAGTCCGTTAACGTAATCCAGGTGGCTTCTTTTTTGCTGATGAGAAATCCAGGAGCGAGTAACACAATGTTCATACTCTCTTCTTCCTCAATTTTGATTATATAAAAGTTATTAAAGAGAAATGAAGAAAAAGGATTAATTTTGAAATGCTTTTTGCACCGCTTCATAACTCATTCTATAAACTAGGATTCTCTAACTCCCCCTATAATACACCCCGGCTATTACTCTTAGTACCGGATGTATGACATAATACGTTTCTCCTTCTTCTTTCTGTTCTCTCCCTTCTAATGTTCCTTCTTTCACAAGTTTCGTAACCACTTCCACTAATACTTGGGCACGAATGTAATTGTCATACACTCTATCAATATCTGTTTCTTCATCGGGAGGAAGAAACTCCCGCTGCAGAATAACTTTTCCGGTATCAATTCCCGCATCCATAAAAAAGGCCGTTGCGCCGCATTTTCCTTCCGCTAATAAGCTATAGAGAAAACAGGTGCTTCCTCTGTACTGTGGAACAATCCCTGGGTGGACATGAATTAATTTTTTTCCTGTAGAGAGAATTTCTTCTTGCAAAATCCCAGAACCGCTGAATACATAATATTTCCCTTTTTCTTTTTGTAAAGCCTCTACAACTTGCGGCATATTAAAATCTCCCGCGGCAATAACTTCATAGGGAATACGAACTCGCTGGCACGTTTCTTGAACCTTCTCCGTATCACGAAAGAACTTATTATTTTTGATTGGTTTTTCAAGGGCATCATTTCTTGCCTCTTTTTGTTCCAAAATAAGAACTTTTTCTGGCTTAAATCCCGCTTCTAGTAAAGATTGCAGGTAGGCGCGGCTCCGTAATTTATCCTGCACGATCATTCCCAGATTTTGTATTGTTGTTGGATTGTTTGCCTTTAATTTCCTTTTTTGCAGCCTTTCTTTTAGAGGACGTATCTGAAGATTTTCTTTCAACTTAAGTATCCCTATCTTTTCTGAGTCCAGAGACAAGGCTGCAACACTCTGCTCTTTTTTGTTCAGCTTCCCGGCCTTGGCAATAACCTCATCATTCACTTTCAATAACGTGCTGAGAGACTGCAGATTCTGGGAGTGCAAATAATGGATACCTAAACAAGCTCCCAGCCACACATATTCGAAAACTCCTGCTTCAGATCCTGTATTTTTTAACTCCTTTCCTTGATGTTGTTGTTTTAATTTTTTGAGTTCAACTTTCCGTCTATATCTTTTAAGAAGATGTTCTGCTTGCCCATACAAATCTAGGTTCTTAGATTTTAGAATATGATACAGTATTTCTAATGCTCTGCTGGTTTCAACACTTTTTCCCTCTTCAACTTCTTTAATGAGAGATTTTCCTTCCTTTCGTATTTTTTCCTCGTTCCAATTTTTGATTTCATCAAAAGGAGAGAAAGTAATAACTTCCCGACTCTGCCTATAATCTCTCAGGAACTCATCTGGGGGATACTCTGCAAAATGATAAGGCTTTCCTGAGGTAAGTTGTTCTTTCGTTGCATAAGGATAAACCATGCTTCTCGAGAGCTGATAATGTACTCTCTTTATATCTTTTTTCCAACCAAAAACCATAAAAACTAGCCCTATTTCTGCAGATAAATGCAAAGAACTCTGTTAAAAGATCTTTGGGAAAGTAGAGGCAAAGTAGTTCTCATCCAAGGCTGGGTGCAGGAAATTCGTAATCTAAGCAAAATAAAATTTCTTATTCTGCGTGACCGAAGCGGCGATATGCAGACCTTAGCATTAAAAGGGCAAACCGAAGAAGCTTCATTTACGGCGATGAATGAGATTACAAAAGAATCCGTTGTTGAGATCGTAGGGACCGTAAAGGAAAATAAAGAATCCCACTGGGGAATTGAAATTCTGATAAAGAAAATCCGCCTTATTTCTCTGGCGGCCACGCCTTTGCCAGTTGATAATTCTGACAAAAGCAGTACTTATATCGATAAACGTATCGATCATCGTTTCTTAGATACACGAAACCGGCGCGTACAAGCCATATTTAAAGTGCGGGGAAAAATTTCTAAAATTATTATGAACTTCTTAGACAAAAATGGATTTACCAATATTAACACCCCTAAAATAACAACCATTGGTGTTGAATCCGGGGCAGATTTGTTTGAAGTCGATTACTTTGGGAAAGCAGTTTATTTATCCCAATCACCGCAACTGTACAAACAAATGTTTGTATCCGGGGGATTTGAAAGGGTTTATGAGATCGCTCCGGTATTTCGCGCTGAGAAATCTCACACTACTCGGCATCTTACCGAGTTTACAGGAATAGATTTGGAGATGGGGTTCATAGAAGATTACACAGAAGTTATGGATCTTATAGAAGAGATGATCGTAGATCTACTCACAAATCTCAAAAAAGAATGTCCAGATGAGCTTAAGACTTTGGAAATCAGCCACACCATCCCTAAAAAAATACCTCGCCTGACTATGGAAGAAGCAAAAGTAATGTTAAAAGCGAAAGGGAAGAAGTATGGCCTTGGCGAAGATCTTGATCCAGAGGGAGAGAAACTGATCGGGGAAATTGTAAAAGAGAAATTTGGCAGTGAGTTCGTCTTTCTTACTTTATTTCCTTCTGAAGTACGGCCTTTTTACCACATGAAGCCAGAGGGAAAAAAGAATCTCACCAAATCTTTTGACTTATTGTTTAATGGTGTGGAAATTTGTACTGGAGCGCAGCGGGAACATCGCTTTGACATCTTAAAAAAACAAGCCCAAGAAAAAGGTATCGATTTGGATAAGATGGAAGTGTACGCCGAGATTTTTAAGTATGGCATTCCCCCTCATGGAGGGGTAGGATTTGGCTTAGATAGAATCACCCAACGGCTTTTAAACCTCGAAAACATCCGTGAAGCCGTTCTTCTTCCCAGGGATCCTATAAGGAATAGTCCTTAGGAAGTATGTATTAAGTCTGTGGGTGGATCGTGCCAGTTTACGAGTGATATAATTAGGAATATCTGAACCTGTGGAGAGGGACGGCTCCTGCGGAGAGGCGCCACACTCTCTTTATCGCTTACGGAAAGCGAGTTGGCACTGTCCACAGAAGAGCAGACTTAATACCTACATTAGGAATGTAGGTAATTAAAGAAGAAAATAAAAAATAAACTTATTTCTTCCTTTTTAAAATTCGTACTACTGACCATCCTACAAGAGCAACCATTCCATAAGGAAGAACAAACACAATGAGTTTTATCACGGAGTTAGTTGAATTCACAAACGAACGGACTATCTCTGAAAGAGTTACAAATGTAATGCTTGCATATTCTGACATTTTTTCCTGCAGTTCAGTGGTAATTGTCACATAATCAACTTGTTGGTTGGTGTTTTTGAGAGAATCTTCTAGATACTTAATCGTCCGCTCCTGATTAAAAATGCGGTCATTAAGTTCGATTTTTTCTTGGATTGTTTTAGCCTCACGGTACATTTCTTCATAGCGTGTCAGACGCTGCCTTTCCACTTCCAGTTCTACTTTAAGATTAGTATAAGAACCAGTGATGTCTGCCGCATTCTCAGAAATCGAAGAAATCTTTCCTAGCTCTTTAATCTGGGCAAGAACGGCCGAGGCTTTCTTACTCTCAACTTTGATTGTATACGTGCCAAAGTAGCTTTCATAACGTCCTATTCCTGACTTATAGACATTTTCATTAAGAATGAAAGAGTTCGTGGCGGAAACAATTGCTTTTAATTTTTCCTCTTGCGTCTTAAATTCTCCCCGCTCAATTTCCATTCGCAGGTAAGCATTTCTCGTAACTTTGCGCTCTATAACCTCTGGCGCAAAATCATTTTCAGCGATACCAGTACTCTTTATGCTGGCGATTTCTCCTTTTGCTAGACCAGAACTATAGTAAGGCCAAACTTCTTGACCATATGATTGTAGTGGCACGTCCTGTACAACTCCCATCACAACGACGACAACAACAAGAAGCGCAAATAACAGCCAGTTATCCTTTAATTTCATCCATTGATCTTTCAGTGTCATGGTAAATTCCTCCTTATAATTTATATCAAAAAGTGGCAAGTATATAAATGAAGTGAAGAATTCGAAAGGAGTTGAAGTCTAGTTTTTTTACTCCTTCCATTTCTCTCTAATGAGAGCAATAAGGAGATAGAGTATCATAGTTATGAAACTTCCCGCAAGAAACCAAAAAGCAATATCCATATTCTGGGAAATATTCTGTTGAGCATAGGCTGCTGTTTGGGAGAAGGTTTCATCTGAGATTTTACTTACAGCTTCTCGTTTAAACTCTTCCCCTCCTTCACGTACCGCTTCTTCTGAAGCACCTTCTAATATTTCTTGAGCGAGAGAAGGCGACGCACTTTCTGCCGTTTGTCCCGCTTTCGCTGTAAATAAGTTTCCCTGCAGAAGTTTAATTACAAAAGCAATAGCCAATGAAGCTAACGCCACCGGAAGCACTCCTTTAAGCTTCTCTTTTAAACCAGAAACTTTTTGAGGGGCAATAATGATATATTTATTTGCTAATTTGTAGTGGTTTACTTCCCTTCCTTTTTCTGAATAATGAAATTCATCAGCCGTAATGAGGCTTGCTTCCTGGAGTTTTTGTAAATGGTAATGAACCGTGGAAATCGGCAGTTCTAAAAGCTGGGCGATATTTGCTTCCGTATCATGGTTTTTATCAGCCAGATGGTTTAAGATTTTTCTGCTCGTTTCACTAGTGATCGTTTCTGCCAGTTTCTTGGTTTTTGGCTCATTAAGATCTACTAAGAGAAAATTGCTTTTTGACATGAAGGATAATGAGTGTTATCTATTTAAATAGGTTGTGATAGGTTCAAAAGAAATTGAAGTTATGGTAAAAATCTCATTCAAAATCTAAGAATCTTCCTCAGAATATTCCTCTTCTTGTTTTCGTATCGCTTCCTGAATATTTCTTGGTTTGTCAATCGTCCAGTATTTCCAATCTGACTTCTTCCACCAAGAATGAAATTTAAGGTTCACTCTTCCTGGAAAAGAAATTTCCATGAGATGGTCGTCTAAAACTGTTCTTAGGATAGATCTTCTAGGTTCTGGAAGTTGAGGATCATACGGGTCAATACCTGTACTTAACATTACCATCCTTCCAATACCATCTTCTGTTGGTATAATTCGTTCATAAGCGAGAGAAAATCCTTTATAGTATTGTCTCAATGGAAAGTGAAAGACTTCATTTCCATCAATAAGAATGTAAAGTCCGCTTCTTCTATCTTTTCTAAAGTCTAAAGTTCTTCCTTCCAAGTTTTCGTTAACTTTTCTCTTGCCTTGGGGGCGATAAGTTCCATCTGATTCGTGTCCTCCACAGTCGCGGATAAAAAGGTTCTCCGCTTGATAATAGTCTAAACATAACCTCAGATTTTTAAAATCAAGTTTTTTCGGCATCCAATATTGTTCCATGAACCATATATCTGTTCGATCAATATAAGTGCATTCTCAACTCTTTTTATCAAAGAGCAAACTTGTTATTTGCGATCATAAACCTTTTTAAAGTCATTTATCGTTCTTACAATAAATGAAAAGTATTAATCAGGAAATTGCCGATATTCTAAATCAAGATATTGCCCTCCAGAAATGTTTAAAGCGAAGTATTATCAATATTCGCGCTCTGGCTCATTATGTGCTAAAAGAATATAATCTTACCTATACTCTCGATGCGGTCATTAGCGCGATACGGCGTTATGATGTTGATAATGTTTCCATTTTAAACTTAAAAAGTGCCAATCGCGTCTTCTCAGAAATGTTGATCTCCACGAAAGATAATGTGGCGATGATTCTCCTGAGAGATGGGCAATTTAACATCATCGCTAAGGATTTTTTGCAGGATAAAAAATTGAGAGATAATGTACGTCTCATTAAAGGTAAAGAAACTGTTTCCCTCTTTGTCAACCAAAAGGACTTAGACTCTAAAATAGCGTTGTTTCCTTCTTCCAGCGTCTTAGATGTGCAACAAGGCCTTTCGGAGATACGCCTCCATTTTCAGAAAGACATTCGAGGGATTAAAGGCGTCATTGCGCGGGTAACGAGCGAACTGGCTTTATTAGATATCAATATTGAACAAGTCCTTTATACCTTTCCGGATGTATTATTATATGTTAAAGAAAATGATCTCGTGCAGGCTCACAAATCGTTGCTGGCTTTGAAGAGATAGATTTCCTGATCGGCAATTTTCGAAAGAAACATTAAAATAGCCTTCTTTTCTTCTAGGTCTTTATGGTGATGGATGTCATTTCTATAGGAGATGTAACGGAAGACGTTTTTGTCGAGGTAACCCCCGTTGCTTCCGTTCATTGCAGATCGAAGGGCGAATGTTAT
>JAGVYE010000023.1 GCA_018303445.1 Candidatus Woesearchaeota archaeon
AGATGTTGTCAATTAAAATTTAATTCATTTCGTGATGAGGACTTTCCAGAGATAATAATATACAATTTGCCAATTCCAGACATTACGAAATCAGCAACCAGGGAGCGAGATGTGAAGAAGGAATTACGGAAAGCAGTATTATTATTTGAAGCAGCCAATGTTGACTTTATTGCTTTTCCATGCAACACATTAAGTTTTTTTGTCGATTATCTGAAAAAAGAATCTAAAATTACTATCATAGATATTGTTGAGGAAACTGCTAATTATATCGAGTCTTTAAATATTGATAAAATTATACTTTTTGGTACAGAGACCACAATCAAAAAAGAGATCTATGAAAAATATCTTGAAAATATTGAAATATGTAAGCCTAATAATCAGAAGAGAGTTACCAACTTAATCTATAAAGTTATGAAAGGCGAAGGAACGCTCAAAGAGTTAAATATTCTTATGAGTGAATATATTAAGCAAAAAACATTTGTCGTCTTAGGATGCACGGATCTCTCTGTTCTCGCCGAAAATATTAAGTCTAGGTACGTTATTGATTCACTAAAAGTACTTACAAATTCTATTGTTGAAAAAATGATTATCTAAAACCTCCGATTCTCGGTTCTGTTCACTCTGTAAAATTTGGACGTAATAATAGAGAAATTTGTTTTTAGCGACTAAGCGAAGTCTGGCAATGAGCATATTTTAGTTTTAAAGTTGTGCAAGATTAAGTTCATAAAGAGCGGAAAAAATTGTAGATAACAACTATTATTCAGAAGTATTAACCAAACTTGACAAATCTCTAACTTCTTCTATTCTATAGAAAAATACTTTGGGCTCAAATGCATTGGGGTCGTGAAGTTTTTCATAAGTCTTCCAAGCGTCTGTTTGTTTAAATTGCTCAAGGATATCTCCTTGGTTTACACCTTTAAAACGTAATTCTTCGGAAAAATTGCAGTGATGACTATCCGTATAACTCCATTTAACAACGTATTCTTTATGCTCTGTCATGGGTATTCATTGGTGACTTAGTTTAAATACTTTTTGAGTCATTGATACTGTCATCTTTTCGTCATCTTCATTTTTGAACGGTATTTGATTAAATCCAGTAGCTTATTTCTTCCTAGCGGAAGCCTGATTTCCGCAGCTTCTGCTGGTGTTATACCTTTAAGCTGCTGATGTAATAATTATTCTAGAAAATCTTTAACCATTTTAGCTATGGCTAGAGAAGATGTCAGACCTGGAGAACAAATCCCAACTAAATTTATCATATTAGGATGAATCTCATCAGGAGCAATATGAAAGTCTTTACTGTTTGCAAGCACCGCTTGTATTCCAGTTTGATGCAATTGCAAATCATCAAGCGCAATTTTCGGGAAGTATTGTTTTATTTTTTCTAAGAACCCAGAGGGAGGAGCAAGGTCTGATCCAAAGTCATCTTTTCCAACTTCGTCTCCTTTTTTTCTATTAAGGGGACCTACTGTGATTTCCCTACCAAGTTGGAATAATCCCTTATCTTGCGCAAAATCACCCTGCAATCCAGCAGAAAATGATGGAGTTAAGTGAACGCCAACAGTGAGATGATCCGACCCATCAGGTTTTCTGTAGAATGTTGGCGCTGGATAAACATTTCTGGAAACTTTAAGATGACCTCCAGATTGATAGAATTTTGCAAATTCTCCACGGACGGGAAAGATTTCAAAAGGAAAGCCGGGATTAACCATTCTGGCGATTTCATCACTATGCAGACCAGCAGCGTTTATGACATATTTAGTAGAAAATTCATAATTTCCTGTTCCAATTGTTGATGCCTTTACGACAAATTCTTCATCTTGCGGTATTATGTCTACAACCTCTGTTCCAAGTAAGAAATATTCTCCTAAATCAGCAAGGTTTCTTAATTTTCGAATTACAGAAGTTGGTTCTACAATACCTGATGTTGGAACCCATAATGCTGAATAAGCTTTAACATTTGGTTCTAGTTCTCCTGCTTGTCCACCACTTATTTTCTTTACATTAGGAACTCCATTTTCTTGTGAGCGAGATAAGAGATAATCAAGAAATTCATCTTCTTTAGCGCTAGTAGCAACAACAAGCTTGCCAGTTTGGTTTGATGGAATGTTATGGTCCCGGCAAAATTGGTATAATAACCTATTTCCTTCAACGCACAAATGAGCTTTTAAAGGGCTATGGAGTTTGTCATAATAGATCCCTGCATGAATTACGCCTGAGTTTCTTGCAGTTTGATTTTCTCCTGGGAAGTTTCTATTTCTTTCTAAAAGGCATATTGTGTCGTTGTCTATTACTTGAGATAGCTCATAAGCTACAGCAGTTCCAATAACGCCTCCACCTATGATAGTTACATAACAATCGGTCATGAATAATTATTCGCGTGGTTTAATTATAAAGATTATGTAAGCGTCAACTATACTTTAAGTAGCGTCGCAGAGAAAAATTTTAGATGATGAACAAGTTAGACTTAACGGCGTTATGTCTCCCAGATTTTATGTCTGGGTGCGACCGAAGGGAGCAAGTTCGGTGTAGGGCACTCAGTAGCATGAACACATTAGGATAAGTTCGCCAGAAATCCCACGAGTTTAGTGGTGGGATGAATGGCGAAAGATTTATGATGTGCCAAAAAACCTCATTTCTCAATAACAATCCCTAAAGGTCTAATAGCATCAACAAACAAAATTTTAACCCACCCTAAATAAGGAATTCTAACCATTCCTTTACCCAAAATACGACTCTCTTCAATCTTTGTTTCCTGAATGGGAGTAAAACTATTGCCATTGTGATCTCCTTTTGTCTGGTAAAAAGTTTCGCCTTCCTCTTGCCAAATACGAACAAGGCGATGAATAATCGGCTGTGGTTTATTGCTTTGGAATACTAAAACATCTCCTACCTGAAGATTTTCTAATTTAGCTCTCCATAAAATAATAACATCGCCTTTGTCAAAACCATTAAGAAAAGGAAAATCTAAGAAAACTTCCTTGAAGATACCATGTTCTTCATACCAACTTCCACATGCTGACCAGTAATTGTCAAAGGACTCATAGAAGAACTTAAATTCCTTTCCACACAACTTGTCCTCATAAAGACCGTGCTCCATACTTTCGCTAATAACTGCCACAAGGGGAAAATTAGTTCCTAAAATTATTCCCAAAACCGGATATACAAGGTAGCGGATAAGTAAAAAAGCAACAATGATATTCGCAATCCAACTTAAAACAGAATCATCATACCAAAAGAAACGCCATAAGCGTTTACCATAAGACCCTTGGCTTTTTCGTTTCATGAGAAAAAAGATCTTCTTTCTCTTTAAAAATCTATCTTTTAACATAAGCATTAAATAGTGTAAACCTTTCTTCAAAAGAGATGAAAGAAGAATCCCTTCAAAAACTTATAACTGCTATAAGAAGCAAAAGTGAACTATCAACGCTTAATGAAGATTTCATAAAAGAGCATCTCACTCTTTTTCTAAAAAAAGAACCCAAGATCGCAAAAATACTAGAAGAAAACACTCATGCAAAATCTGCAGTATACAAAGAAACCGTAAAGTGTGTGCGAGCCAAGTTGCGTAAAGTTTATGGATTATATCGAAGAGGTAAATTATCTACTGCTTTAGATAAATTTTGGAAAGAACTGCAGACAGAAAAAGACAACCAAAAAAGAAAAACCATTATTAAAAAGTTATTAGAAACACATTTTTCAACCAGGGAAAGATGGCCCCATTACGTGTTATTATATAAACAAATTTTTAAGATCACCGGAAAACCAGAAGTAATACTTGATCTTGGCTGTGGTCTTAATCCGCTTTCTTTCTCTTTTATGGAATTAGAAGACATCTCCTACTATGCGTATGACCTAAACCAACAAGAGATTGACGTGATAAAAGAATATTTCACGCTCCTTCAGCAAGAGAGCCATAAATTTCAGGGAGAAGCCATTATCAAAGACTTCCTTCAAGAACAAAACTTTCCTCAGGCCAGTGTAGCTTTCTTGTTCAAAATGACAGATATTATTGACCAAGGAAAAGGACATAAAAGAACGGAAGATCTTCTTATTCGCTTACCTGTTAAATATGCAGTCATAAGCTTTCCTACTCTCACCATGAGTGGAAAACCAATGAATGCGCCAAGAAGAAAATGGGTTGAGTGGATGTGCCAAAGGGTAGGGTATAAATATACTGTTCTGGAATTTAATAATGAAATTTTCTATGTGATTAAAAAATGAATGATTTCAGATACATTACCGCCCACTCAGATCTTGTAAATGAAAGTAAAGAACTTCAAAAAACACCTTCTCTCGCGATTGATATTGAATGTGAGAATAACTTGCACCACTTCGGAACTTACATTTCTTTACTGCAAATTTCTTCTGAAAAAAAAAATTGGATTATCGACGTTCTTCTCCTTAAACAGATCAATCCACTTATTGAAATTTTCGAAGACCAAAAAATTCAGAAAATCTTTCACGATATAAACTTTGACTTACGGATCATTTCCCATCAGTTCTCCTGTAAAGTACGTAATTTTTTTGATACCCAGCTTGCGGCTGAATTTCTCGGCAAACAAAAAATAAGCCTTGGTTCTCTCCTTAAAGAGTACTTCAATCTCGAAAAAGAGGAAAAATATCAAAGGATTGATTGGACAAGAAGGCCTTTATCAAATAAGATGCTATTGTATGCTACACAAGACAGTGCCCACCTTCTGGAATTAAAGAGAAAACTGGAGTTAGAACTTCAAGAGAAGCATCGTCTTTCCTGGGTGTATGAGGAATGTAAATACCTCGAATCACTACCGTGGGAATTTAAAGAACAATCTCATCTTGATATTTCTGGAGTTAAGAGCATGACCCCGCAACAACGAGCCGTGCTCCATGCCCTATTTGAGGCCCGTAAAGTATTAGCAAAAGAAATAGATCGACCTTCGTTCATGATTTTCTCTAATAAATTACTGATTACTTTTGCCAAAAATCCACCCATTTCTTGGAAAACATTACCAGGAGTGCATCCTCTCGTGCGTCAACGGGCGAGTTTCTTTTCAGAAACTGTTAAAAAATCTTCTCTCGAAAATGAGGAGAATGCCAGAACAGAACACTGGCATCTCACTACTGAAGAATATCAGAAAATAAAAATGATTCTCGAAAAACGCAATGAAATTGCTGAGAAATTAGGGATTAAAGGCCATCTCGTGCTAAAAGAAGAACAGGTTCGAGAAATGGTCGTAACAAAATCATTACAAAAACTGAGGCCCTGGCAAAAGGAGCTTTTTGCCAAAGAAGATATTAATAATATCATTCCTGATTTAAAAAATGATTTCTCTTAAAATAATTATTTAATTTCACGCCAGGAAATCTTTTGTCTACTTTTTCTACCACTTTCTTCAGATCATGGACAAAGGAGGGTATTTCTTGGTACATGAATTTCATAATGCGGTTTTTTGTGTTTATTACAAGCAAATCCCCATCGTTGATTTTCTTGATTACTAAACCAAACAGCTTGATAAAATGGCGAAGATCCAGGAAGTAAATCTTTAATCAACACCACCCCTGGGCTATATCTAAATCTAGTTAAAGAAGGAAATTTCTCTGCTAATTCAGAAGAAATATCTGTAGGTAATTTTCCTTCCCAAGATTCTCCTTGTTCATAAAATGTTATTTCTTGAACGATCCCTACAGAATCAGTAAAATTTACTCGGTAACCATTATGATCTCGAAAAACATAATTAATTGATTGAGAAGGATCAAGCGCTACAATTTCTGCTTGGCGGGAATGGCAGTCTTTAGATTTATAGTTGTTATAACCACACTTGCTAATTCCAAAGCCAATTCCCAAACCTACCAACAAAAGGGGTTGTAGTAATATTGAAAAACAACCAATTACTCGAGAATCTTCACGTTCCCACCTTGAAACCATGTTATCAATCGCCATTTTAACTTAAACTTTAAAAATATCTACAAACCTTATTTACTACTTGACGCCTGCCTTTCTATATCCCGCTTCTTGGCAATGGCATTGCTTTTGGCGCTCATTTGTGCCGCATTGACAATTTCTTCTGCCAAAGCATCGACAATTTTTATTTTCTTATTGAAAGAGCGTAAATAAGCGCCTTGAGTCATGAATCTAAGAGCCAAGTCAATTCTTCGTTGCGGTGAAATGTCAACGGCTTTAGGATAACGTGCTCCCCCATACTCAATAGCGATGACTTCTTCCCGTGGAGCAGCATTTTCTACGGCCCTTACAAGAATGGCTAATGGATTCTGCTTTATTTTTAATTCTGCTTTCGCTAAAGCCGTTTCCACTATTTTTAAAGCCTTGTTTTTCTTTCCAGTATTATGGCCTGAACTCATGAAATGTTTCTTACTTTTATGACCTGAATTCATAAGTTTTGTTGCTAAACGCTCCACAATAAACGTCTGAGACTTATGGAAACGATTACCAGCATACCGTGCCCCTGTTTTGGGAATAATTTTAGGATCAAGAGTGATGTAGCGTTGTAAGCCAAAATCCGCTACTTTTACCCCTTCAGTTCCCCAGCGATTAAAAAATTTTAGTTCGCTCATCTTCGTGCTTTCTCCACTTTACCTTTTAATAACGCATCTAAACTTTGATCATTAACTTTAATAACTTGCCAGCGTATGCAAGGCAAATCTCCTTTTGCCCGTCCCATTTTTCCACCAATGCATTCAACAATAACCTCATCGTGCTCGTTAATCAATTTTTGGGCTCCATCTCCCGGCATGAAAGCCGTGACTTGTTTACCATTCTTTACTAGCTGGACACGGGCACACTTTCTCATGGCTGAGTTGGGCTGCTTGGCCTCAACTTGAACTTTTTCAAGAACAATAGCTTTTGCTTGCGATGACCCACCCAACGGATCGACCCTTTTCTTTCTCTTGCTTCTGCTAATTAGCTTAAACTGCCTTCGTCTTTTCTGTAATTTTTTTGCAGCTCCTAAGCCGCGTGATTTTCCTGCCATAATTAAACGACCTTAACTTCAACGGCGAAGAACCGTCGTACAGCCCGATTGATAATACTTAAATTTCTCCCATCGCGTCCTATTAATAAACTTTTTGTTTTTTTATTGTCGTCTTTAATTAGCAAGATCCCTTTTTCTTGGATTACTTGTTCTACAGTTAAAGGCAAAATAACATTCTTTACAAATTCTTCTACTTTGTCGCTGTATTCAATTACTTTTACCCGCTTTCCGATTTGTTGCTGCACTTTTTGGATTGTCCTTCCCCCTTTTCCTAAAGCCTTGCCAATCTGTCCTGAAGCGACAACAAAATAGATAATATCTTGTTCGCGAAAACAATCTTTAACCTCTACTTGTGTTCTTCGCTCTAACAAAGAAGCTAGTCCCAACGTTTCCTGGTCGAGTATCAAACGTCTCAATTTATTCTCCAATTACGGCCAGTACAGAAACAAAGAAATTTTTCTTACAGAAAATACCTAACTCTTCATTTGTCTGGGATAATTGCACGACCTTGACACCGCGCAACTTTGCATAATAACCTATTTCTTTCTTTATACTTTCCGGGCAATTGCGTGCCAGTAAGATTTCCTGTAACTTTCCTTGACGCAACTCTTTAAGTGCCCGTTTTGTTCCTAAAACTACTTTTCCTTCTTGAAGTTGTGAACGCAACAATTCCAATTGCTTTTCTAAATCTTTTTCTTGCGGCATTTCTGAACACCTTATTATTTCATTTTGATAATAAGTCCCGGTAATCCTGTACCTAAAGGAACAGGTTGATTGATCATAACATTTTCGACAACAGAAGTAAGATAATCGATTTCTCCTTCTAACGCCGCATTTATCAAATGTTTAACCGGCGTTTCAAAAGAAGCGCGAGCTAAAACGCTTGCTTTTTCACTAACGACCCCGTATCTAGTAACACCTTTTACCTCCCCGTTCGTACACATGACATCGGCAACAAGCATAATATGCCTGATATCAATATTAAGTCCTTGCGCTTCGATAACACGATATACTTCATCAATAATGGCCTGACGTGCCGCTTCAATGCCCAGTACTTCATGAATCTCATTAATGTCATTGCTAATCGTCCGTTGCGTATCCACTTCCGGCAATTCTAAAATTTCTTTGAGATTTGTTCCTGAAGTTAACACTATATATTCTTCATCACGCTTTACTGGCAAGACTTGCATAATTCCCTTTATTCCCTTTACCTTTATGGTACGAATCTTTTCTTTAAGATCATAAAGTTGCTTTATCTCTTCTGGCTTCCCTTTGGATATAAATTCTAAGGTATCATCCGTTCCTTGCACATTAAACCCTTTAATTTTGGCACGAACAAGCTTGGCAAGTTCTTTTATGTCGATACTATATTCTTCACACAAGACTTTATTTAGAACAATCTTCAACTTTTGATCAAAGATATTCAAAGCATATTCTGAAACAAGTTCTCCAAACTGTGTTTCTTTGATCATCGCCGCAAATTTTTTAATCTGTTCTAATTGGTTGTGTGGTGGCTTCAGAAATATTTCCATCAGTGGTGTTTTTATTGATTTCTGGGCATCAAAAATTTCAATGATCCTGGGCAATCCCGTCGTAACGTTCATCTCAGAAACCCCCGCAAAGTGAAAGGTGTTCAAAGTCATTTGTGTTCCTGGTTCACCGATACTTTCAGCGCTTACCAAACCAACACATTCGCCAGGATTAATTTTCGAAATTTGATATGCTTCCTTCACTTTTTCAATTATTTTCTGCAATTGTGTTTTAGTAATAGAACTGGGGATGTTTGAACTTATTTCCTCTAAAACAGAAAGAGGCAATTGTCCTTCATACTCTTGGAGAAGTTCTTCTTGTTCTTTTCTCATTGTTCCAATACCTCTTGGATAATTTTTTTTACTTCTATAATTCCATTTTTCGTTTTGGAAACATCTAAGCCATCTTCTCCATACAAAAACTGCACGATTCTTCCACTTGCATCTCGAACCGTGTTATCATAGTTCACTTTCAAATCCTGCATAGCGTTTGATAAACGCCTATAAAGGTAACCTGATTTAGGAGTACGCAAAGCCGTGTCCATAAGTGCATCCCGCCCAGTCATAGCTCCAAAAAAATATTCATTTGGCTTTAACCCGCTTCTAAAACTACTGCGAATAAAACCACGTGCAGGAGAACTGAGATCGTTTTCTTTAAAATAAGATAAAGTTCTTTTTCTATAGCCAACATCAATTCTTCTTCCTCGCAAGGCTTGCTGTCCGACAACAGCGGTCATTTGAGCTATTTGGAGAGCATTGCCTCGAGCTCCACTTCTGGCCATTGTCAACGCTGAACTTTCTTGGACTTGCTTCATCGCCATATCTCCGCTCTTATTCCGAGCTCTATTAAGGGATTCTAAAATTCGCAGTTCTAAAGTTTCAGCAATCGTTCTTCCAGGGAGTGGTTCTAATTTCCCGGAATAATAATCAGCAATTAATTTTTCTGTTTCCTCTATCGCTTTTTGCAACAGGTCGTGAACATGATTTGTGACTTCTTCTCCAACATCTAAATCTCCTATTCCCATGGTAAAACCACGTCGTGACAGCACGGCAATACCTAATTTTGAAATCTTTCCGAGAAGTTCCGCCGCATAGGCAGAACCGTATTTCTCATAGATATTACGTAACATTAAACCACTTTCTTGACCTAAATTAGCTTTGTCCATTAACCCAGATTTGAGCTGTCCGTTAACAATTCGCACTTCATTCCCACTCTTATCTTTTCCTGTAAAACTAAAATCTCTGGGTAATAAAACGGAAAATACTTCTTTTCCATCTACTTTGTCTTTATTTGGCAAGTGCGAAAGATCATCAACACCACAAGTATACAACAAATCTACCGCTTCTTCACGCGTCAAAACTAACTCTTTCGTTAACAAATAATTCCCCGTAATTCCATCATGTATACAACCAACAACGCTTAAACCATAGCGGGGGCTGATAAGTTGAGTCTCAACAAGCATAAGAATTTTTGCTTCGGCACGAGCTTCTTCCGTTTGTGGGATGTGCAAGTTCATTTCGTCTCCGTCAAAATCCGCGTTATAAGGGTTACAAACGGCAGGATTAAGACGGAAGGTCTTTCCTGGCAATACCTTTACTTTATGACACATCATACTCATACGGTGGAGAGATGGTTGCCTGTTAAACAAAGCAGTATCCCCGTCAATTAAATGGCGCTCTACAATATATCCAACATCCAACTCTTGAAGAATCTCATCTTTCGTTTCATCAGTAATGGTTTTACGCTTTCCATCAGGCTTAATAATATAATTTGCCCCCGGGTACTTTTTAGAACCAGTTTCAACATATTTTCGCAGGTATTCCTTATTCCATTCTGTAACGCGCTCAGGAACTGTAAGAATCATCGCCATGCTAAAAGGAACTCCCACGTCATTGAGTTGAATGAGAGGATCTGGGCTAATAACTGTCCTCGCACTAAAATCAGTCCTTTTCCCCGCGAGGTTATGCCTGATTCTTCCTTCTTTACTACTTATTCTATTTGTAAGCGTCTTGAGGATTTGCCCTCCGCGATGCCGCGCTGGAGGAAGCTGTGGCACTTCATTATCAAAAAAAGTCGTGATGTGATACTGTAAAAGATCCCAAAGGTCTTCAATGATGACTTCTGGTGCTCCCGCGTTTATATTTTCAAATAAGCGTTGATTAATGCGTACGATATCCCCTAATTTGTGTGTTAAGTCATCTTCGCTGCGTTCTCCAGATTCCAAAGTAATACTCGGCCTCATCGTAACAGGAGGAATCTGCAAAATTGTTAACACTAACCACTCTGGCCTAAAATGATCAAGAGTAAAACCAAAGACTTCTAAATCTTCGGAAGGAATTTTTTCTAACCTAGCCCGAACCTCAATGGGTGTTAAACGTACATCTTCTTCATAAAAATTATAAGGTTTCTCTAACTTAATCTTCTCTTGCTTGGTGTCACAGTGAGGGCATTTTTCCTTTACCTTAGACTTCCTTATAACTTCCTTTACTTTCCGACGTCGAGCTTCAAACCCTTCTTCTTTACCTATCTGGTTCAAAAGAGAGATATGCCGTTTTAAATTTTGTTCTGCGATAAGTACTCGACCACAAGACTTACAGGTTGATTTTAAGACATCAAAAATATGACGAACAAACTTAATGTGAATAACTGGCCTAGCGAGCTCAATATACCCAAAGTGACCGGGACATTCTTTCAATTTTTGTCCACACGTCTTACAGCGCAAACCAGGATCGATAACTCCCAGACGGAGATCCATCAGACCACCATCGACAGGATATCCTTCCCGATCATAAAGTTCTGGCGTAACAACTTTTGCCGCTGCAGCATCACTAATCTCCTTTGGAGAAAAAACACCAAAAGTAATGTTCTTAATTTTTTTATATACTTGGAATTCCATTTTATAGAGCCTTAATATTTATTCTCCAAATTTAATTTAGCATAAATCCCTAAAGTGCGGAATTCATCTAGCAACAGCTTGAAGGCGTAACTCATTTCTATATCTGACATCTTTGAATTTTCTCCATGAAGAGAAGATATGGACCGGCCATTACGGCGGAAATCATAAAAACCCATCAACCCAGATTTCTCACAGACAGGAACAATAACTTTATCAGAATCGAAGCGTTCTTTAAGTAATAAAGAAGCCCCATGGGCGATAAAAGTGTCTTTTTCCATTTCTCCCAAGCGTAACCCTCCTTCTTTGGCTTTTCCTTCGGTTGGTTGGCGAGTAAGGAGTTGAATTGGTCCGCGGGCTCGAGACTGCAACTTATTCGCAACCATATGCCTAAGGCGTAGATAATACATATTCCCAACATAAATTCGCGCTAACATTTGCTTTCCTGTTCTTCCATCATAAAAAACTTCCGTTCCATTTTCATGAAAACCACACTGGATCAAGTCACGACGTAAATTTTCTTCGCTTTCAGCTTGAAATAAACTGCCATCGATAAAACGCCCCGACAGGGCTCCCACTTTTCCTCCAATCAATTCGAGAAGATGAGAAATCGTCATCCGAGAAGAGATACCATGAGGAGTAAAGATCAGATCAGGAACAATGCCGGAAGAAGAGAAAGGAATGTCCGGCTGAGATATTAGTATCCCCGTGACTCCTTTTTGCCCGTGACGGCTGACAAATTTATCGCCAATTTCAGGGATACGCTCTTCCCGTAAGCGGACTTGGACCAGTTTATTACCTTCCTCATTCTCTGTAATGATCACAAAATCAGCTACCCCTTGCTCTCCATGTTTAAGGGAAATAGAACTCTCCCGCCGTGTTGCGGCAGAGAGATTATACTCATCTAAGCTGCTTAAGAAACGAGGAGGGCTTGTCCTTCCTATTACTACATCTCCTTCATTCAGCTTCGCTTCTGGAATCTTTATCAGGAATACATATTTCATCCATAAGACCGCCAGAGTAACGCAACTCTTCAGCGCCAACAGGTCTAAAATACGTGCTCCGCGCTAAACCGCGCTCCACGGAAGCTCTGTTAAGAATAACCCCGTCTTCCATATTATACCCGTCATAGCACATAATTGCGACTATCAAATTCTGGCCGGAAGGGTGTTCTTCATAATCAGTCACTTCATGTATTTTCGTTTTAACAATCGGAAACTGAGGATAGTGCAATATATTAGCATCCATGTCCATACGAAGATGATAATTTGAAGCATAAAATCCTAACGCCTGTTTCTGATTTTTACTTCCGATAATGATCCGAGAAGAAGGACAATAATTAGCAAAGGGAACCAAAGCCGTAGCTAAACCGCTTATTACTTCCGGACTAATCTCTAAATGCGTATGTTCCGGGGTAAGAAACTCTCCGCTATAGGCAACGAGAGCATTTTCTTCTTCAGCCGCGTCTAGATATTCAATAACTCCTTGCCGCAATAAGTCAAACCAGGTAATTTCACTTTCACGCAGCTGCTGTAAATATTTTTCTGTTAGAAGTGGCTTTCCTCCTTTTACAATAATAAGAGGTCTTCGTGCCCTTCCTTCATCAGAAAACAGCAAAACTTCATTCGCTTCCAGATCATGGTAAACATTCACATCATCGGCAAGAGCTGCTTTCCTTCTCATATCTTTAACATCATCAACAAAACTCTGAGCTTCATCAACTGTTCCAATGTAACGTCCATTAAGGTATATTTCTGTCATTTTTAGAGTACTCTCTTTAACCCTATTGTTTTTAATTTTTCAATGACCGCATGCTCTTCCGTAGGTTGCGACAATGAACAGAGCATGGCCAGATTCTTACGTAATCCAATATTTGTTCCTTCCGGAGTCTCAATAGGACAAAGCCGTCCTAAGTGTGTAGGATGGAGTGCTCTAGCCTCAAAATTTTCCTGCGAACTTGAAAGCGGGCTTACTACTCGCTGTAAGTGAGAGATCATATCTAGATAATTTGTGCGACTCATTCTTTGCGATACGCCTTGCCTGCCTCCCGGCCATTCTCCCGTAGCCATAGAAGAATAAAGACGGGACGTGAGAAGCTTATCACGAATAATAACCCTAATGGAAGGAAGTTTTCCCCGTTTAATTATTCTCTGAAAATTGTAAAGAATGTCGCTAACTAAAATCTTAAAATTTACACGAAACAAATCCAAGATTAAGTCGCCGCTCATCCGTATTCTCTTATTCATGTAATGATCTTTATCATCTGGCTGGCGAACAGAGGTACAAACATCGATATACTTTTTCAGCATTTTACAAAGATTATAAGCTTTCTCTGAGCGTGAATTAGCTTCTGTTCCAATATTGGGCAAGAGATATTTATCCAGAACTTCTTTGGTGCGCTCCATACGAATTTCCCGTACCTGACCTATGCCGACACGCTTTGCAATATAATCGATAGCATCATCTTGAGTTTTAATTTCCACAAACTCAAAGAGATTTAAAATGACTTCATCATAACTTTTTTCCGTCGATATACCTTTCATAATCTCTTCGTCTTTTACCATCCCCAGCGCTTTAAGAATGATAATTAAAGGCATTTGCTTTAATCTGGTGAAAGTAAGGTAAAAGATACCATCTTTTTTTCTTTCAAAAGAATGAGGAATTTTATAAGATCCGCGAGAAGCAAAGAAACGACCATTAAAACTCGTCGGTCCATCTCGTTCTACCATGAAATTATTTGCTGCTAAATCTTCGACATTGACAATAACTCTTTCCGTTCCATTAATAATGAAATATCCTCCCGGATCTGAAGCATCTTCTCCATGTTTTATAAGATCATCACGATTTAATCCATGAAGGTTACAATGTTTACTCTTAAGCATAATAGGCATTTTTCCGACTTCGGCAATAAAATTCTCCCGTTGCACATCATTGATGTAAGTGCTTACTTCAAGAAAGATGGGGGCATGATATGAAATTTTACGCAACCGTGCTTCTATAGGATAAATTGGCCTTTTACTCCCGTCAGCCTCAGTTATCTCTGGTTTACCAACGGTAATACGCCCAAAACGAATCTTAAAACGTTCTATATTATGGGGAATGATCGTAGGTTCGGCTTCTTTGTTTTCTTCGATAACATTCTGTAACCCTTTTTCCAATAAGTTATTAAAAGACTGAATCGTACTCTCAACAAATTTCTTCTCTTCAAAATATTTCCGCACTAGTATTGATTTTTCCATGATCTTAAGCCCCAACAACAATTCGGTAATAAAAAGTAGTGCCTGCAGTTTTACTTTCTCGTTCAATTTTTATAACGTCCCCAATTTTAAAATTACTCTGCTTCGCGATAGCAGGATCATTGATGAAAATTTTTGGCAATTCTCTCGAAGTGATATTATAATTGGAAAATAATTTTTCTTTTTCTGCTTCAGAAACTTTGCTATGTTTCGGTACGAGACGATGTTTGATGGTATCCAAAGCCATTTTAGTTAGAGATTTTTAGTCGCGATAATGATAAAGCGGGCCGGAAGGGATTTGAACCCTCGACCGCTTGATACCTTTGCTTGAACATAAAAGTCAAGCGCTCTACCAGGCTAAGCTACCGGCCCATAAGAGCTCTTGGCCGGCATGATTTGCTTTCCAGCCAGAGCATTACGCCCTGGCCGGGACTTTCCTCCTTTTTCGGAATTTGAACCCGGGTCGAGGCCTTTCTATGCTCCAACACGACAGGGCCTCATGCTAGGCCGCTACACTACCAGGGCAGTTTTGGCGTACGACAATCTACCATCTAGTCCTTTTGTCATAAGATGGAGAAAACCGGCGCCATTTCCTGTTAAAAACTGAGGTTTGTTTATAAAGGTTACGGTAAGGTTTAAGGAAAAGTATTAGATAGTGAAACTTTCTCGTGAGATTTAACGCAGATAGGGTAATACCTTACTCAAATCATTACCTTCAACAATATACGTAGCTACTTTTTTCAATTTTTCCGACGTAGAATTAAAAGCAATCGATAATCCTACTTCTTGAAAGGCCTCAACATCGATTTCATCATCACCGATATAGATTGTTTCCTTCGTTGAAATTCCTAGATCTGTACAAAGATGTCGAATGATTTCTGCCTTAGTATGCTTTCCGGCACCTATCGGCCAGATAAAATCCCCCGTAACACAATTATTTCGAATAACAAGCTCATTGGCATAAATATGATCGACGCCAAACTCTTGTTGTACTCTTCGCGCCGCATCAAGGCTAGAAGCACTGATAATCGCAGTAACAAAACCTTCCTTTTTGATAAAGGCAAATACGCCTCTAACTCCAGGCATATATTGTAAAGAAGCAATTAATTTAAAGTAAGGAGTGGCCTCTTTTCCTTTCCATAACTTCATGATTTCTTCAACAAGCTTTTGATAATTTCGATGAAGATATTGTTGTGTTAACTTCTTCCCCTGCTCTGCAGTCCCAAAAACTTCATGAACCTTCAGCCAAAAGTTAACATCTTGAAAAATCACACCGTTCATATCAAGACAAATAAGTTTGTATTTCATCACAGAAAAGAAAGCAAGGAAGTTTTATAAAACATGCGACGTAAAAGAAAAAAGTATGAGGGATTAGTAGAACTATGCGGCAACAAACACATCAAAGCCTTATGAGAATAGTAATAGGGGCCCTTCTAGGAACTACTTTTTATCTTACCTATAATTTTTGGAATAAACCTCCAGAACAACATCATTTTTACACCTCATCCTGTGCTGCTGTTGTTGAGAAAGAATGGGACGACCTCGACAATATTTGTGCAACTTTTCCTGCTGACGCAGAATTCAATGAAGGAGCATTAATCCTTTTACTGCAAGTCAGAGATAGTAAGTTAAAGGCATCTGGTTGTAACCCTCAAGACGAAATTTGGAGTTGTTATCGAGGGTATCAGCGACACTATGGCTGGAAAGAACCTAATAGAATAATGAAATAAAAGCACTGTACTTTCATTCATTTTAGGGATCTATCTTTCTTATTTCCTTACTATCTCGACAGCAGCATAGCCTATATTTTTATAAGGCAAAGGTTTTTTTACCCGTACTAAAACTTTTTGTAAAGGAAATTGTTGTAATAATTCAGTGCTAATTCTTTCTGCCAGAGACTCGAGTAAATGATACTGTTTTTTATTCATCAACTTTTTAATAGTTGTATGTACCAAGGAATAATTCACCGTATCTTGTATATCATCTGTACGAGCGGCTTTTCTTATATTAACAAACAACTCCACATCAACAAAAATTTTTCTTTTTTTCTTTCTCTCTTTTTCAGAAATTCCAATATGTGTAAAGAACAAGCCCTGACTCAAGATAATTTTATCCATCAGCAACCCTGTAATATTGATTAAGTTGAAGTATTTTACCTTTATGTTCTTCAATATCTAATTTTAGGGGTAATGATTTAGCAGCCATCTGTAATATTCCCCACATCAGTCTGCCAACTGTATAGTGTAACAGTGGACTTTTCTCCATTTTTTCTAGAACTGTTCCTTTTGCTTCGGAGGAAAGATCCCCTTCTTCCAGCAGATAATGAAATCCATTCCTTTGTTTTAATTGATGATTCTGAAATGTTAGTTCTACAGTTCTTGTATTCCCAACCACACCATCATTCCATGTTTTAGAAAAAGCAAGAGATTCTTGACATAATAGAGGATTATTATACACTTTCACGAGAGCTTCCAGATCACGAACAGAACATCCCCTTACATTAGTCTTACGAAAATATTCTGCTTCCCGAAAGGTCGAGAATAAAATTTCTTTTTGATAGCTAAGCACGTAATGAGAGTCATCTTTCTCATTCGCAACTCTAAATCGAATACTGGGTGACCGTTCATCAACCGAACAACCGGCATGGCAAGATGCTGTTAAATCGAAGAATTCTTGCAGGATAGACAGCAAATGGCCTTCCTCAATCGATAAATCAAAATAAGAAGGGCTCGCTCCAGTTAATGGATCTATAACTTTTCTATATTCTAGTGCTTCCTGCATCGCCAGAGAAAGATTCTCGATGTGTCCAAACTTTGTATTCCTAATAATAAAAAATCTCATTTGAATAAAAAAGAGTCCCCCCTCCCGGACTTTCGTCGCCCCGAAGGGTCGGGGTTGGTTAAGGGCAGACTGCCCTTATTTTCGAACCGGGGATTCCTCGGTGACTACGACTGATTGTTTTTCATTCCATCGTCGCCAAGACGAGCGTCAAACAACTGCTACAGCCGAGTGTTCTAAGCCACTAAACTAAGGGGGGATTTAACTCCTTCTAAATACTCTGTTTATTAAGTTTTTGCTTTGGAAAGCTGTTCAACCCCTTTATTCAGAAGTAGATAATGTAATATCTCTTCCAGTATCAATACAACAAACTTTATAAATAATAAAATATTCCTTCAGAACTATAGTCATCATCAAGTATGATGAAAAAGAGAGGTGAATATTAAATGGCGAAAGCGCGCAAGTCTGCAATGGATACGGCCAGTTCAGTTATGGAAGGAAGCATGGCTCATAAAGTAGGAAGTTGGGGATTCTTAGTTGGTTTTGCGTTAGCAATTTTGTTAGGATTAGGCTATACGGGAGCATACAATTCCACGATGCTGTGGATAGTATTCCTTTTAGGTATAGTTGTCGGATTGCTCAATATTACGCATGACGAAACATCCGCTTTCCTCACCAGCGGAACGGTCTTAGTATTAGTCTCGTTTCTTGGTGTGCAAGTAGGTGTCTTTGATGCAGTTGCCCCAGTTCTTGGCAATGTGTTAAGAGGGATCCTTACTTTATTCGTGCCCGCAACACTAATCGTTGCCTTAAAAGCCGTCTTTGGCTTAGCACGAAGCTAAGAGTATAGATTCTTTTTTTCTTATTTTATTTTCTAATTAAGAAATTTAAGCATAACACACCTATTTACAAAAACTCCCGTAAGCGCTCAATCCACTGATTTCCCCTTGTATCTCTTCTGAAATGAAAAGCACCTTTAGTTCTAATTAAAGTTTGTTTATCTAAAAATAAGTCATTAATATCAGTAACTACGTAAGGTGCCTCACCATAGTTTTTGTTATAAGCAACAAACCAATCTTGGGCTGTTTTTACAACAAGATATTTATCAAATACTTGATTCACTCTCCCAACGATGATAGATTTACTCCTTGCCAATAATTCTGCAACAAATCTTTTGTAAAGCTCAATATCCTGGTCCATCTCCCAACCACCAATACCACTAGGAGTTCTTTCTGCAGGACCAGAAGGTAGGAATTCTACTCTCTCCATTACTTCCAGCTTGCTGGCTATTGCCACCGCTTCACTCAAAGAATGGACGATATAATAATTGGTCATACCTAAAGAACCGAGATGTTCCATCCCTTCTGTTACGGTAATGATGGGAGTTCTATGCCCGCTATCGTGAATCAATCCCTCAATACTGTTCTGGCCAATATGCTCTTCAGCTAAACGGAACTTTAGTTTTCGCTTCTTCCATTCCAAATAAGTAGAATTCCAATCAATACCTAACTGAGAGAGCAAAAGCTCTGGCAGTGGTTCCATGGCGGCTAAAGCTTGATAAAAGTTCCATTGAAGAGCTGCATACTCCATCTGTGCTCTAGCACAATTCGGATTTACATTTTTTGGAGTCAATTTTAAGTACTAACTGCCGTGTACTTTATAAAATTTACCGAAATTACTACTATACTGTAGCTAAAAATATAATAATGATCCTGGAACCTCGCCACTGGCGAAATATTAATAAATCTCATCTCAACAAGGAAAAAAGAACGCGGTGGTAGTACAGTGGTCAGTATGCGGCCTTGCCATTGCTTCAGTAAAGAGGCTGTGACCCGGGTTCAAAAACCTTAATTGGTTTGAAAGTCCCGGCCACCGCATTTTTTATAGCTGTAAAAAAAATTATTTTCAGACGCATAAGATAGTAGATAATCTGTAAACACCATTCCAGAATTACGGCTTTCAAAATCTTCGCGTGCTTTTTCTCTCAAATCCTCACGAAGATATGCTTTTCTATACTGAAGAACTCGTTCTAAATATTTTTTACCTGTTTTGGTTCCAACAAATCTTGGCCCACGGAAATATTGTACGGCACGATCCCAGCTCTGATGTTTCCTTTTCCCTTCCATAATGTAACGAGCTGCCGCATCAAGGTTTTTTTCTGGATCTGCTCGCTCATCACCGTCAGCAACACAAGCAGGATCATAATCACATTTTCTCAGCAGCTCCAACAACTGCAAGCCATGTTTTTTATCAGAAAATCCGCGGCAATCTCCATACGTTCGTAATCCTAACTCTCGGGCCGTAGGACACTGCATATGTGCCAAGCCAATTCCACCGTCATTTGTGCTATTTGTCTGTAATGGCTCACCATAACTTTCCTGCATAACAATTCCCGCTAAATAACCTGCAGGCAGACCATATCTTCGTTCTGTTTCATCGATAAGTCTTTCCCAGCGCAGCGTTCTTTGTATCATTCCTACTAACGTATCTTGAGGAGCAAAAGTAATATCTTCTTTCTTCGGCAAAAAATTACATTTATACCTAGCTTCAGAATATAGAGCTGTTTCAAGAGGTTCTAAAGTTGCATTTTGCTCTTGCCGTTGAGAAACTGCTGAAGCTCTCGCCGTATCTGTAAGAGAAGAAGGAGAACCTAACGTCTGTAAAACAACTAAGGGAAGACTATACAGTAGAAAACGTGTTCTTAACTGGATTTTTTTTCGCTTCATCTTTTCCTCCTTTTTAATGAAAGAGCATCATGGCTCTGGGATAATTAATTTCAAGAATAACTAAATTGGTGGGAGGAGATATATTTATGAATTTTGCAGAATTATTTTTATTTTATTCCTTAAAATAACTGATCTTTACATGAAAAGAAAAATTAAAGTTTAATAAAGTTTATAGAACAGAAAAACATAAATAAAATAAAACAGTTTATTTTTGTCTCTCATGATGAAAAAAGGAACTGATTTTACAGGCGTAACGATAAGTTTCTTCTGCCATGATGGAAAAGGAAATGTTCTCTTCAATAAACGATCTAAAAATTGCCGTGATGAGCATGGTAAGTGGGATATCGGAGGGGGAAGCTTAGAATTTGGTCAGTCTGTTATTGACACATTAAAGAAAGAAATCGAAGAAGAGTATGGAACCAACGTTCTAAAGTACGAATTTCTCGGATACAACGATGTTCACAGAGAACTGCAGGAACAGAAAACACATTGGATTTCTCTCGATTTTAAAGTTCTTATTAACCGAGATAAAGTAAAAAATGGCGAGCCACATAAATTCGAAGAAATCGGCTGGTTTACAATCGACAATTTGCCACAACCACTCCATTCGCAATTTCCCAAATTTCTCCAACAATATGAAGAGAAATTAAAAGAGTTATGATTCCTGTTCTTTCTCATTCATGACAAATCTCTCCTTCGCAACATGGTTTTATCAAACCACACCGCTTACAGAGATATTTTTGTTTGATCAGTTCCATTTCACGCTGACAGATTTCACGGGGAAAGGACATCAGGGGTATTTATTTGCATTAGGTATCAAATGAAGCCGCAAAAGATTGGGCCGCAATTCTCGTAAGTTCTTGTTTTGTGAAGCCATTACTTTTAGCTAAACATTGATATTCTTGAGAAGTCGTCGTCTGGGAAAGAAACCTATTATCCGCACAGGGAACGATTTGAATTCCTCGATCATGAAATAACCGGGCAGGATGGTCAGCATAGGTATCAATACTCTTGGTATGGATATTGCTCGTCGGACAAATTTCAACTACAACCTTTCGTTCTGCCAGCAAATCCAGAACCGTTTCATCTAACATCGCAGCTACACCATGACCAATTCTCTGCGCTCCTAACTCTACTGCAGTTCGAACATTTTTCGCCAGTTGTTCCGTACGACCTTCACCGGCATGGAGAGTAATGGGTATTCCTCTATCCCGAGCATAGGTGAATGCCTCTACAAAGAGTTCAGGGGGATAATTATATTCATCACCTGCTAAATCAACTCCCACAACTCCTGCATCTTTAATACATTCTGCAAGATGAACCATTCGCAAGGCATATTCTGGACCTAAATTACGCAGAGCAGTAATGATTTGACGTGCTTTCAGACCATGGTCTTTTAATTGTAAGGCTCCGCCGACAGCATAAACAACATTTTCAGGCCTCAGCCCTTTTTGGGTATGAAGTTCAGGACAGTAACGAATTTCCGCATAAGACACTCCGTCAGAGGCCAGATCTTCACAGAGTTCCTGAGCAACACGAGAGATATTATGAAAAGTCTGTAAAACGGGAAAGGGTGGCTTGAAATGACTCTAAACATCGACGCAAATCCCAACCTTTTTGGAAACAAAGACCTTGACGCAATTCGCCTACGGAAGAATAAGGAAGAAAAGGATTTCCTGGCTGGGAGAGTGAGAGGATAGTGTCTTCACGCAATGAACCATCAAGATGCACATGCAATTCCGCTTTTGGAAGTTTTGAAAGTTCTTTGTAAAAATCCATATCCAATACCTCAATCCTTTACAACAGCTTTAATTCTTCTCACTCCAGCCGCACAGCTTTCTTCTTTGAGAATTTTGAATTTTCCAATTTCATGGGTATTCTTGACATGAGGCCCTCCACAAAACTCTTTGGAGTAATCACCAACAAAATAAACGGAAACACGCTCAGCATATTTTACGCCAAACTCACTTTCTGCTCCTAAGGCTTTAGCCTCTTCTAACGACATTTCTTCTCGCCGTACCACGAGACCTTTTTGAATGATTCGATTTACTTCATCCTCCACCTTCTGAATTTCTTCTGACGTTAATTTACGGTCAAAGCTAAAATCAAAACGTAGGCGTTCCGGCGTAATGTTGCTTCCTTTCTGATGAATTTTCTTTGATACGACGCGGCGTAAAGCTTCATTCAACAAATGAGTTGCCGTATGCATCCGTATCGTATGAGGGGAATGATCTGCTAAACCACCCTTAAATTTACCAGTTGTTGCCGTACGAGAAAGTTCTTGGTGATGTTCATACTCTTCTTTAAACAGAACTTCATCAACGGTAATTCCTTCCTCCTGTGCTAATTCCTGCGTCATCTCTAACGGAAACCCGTAGCTTTGAAATAATAAAAACGCTTCTTTTCCGCTGATAACATCCGATTCAGCAGCCATCTTTTGAAATTCCCGCAGCCCTTTTTCCAAAGTTTTAGCGAATTTTTCTTCTTCTTTTTGCAACTCGCTGAGAAGGTTTTCTTTGTTTTCTTGCAACTCTTTATAAAAATCACCATACTCTTTAACTACGATTTCGGCAAGCAGAGGCGTAAACGTGACCTCGATACCAAGTAATTTTCCATAGCGGATTGCTCTTCTGATTAAGCGTCGTAAAATATAACCTCGATCAACATTTGAAGGAACGATGCCATTTTCGTCTCCTAAAATAAAGACCGCAGCGCGGAGATGATCGGTGATAATCCGCATCTCTCGTTTCTTCTCTTCATAAGAATGCGTGCTAAGCTTTTCCAGTTTTTCTATCATGGGCTGAAAGAGCTTCGTTTCATAGGCGCTTTTTTTGCCATTCAAAACAGCCACTGTCCGTTCCATCCCCATTCCCGTATCAACATTCTTTTGCTTCAATTCTTCTAACGAACCATTTTCCCGCCGATTATACATCATAAAAACATCATTCCATATTTCTACCCAACGAATATCATTAGGATCAAACAAATTGGGAGGCGGCTCATCACCTGTCCAACAAAACATCTCTGTTGAAGGGCCGCAAGGACCTGTCTCTCCTGCACTCCAAAAGTTATCTTTTCCTACAAAAGCAATTCTTGATTCTGAGACGCCTAATTTCTTCCAAAGCCGAAAGGATTCTTCGTCGCGAGGTACATCTTTATCCCCTTCATAAACCGTGATCGCTAACATCTTGAGAGAAAAGTTCAACCATTTCTTCCCGGTAAGAAATTCAAAACTCCAATCAATAGCTTCTTTCTTAAAATAATCGCCTAAAGACCAATTTCCCAACATTTGGAAGAAAGTATGGTGCGTATTGTCACCGATATTTTCAAGATCAACAGTACGAAGGCATTTTTGGATATTCACGATACGCTTTCCCTCAGGATGGGGCTGTCCCTTGAGATAAGGAACCAAGGGCTGCATTCCGGCCGTTGTAAAAAGAACCGAAGGATCATTAAGTGGTATTAACGAAGCCGAAGGGGCAAAAGCGTGTTTCTTAGATCTAAAAAAGGTAAAATAAAGATCACGAAGTTTACTCGGATTCATAAACAGAAAAGAGAAAAAGAGCTTTATTTAAGAGTTTCGGCTCACAAACGTGTTTCTGCATCGTCTGACTTTTCCCTTTCAAGAAGAACTTCAATTCCTTTAGAATCCGGATTCGTTGTCACAACTTCTAGCGTCCTTCGGAAATGCTCTGGAATTACTACCTCCGTAGGAATTTCATCACGAAGCTGAGGATCAGCAAGCAGATTTCCAAGTCCATTTACAACAAGCCCTGGGTCTGATGGATCGTAAGGGAATGGTGGTACTAGAGATAAACCAGTAACAATTCCCGTTCCAGTGTCAGTTTTCTGAATTAATGGGTAAAGACGTTCTGGTGAGAGAGGAAGAAAATGATCCACACTAGTAGTAGTCAGAACTTTTCCGCCTTTTATTTTAGTAAGCAAAATTGGAGCAACATCACTTTCTAATGAAGCTGTCGTTCTTTGCATTTCACGTCCATATTCTGTAAAAGCGTCATCAACAGCCATCCATAAGGCCATTGTATCCCGCTTACCACGAAGAACATAATCATCAAATACAGAAAGGGCTCTCTCTACAGCATTATGAAGTTGTTCTGTAAAAGATGGTTTGTATACTTTTAAAATATCCGGCAAATTTGCATCGTTAAGGGCTTCATAGACTCTCTTTGTATGCCGAGTAGTAGGCCTCACGGCTTGTAAGCCTCTCGTTACACCAGCAACAAGTCCACCAAGTAACATCTTAGAACCATCTTTCAGACGCGTTCCCACATTTTTCACTTCACGAAAACCTTCTTCTTTTAATCCTTGGGCGAATAAATCAGCCTCAAAAGCATAACTTCCTTGTTGAGCACGCACATCAATATAGGCTTCCCTATCTTTGACCAAAGTTTCAACAGAAATCACTGGGACACGGCCAAAAGCTGAACAAAAAGAAGAATATTTATCATAAGAACCAGAACCATTTCCACTTCTCTCTTCAGCAACAAATTGTAAACCCCGAAGAGCTTGAAGAACATATCCCATTCTCTCTTGAACACTTTCACTCGATCCTTGATAACCCAGTGATCCAATAGGTAGTAATTTATTTCCCAAATTTCCTTGTTTTTTCATTTTTGTATATACTACATATACTTTTAGTGAATTTACTATGGAATTTAGAAGTTATATATAAGGATTGCGTCTTACGATGAGTGTGGGACAGTAAAGTTATGCTCCCACCCAAAATAGATTATGCTCTACGGTTGTGAGTCCGTAAGCCGTATCTACCCTTTCTTCTCTTTTCTGGGCAAATTTCCACCCTGTTCTTTTCTTATTCTTAAGAGTTAGAATATGGTTTTACTGTCTCACAGACACAAATAATCTAAATATTTATAAATAACGGAATGATCCCTCAAAATTAGTGTTATGGCAGTACTAGAGGGTATAGTGCGAAAAGTAAAATGGCTAGTTCTTCCTCTCTTATCTTCTTTTTCATTAGCATGCAGCAGCTGCGATAAGGAATCGTTAGGGCCGGTCCAATGCTCTCCCGACTGGCCGGAAATTTGCAATGATGGGAAAGATTCTGATTGCGCTGGCGGCCCAGACAACGGCTGCGATGAAGATAATGACAGTTATTGTAATAATAATCTAGAAATTGTCTACCAAGTCGGAGTGCCACCGTCGGTTTGCGCCAGAACATTCGATAACTGTATTTCTGGGCAGGACTGCTCTCCCGAGGTGTTTAAATACGACTGCAACGATCTGGATAACAATATTAATCCCAGTGCTGTGGAATTATGCAATCAATATGATGACAACTGCAATTCTAAAATTAATGAATCCTTTCCCGAAAAAGGGCAGAAATGCGGGTCTGGACTAGGGGAAAATCTAGAATTGGATGGCCTCGGCCGCTGTTCTGCCGGCACTTATTCTTGCATTAATGAAAATTTGACTTGTTTAAATTATGTCGGGCCTGCTGAACGAGAACTATGCAATGGAATTCCTGACACCTGCGGCTTAGAGCCGGAAACGGTGCAGACGGAAGCCAAGCCGTGTTATAAAACTCGCCAAATGGATCAGTATGGCAATATTATTACGATAGAACTGCCATTAAATCATCCCACTATTGGACAAGGGTCATGCATTACAGGTATTGAACTGTGCATTGGCGGGGTAATTGGCGGAGACAACGAATGCCATGGCGCCAAACTACCGGAACCGGAAATTCCCGACTGTAAAGACAATGATTGCGATGGCGAAACTGATGAAGGATTGCATAATAATCGGAAACTGCAGTATGCGGTAGCTGTG
>JAGVYE010000024.1 GCA_018303445.1 Candidatus Woesearchaeota archaeon
TCTCGCCAATTAAGATCCAGCAAAAAGGGGATTCATGAAATGTGAAAAATATCACATTTCAGTACTGAAAATAAATCTCTGTTTATTTTCATGTTCCAAGAGGAATTTTTGCCCTTGCCTACACCCCTCCAAAGGCGAACCGATGCTAAAGCCAAAAGAAGACTTAATACATACGCACAAAAGCAAAATTTATAAAGAAGCTCTATTAAAGATTCTGTAAACAGAAGAATAGGTGGTTAAACCATGACAATTGTAAAAATAAATTTAAATAAAGTTCATGCCAGCAGAGATCTTAACGCCAAGGGTGGGCAGATAAAAATTAATAATAACGTTTCTTTAAAGGAATTAGAAGAAATGGATTTTGCTGTTGACGGTAAAAAAGGGCTAAAATTTAACTTTGCCTTTGTCTGTAATTATGAGCCTGATTTGGGGAAAATCGAAGTGGAAGGGCAAGTTCTTTATGTCAATGAAGAAAAGAAAATTAAGGAAATTAAGACTAATTGGGACAAAGAAAAAAGAATCCCTTTAGATGTTATGGAAGAAGTTATTAATGCCGCCTTACATAAAGGAAACATCCAAGCCATTAAGATTAGCGAAGATGTAAACCTTCCCAGCCCCTTGCCTTTGCCAAAAGTTAGGCAACCTCAACCGGAAACTCAGGCCGAAAAAAAGAAGTAGAAAAACGACTCTTTCAAACTTATTTTTTACCACAACGTTTATAAATTTATAGTCCTAAAATGGAAGAGGAAACAATGAATAAGCCGCAGATTAAATTAAAAGTCATGGAAGCCGTTCAGGACGATGTAAATAAAGGAATTGTCAAAATAGATTCTAACTTCATGAAACAGATAGGAGCAAATATAGGAGATATTGTGCAGATTAAAGGAGAACGTGTCACGGCTGCTATTGTTGATCGTGCCTATCCAGGAGATATCGGGCTTAATATCATTCGCATGGACGGGAACAGCAGAAGAAATGCGCGCACTTCTATCGGCGAAATGGTCAGCGTAGAAAAAGCGGAAGTGAAACCAGCAAAGAAAGTAACTATTGCCCCTGCTCATCAAGGAGTGATGGTCAAAGCCGCACCACAATTGTTCAAACAAGGCTTATTCGGCAAAGCCCTTCTCAAAGGAGACATTGTTTCATTAGGAAAAAGCAGCAGAAGACGTGTTGATTTTCAAGGCCGGGAAATCACCGACATTTTCACGATGATGGAAGAGCAATTTGCCGGTTTTGGCTTTGGCGATTTAAAATTCATTGTTGTAGATACTAACCCCAAGAAAGAAATTGTCATTGTTAACGCCGAAACACAAATTGAATTCAACCCTCAAGCCGTTGACATTAAAGAAGAAGAAGGTATCAGCTTGGGCATTAACTACGAAGATATCGGTGGACTAGGGGAAGAAATCACAAAAGTACGGGAGATGGTAGAACTGCCTTTAAAACATCCTGAGATTTTTGAACGCCTAGGCACTGAAGCCCCAAAGGGAGTTTTACTTCATGGCCCCCCAGGTACGGGAAAAACGCTGCTCGCTAAAGCTGTAGCTTCGGAAACAAACTCTCATTTTATCCTTATTAACGGGCCAGAAATCATCAGTAAATTTTACGGCGAGAGTGAACAGAACCTACGAAAAAAATTTGAAGAGGCTGAACAAAATGCTCCTTCTATTATTTTCTTTGACGAAATTGATGCCATTGCCACAAAAAGAGAAGAAACACGGGGAGATGTAGAGAAACGAGTTGTCGCGCAATTACTTGGCCTTATGGATGGCATGAAATCACGAGGGAAAGTAATTGTTATTGCCGCAACAAATATGCCTAACCTGCTTGATCCCGCGCTGCGAAGGCCGGGAAGATTTGATCGAGAAATAGAAATTGGCGTTCCTGACAAAGAAGGGCGCTTGGAAATTCTGAAGATTCATACCAGAAACATGCCTCTCGAAAAAAATACCAACTTCAAAGAAATAGCACGTATAACTCATGGTTTCGTAGGCGCAGATCTCAACTCTTTAGCTAAAGAAGCAGCCATGATTGTTTTGCGAAGAATACTTCCTCAGCTCAAAGCTGAAGGCATCGAAGAAGGAGAATCGATCCCTAAAGAAATTCTGGAAAAGATTATGATCTCACAAAAAGATTTCCTTGAAGCGCTCAAAGTTGTCCGCCCTTCTGCGATGAGGGAAGTACTAGTAGAAACGCCAGACGTTTCCTGGGAAGATATTGGTGGATTAGATGACGTAAAAGAAAAACTAAAAGAAGCGGTAGAATGGCCTCTAAAAAAACCAGAGATCTTCAAGCGATTAGGAATTAGACCTCCTCGAGGTATCTTGTTGTACGGCCCTCCTGGTACAGGAAAAACACTTCTTGCCAAAGCCGTGGCAAAGGAAAGCGAAGCTAACTTTATTCTTGTTAATGGCCCTTCCTTACTCAGCAAGTGGGTTGGCGAATCTGAAAAAGCGGTGCGGGAAATCTTTCGCAAAGCACGCCAGACGGCTCCCACAATTTTATTTTTCGATGAAATAGATGCTTTAGTGCCAAAACGGTCTTCCAATACAGACTCCCATGTACAAGAACGAGTTGTTAACCAAATGCTAACGGAAATGGATGGACTAGAAAGCCTTAATGATGTCGTTATAATTGGCGCTACCAATAGACCAGATATTGTAGATCCAGCTTTTCTTCGTCAAGGACGATTTGATAGAATTATTCTTACTCCCGTGCCGAATGAAGAAGGACGAAAGAAAATTTTCAAAATTTACATCTCAAAAATGGCCGTGGCAAAAGATGTTGATGTTGACTCTCTAGCCTCAAAGACAGCAGGATACGTAGGGGCAGATATTGAAGGAATTTGCCGTGAAGCGGGAATGATCACTCTCCGAAAGGATATAAAAGCGAAAGAAATTACAAAAGAAAACTTTGAAGAAGCCCTGGCTGTGATCCATCCCTCCGTAGATAAAGAAATTGAAGAAATGTACAAACAGCTTGACACTTACTTTAGCACTGCACGAGCAAAAAGCATGAAAGAAGAGAAAGTCGCCTATTTTGGATAGAAAATTTATTCTAGAAATTTCGCCTAATGCTAATTAAAAGTAAATTGTTCACTTTATGTTTCATTTCTTATCCCAAGCAGAAACAGACTTCATATTTTGTTTTAAAATTCTTTTACGTTCATAGAGGTAAAATTAATTAAGGTGTTCTCTATACAATCCAGAATGGGTAAAAATGAGTTGAGTGTAATTATTTTGTTATTTCTTTTATTGATTTTTTTCATGGGCTGTAAGGAAAATGAAATGGTTGAGAGTAAAGAAAAAAATGCTGAACCCTCTTCAATTCCAAAAGAGTCTCCAATTGTTGAAGAAGTAAAACGTGAGATGAAAGACAAGTCGGCATCTTCTACCGAACATCCTGGAAAACCAATTCTTGAAGAAAAGATACAAGAAGGAGATTTAATAATTACAAATGGAACATACCATCTTAACAATACAAAGTTGATTCTTCGAGGAAATCTTATTGTTAATGGAACTGGTCATTTAGTTGTTAAAGACTCAGAACTTTTCTTTGATCAGGAATTTAACCAACAGTATAGAGCGTATGTTAATGATCACGCCACTTTAGACATGGAAATGGTAAAGCTACGAACAGGAGGAAAATGGTTTAATTTTCAGTATAATGATGCCGCTCGGGTTATTTTTAATGACGTAAGAGGAGAAGATTGCTGTACTCCTTGGCATGGAAGTAGTGATAGTGTAACGTTTTCTATTAAGAATAGTGTTGTTGGGATTACAATGAGCGGGAATGTTAAGGTTAAGGCGGAAAAGAGTAGCCTTTTTTTTGAATTAGTTCTTTCAGAATTAGAAGGCACATATGAACTGCCGCAAGGCTTTGTTGATACCTACGATTTGGTCATTCACAAAAACAACAAAGAAATCATTGAAATTAGAGCAACCAATTCCACTTTTACAGATTGGGGAACAACATTGGATAAATATACCAACATAACTTTCCTGAATTCTAAAATGACGATTGGTTTAAATGCTGGTTCGGATTGGACTACACCTGAAAAGAGAAGTCCAAAAGTTGTTGTTAGTGGCCTTAAAAACCAGCTTTATGAAGATTTAAACATCATCTTTGATACCAACCATTTACGACTTAAAAATACCTTTGTGCGGGATTGGTATCCACAAGGATTTAATAATGCCACTGTGGAGATATCTAATTCTGATTTAGCTGATTTCCAATCAAATGGAGGAACGTCACGAATTATTGTGAGAAACAGTAAAGCGATGATAGCTATCGCTAGGGAAAATGTCACTTATGAGTTCTATGATTCAAAAATAAGGCAAGATGTCATCGCCCATGATAATGCTCACATTTTCTTATACAATACTACCGTTGAGGGAATTCTAAAAGAAGTAGGTAATGGAAGAATTTATGTGGATGGAAAAAATAGCAAATAGCCCCAAAATGTGATATCACTGATTATCGATATTGCGAAATTTACTAATACTAAAATTATGGATTCTAGAACAGCAAAGGAAATAAATGAAAGAGTTGTTGCGGGTGAAACAAAGATATTTTTTTATCCGACTTTATGAGCAGAAAGCCGGTTTGTCACGAGTCTTTCCTTTTTTATAAAACCCATAATTTCTTTCGTTACTTCTTCTAATGTCAACTTAGTGGTATCAATTACAAAGTCATACTGTAATTCATCTCGATGATCAAAACCATAATATTTTATATACCTTTTCGCATCACTATGATCTCGTTTCTGGATCTCTCTTCTTGCTTCTGAAAGGCTTTTCAGATCACCTTCATTCCGTTCTTGTTTTGTTATTTTGTTTTGTAAATCTTTCCAGATGCGTTTTGCTGCCGTATTCAAATCAACTTTTATAAAAATTTTAATGGATTCAGGAAGAAAATGGAATTGAGTACGTCCTTCTACAACTACATTTCCTTTTTTTGCTAGTTTTCGCGCTTCAGCCGCAGCTTCTTTGTCAACATCAACATCTGTTTCGTGATGAGTTTGCGCATATTCATTAAGTTTTTCCAATGTCCAACCTTTCTTTCGTGCTAATTCCCGCCGCATTCCTCCCACATACACGCGCTGGGCATGCAGTTTTTTCGTAATAATTTTGGCTATACTGCTTTTGCCACTGCCGGCTGTTCCAGAAATGGTAATGATCATAGCGGGAGAGTTTTTTCTTGATTAATAAAGATTACGGGATATTCAAAATTTTCATCTCACCATCTCATATTCACTCTTTCGTAAATCTCCCACTTTATCCTGAAGCCATTTCCGCGTCCAAAAGAAGGTTGATTTTAACAGCCCCCAATTTTGCAACCGCCGCATGGAAGTGGTCGCGTAGGTATCGATCACCATATAAGAACCATATTGCAATAACTTATCTGTAAGCTTCTTATGTTCTTTCACCACTAAGTCATCATAGCCTTGTACTTTAAAAAAATGTTCTTTGCGACAAATAAGAACACCACCACACCCTTTGTATAAACCAGTCTTATTATAAAAATTCTTAAACATCATGGAGACTTTAAACTTCATTTTAGAATCATCAGGTTTTACTTTTGTCGTCGCTATCGCTTGTTGATGATGAAACGATTGGTTTATTTTTTGGAGTGAAGTTGCGTCAAGGATGGTATCGGCATCGAGAAAGAGGAGAAATTCTCCCTGAGCTTTCTCAGCCCCGTAATTACGAGCACGAGAAACATGCGGCTCGGAAAGAGAAAACAGTTTTACTTTTTGTGAGAAGCGTTTTCGCACTAACTCTTCTGTTTTATCCGTACAGCCATTGGCAACGACGATTACTTCAAAATCTTGAAAAGTTTGAACTTTAAGGCTATGTAAAGTCTGGCGGATATATTTTTCTTCATTATATGCTGGAATGATGATCGAAATTTTTGGATTCATGCAAACACTTTCTCCTCCCTTTCACAACATCAAATAATTTGCTGCCCATAACATTCCTTGATCAGCGTAATAAAATGGGCTGCTAAAGGGCTTTCCTTCAGATGTGAACACTTCCATGAAGTTTCCGTGACTTTCAATAAGTTTCAGATACTTTTCCTTATATTCTGCGGCTAATTGAGGATCTATTTCTTTTACGATCTTTACGTACAATGGCCCCATATGCATCCATACGGCGTTACTTTCATAATTTCGCGCAAACACTTCCTGCCAGATAAACTCAATGTTAGTTCTATCTTTCGTATATTTTAAGGGAAAGGGTTTGTCAAGTTCGTTGCTTCGAATGGCATGCACTACAGCTTCGAGCATCGGTTTGTCTATACAAAGTCGGAAGAGAAAAGGAAAGAGGTTGGCATCGCCAGCAACATACTCCTGCTTTCGTAAATCATCATAAAAATAATGACCGTTCCAGAAATGGCGCAGAAGAAGTGAAGGATAATCATATTTGTCTAATGGATTTAAAAGATTCTTCATTTGACTTAAATCTTTTGCCATTAATCCGGCCATACAATTGTCATAACAGGAACTTCGACGGATAGCCTGGTCCTTAAGGGATGAAAAATGCACGTCTGGTCTTACTAATCCAGTATCAGAATTGATAACAAGATGAAAGAAGCGCTTTATTTCTTTGTTCAGAAACTCTTTATAAGAATAGTACGGAAATTTTGCTAATTTAATACTGTGAATAAGCCAGGGAAGGGAATCTACCGCGTATTTTGGAAAGTCAAAAGGTTTGCCGTTGGGAGCAATAGCGCAGGTGATTTTCCCCTGATCCTTGAAATGATTTAAAGCATAGCGCAAGGTCTGATGAACTTCGTGGTGATAGTTTAATGCTAATAAAGCTTGTGTTGACAATCCAAAGTCGCGAGTCCAAAACTGGGAAAAGTGGCCTGTAGAAGTCTGGAAGAAGCGGCCGTTCCAACAATCTGCGACAATTTGCTTACAAATTTGCTGTGCATTGCCCGGATATTTTTTGTGAAGCATTCTTTGGTGTAAGCTGGTTATAAATATTCTGCTTCCTTCCCGCAAATGAGTCAAGGTCATGTGGACTCGGTGAAATACGTACTATAAAAGTTTTGCCCCTCTTTGGTCGAAAGCTTTAAAATATCCTTGATTACATCACTCCTAAGCAGAGACTATACCTCCACTCATGAAAACAGCATTAAAATCCTCTCCCGAGTACCGTGAATTTAAGAAGTTAGAACTTTGGAAAGCCATTCCCAGTTTACCTCTATTAGAATCTGCCCTTCATCATTATCGGGAATCATCACTATTATTTGATCATCTTTACGACCAGACAAAAAATGTCTATTCCAAACTGCCTAAACGAATGAATGGAGATGAAGCTTTTGTCCATCCTCTCAATATTGTAGTATATCTCCAACAAGCGGGAATTAAAGATGAAGTAACCCTTTGTGCTGGCTTAATTCATGATTTACCGGAAGAGAAAGTTGATGTCTTCAAAGAAGAAAACAAAATAAAAGGGTTTACAACAGGCTTGAATCAGTTAGACCAGTATGAGCAACAAGTTTTCACTCAGTTTCGCCGTGAACTGCTCTCTTTTTCTCGAAAAAAAATGATTAATCCAGAGATCATCAAACAATTACTCCTCGTTACGAAACTCTTGACGAGAAATAAAAAAGATTTTTATTATAAATATATACATAAAATTTTTCGTTGTTCTGACGTCCTCGCTAAAGAACGTGCCCTGGAAGTAAAGCTTGCCGATCGGATTCATAATAGTATTTGTATAGAATGTTTTAGTGAAGAAGAGCGTATTTTTCAGTGTTTTAAAAATCTCTTTATTTTAAATAACACTAAACGTTATCTTCTGCAAAAAAAAGGGAAGAAACTATTTGCTGAACCACTCACCCCCCTGGAAATCCTGTTTAAGAAATGCGGGAAAGCTACCTATGAAGCGTTGCTAAATCTAGGGCATCTGTGCATCAAAAAAGGCATGGGAGATGTAAAAGTGATGATTCAATTAGCATTTAAAAAATTTGCTTTAGAGCAGTCCGGGCTATGGAAAGTAACTAAACTAGATGAAAAAGAGGTCCATTTGGTTCGCCTCTTTCAAGACATTATTCGAAAGTATGACTATCGTCTCTATCATAAATGGAAAAAATTGGAAGTGCATAAAGAAAAACAGCGCCATTATGTTGAAAAATTCTTTGCTAATTATCATTATCCTCCTGAAGTGATTCAGGCGATTATTGATTATAAAGATGCGTACGGGTTGAAAGAATTAATAGCCTGCCTGTTATATATTCCAGATTATGTTTTAGGCGGATTTGAAGCTGAGAACTTGTTTAAATCTGAATAAGCGTTACAAAACAAAAAATTTTGATTTATAGACCGGTATTCTCTCGATTTTAAACCTATTCTGAATGCCTTTTTCTAGGAGTTTATCTTCTTTAACTTTAAGGTAAATTTGCCACACTCTAACCATCTGCCCTGCAGATCGATGCAAAACCATAACTTCGATATTTAATGGTAATGGAACATTTTCTCTTTCCCCAGTTGTAAAGACACAGAAAGAAATAGTTGCCATTGGTACTTCCTCGATCTTGCCAAATAATTTATACTTTTTAAGAAATCTACTAATAGAGATATTATAATGATACCGAAGATGTCCAAGTAGGATATTTCTACTCACTTTAAATTTACATTTTTGAAAAGCTTTTTCAAGAAGACGTAAGATCTCCATAAATTCACTAAAATCAAGCCTTTTCTCCGCCTTTAGTTCAGCAATAGCCTCATTAAGATCCATTTATTTCCCCTTTGCAAATACCTTTTGGTAATTTTTCCAGATCACATCGGCTGTTTCTTCTACGGACAGATTTTTAATTTCGGCGATTTTCTTTAGAGACTCCATGACAAAAGCCGGCTCATTTTTTCTGTCAGGATAAGGACTTAACCAAGGTGAATCTGTTTCGGTGAAAAGTTGTGTCAGAGGCACCATTTCAACGAGAACTTGAAAATTTTGCGCTTTCACAATGTTAGGTGGAACGGAAAAATAATAACCTAACTCTGCGGCTCGCTTAATTTGACTTTTCTTTCCAGAAAAACAATGCAGGTTGACAGGAATTTCCTTGTTTTTGATTTCCTCTTCTAAAATATCAAGACACTCTTTTTCTGCCCTCCGGGAATGAATGATAAGAGGTTTCTTTACTTTTTTTGCAAAACGGATAATCCTACGAAAGTTCTCTGCCTGTTGTGAATATGTTTTTTCTTTGTCCGCCCAATGGAAGTCCAGGCCTACTTCTCCGATCGCGATAATATCTTTAAGATTTTTTTCCATAAATTTGAATTCTTCTTCGAGATCAATTGCTCCTTTGTGTACAGGCAGTCCTGTTTCATCAGGCTCCATTCCTAAAGCATCAATGGGATAAATACCCAGAGAAGCTTTCAACAAAGAATATTTTTTGCTCCATTGAAGGACTTCTCTGTTATTCTCTGGATTGACACCGGAAAGAAAAATCGCTTTTAAACCGGCTTTTTCTGCTCGTTTGAGAACTTCTTCTACTTCATTGCGAAAATACTCATGATTAATGTGGCAGTGAATGTCAATGAGATTCATTTTATTAGGGTTATAACTCCTCTAATTTAAATTTTTGGGAAAGCTTTGAGTTCTCTTACGGAGGGCAATACTATTCTCGCTCCATTTTTTCTAAAACTTTCTTCTTTCTCTCCTCCTGTCAAGACTGCAATAAATTCTATTCCGGCATTCTTTGCCGCCATAAAATCATGAAGACTATCACCTACATATATTAGTCCTATAGGAGAATTATCTTGAAGAAGAGTATTGAATACTCTCCCATCAGGCTTATGATATTCGATCATATCTGCTCCAATAATAGATGTAAAAAGCCCTGCCTGTAATCTGGTGTGACTAATATGACGATGGAGTGTCGCTTTTCCTTTTGAAGTTAAGATATGTAATTCTAATCCATTATTCTTTAACTTTAAGAGTGTTTCATTAACTCCATCTATTAAAGTAACTTTATCATCACTATATACTCGAAGATACGTTTCTACTGCTCTTTCTGTGTCTGCAAATGGCCAAAGAGCTTGTACAGTCTCAAAAAGAGGAATTCCTCTTAGACGGATAATTGCTTCTTCTGATGGTTTAGGCAATTTCATCTTTTCCGCAGTAGCGTAGATAGCTTCTATAACACTTCTTCCAGAGTGAATAAGGGTATCATCAAAGTCAAAGATGATGGCTTTAATGTTATTCCAAATCATGTTTGTATCTCCCTCTAACTACAATATCTGTTCCTATACTTATTACTTCTGTGAATGTTAACTCTAAAGCTTCTTTAATTCTTTCGGTGTTTTGATTATGTATAAATGAAATAGCTTGCTCATCGCCTAAAATTTTAGGAGTTATGAAAAAATAAAATTCGTCAACTAATTTTTTAGTTATAAATTGTGTGAACACTTCGCTTCCGCCTTCCACAAGAATACTCGTTATTTCCTGTTCTCCTAATTCTTGAAGTTTTTGTTTCAAATTAACCTTCTCTCCGAGAAAGATAGTTTCTGCGTCATTATTAAAAATATGGAAATGAGAAGGAATTCCTTGCTTAGAGCCCAAAACAAGACGGAGAGGAGATTTCCTTTCTTTTAATCTTGATGTTAATTGAGGATTATCTTTCATGATTGTATTTTTACCAACAAGTACAGCATCAACATCAGCTCTTAACTTATGAACCATTTCTCGTGATTCATCGCAACTGACCCATTTAGAATCAAAAGAACGAGTGGCAATTTTCCCGTCTAATGTTAAAGCGGCTTTGAGGATTATGTAAGGGGTTTTGCTCACAATGTATTTAAAAAATATTTTATTTAGCTCTTTTGCTTCTTTCTCTAATATCCCTTCCTCTATTTCTATTTTATTCTCTTTCATTATTTTAATTCCATTCCCATTAACTACAGGGTTTGGATCACGAACAGCTATCACAACTTTATTGATTCCAGCTTTGATAATCGCATCAACACAAGGCGGTGTTTTTCCATAGTGACAGCATGGTTCAAGATTCACGTAAATCGTTGCTCGTCGCGGTGATTCTCTACAGTTCTTTAGAGCAATAATTTCTGCATGGTCCTCCCCCGCTTTACAGTGATATCCTTCACCAATAATCTTGTTTCCTTTTACAATAATTGCTCCAACTAAAGGATTGGGAGAAACCCTACCTTTACCCAAAAGGGCAAGTTCAAGGCTACGTTTCATGTATTGTTTAGGGTTCATAGTAACTATTAATTTCTGAAAATGATAACGAAAACTATATAAAATAACCTCGTCTTTAAAGAAGTTATGAACAGTGTTCGCAAAGTCGGAAGTTGAATTTTCTGATTCTCATTTTTAAGTTTATCATTTAGAAAGTAAATCTATTAAATATTTGGAGGTTAATCATGAAACTTACTGACTCTCAATCAATTAAAGCACGCCATCATCAATATAAAGAACCAGCGGAAATAGCTACTTTAGAAGGTTATCCAAAGATTGAAGGATACAATTTTGACCAGGGGCTCAATTTTCAAGAGTTTCTTACAAGTTATGGCCATACTGGATTCCAAGCAACTCATCTTGCGGAAGGAATTGAAATTGTAAAAGTTATGCAACGTGAAAAAGCAACGATTTTCTTAGCTTTTACTTCAAATATGGTTAGTTCGGGCGTTCGAGACATTATTACTTATCTTGTGAAACATAAAAAGATTCATGTTCTCATAACGTCTGCAGGGGGAATTGAAGAAGATATCATTAAGTGTTTGAAGCCCTTTGTTTTAGGTCGATTTGATGTTCCGGGAAGACCGCTTTTTGAGAAAGGAATTAATAGGACGGGAAATATTTTTGTCCCAAATGACCGCTTTGCGTATTTTGATAAATGGATGCAGGAATTTTTTAGGGATATCTATCAAGAACAAAAAGAAAAAGGCAAGATTTGGTGTCCACATGACCTCATTACCAGATTAGGAGAGAAAATAAATGATAAAAGTTCCTACCTTTACTGGACGGCAAAAAATGCTATTCCTGTGTTCTGTCCAGGACTAATTGACGGGGCACTTGGCGATCAAATTTTCTTCTTCAAACAAAGCCATCCTGATTTTATTATTGATGTGAGCAAGGAAATAAAAGATATTGTGCAATTAGTGCTTAATTCAGAAAAAACGGGAGGAATTATTTTAGGAGGAGGAATTAGCAAACATTTTGCTCTCAATGCTAATATCTTTAAAGAAGGATTTGATTATATAGTGTATATTAATACCGCAGAAGAATACGACGGATCTGACTCTGGAGCAAGAGTAGAAGAGGCAATAACCTGGGGGAAGGTGAAAAGCAAGGCCCCAAATGTAAAGATTCACTGTGATGCGACGATTGCTTTTCCGTTGTTGGTTGCGGGGGCATTTACTGAAGATAGCGATAATTGAATAAAAATCAAGATGAAAATTGTCGGTCTCATCTTACAACTATAAACTCATTTTTGTTCTATGGATTTTTCGCCTAAACAATTTTTGTACAGTCTTAAATAAATTAATTCATTTTCTCCTTCAGCTTCTGAAAGAATTGAAACTTTTTATTTCCAACTCTAGCTTCAACATTTCTAAGAAACAAAAACAACTTTGCATTAAGTTCATCTAATCTGTTAGGAAGAAAAGTAAAAGCATCGTCGTTCAAATATTTAAAATCATGAGATAATTGGAGTAATACTTCCATTTCTTTAGCTGACGCATAAGCAACATTTAGAAAATAAGCAAATTCTCTATTACTCGCTTTAGCACTTCCTTCCGCGATGTTAAGTGGTATTGATACAGCTGCTCTTCTGATTTGAGACGTAATGTTTTGTTCTTCTTTTTTTGGGGAAATCATGCGTCATTCGATATAAGTCTAGGACAAAAATATATGATAAATGATATACATCGATTCTTTTATAGTTTCGAGCCATGAAATAAATTATTCTCCCACTAATTTAAGTTTTGTGGGTATGAACTCTATTTTTGAACTGGGTTCATTGCGGCAGTTTGTTGTCTAGACGGGGAATGTTTGGTGTAAAATTAAACAGAGTTATCACTAGAAGTTAAAATTTATAGAAAAAAGAAAAAAAATGAGACCATATGTAGATTAGGAATTTTATGGACGTTAGTAAGCGCATGCTGAACTGGTCGTTACCTCCCAGCGTACACATCGCTTCTATCAAACCGCTGTTCTTGCGGTGTCCTAAGGTGTCTCTTTTTAAGGGGCGTTTCGTGCTTAGATGCGTTCAGCACTTATCACCTACGGCGTAGCTGCCCGACATACCTTGTCAGATAATCGGTCGACCAGAGGCCGCGAACCCCCGTTCCTCTCGTACTAAGGGATCCTTCCTTTCAGACACCCAACATTTCCAGTAGATATCAAACAAACTGCCTCACAGCGTTCTGAACCCAGCTCACGATCCCTTTTAATGGGTGAACACCCCCACCCTTGGCAGCCAACAGATTCCACCTTTCTTGATGGAGTATTCTGCACCGCCAGGATAGGAAGAGCCGACATCGAAGTAGCAAACCGCGCCGTCGATATGAACTCTCGGGCGCGACAACTCAGTTATCCCCGGAGTAACTTTTCAGTCAGGCCACGCTTTCGCGTTTGGATTTCTTTATGTTCAAAATCCAATCAGGCTGGCTTATGCCCTTGCACTCCACTCCGGATTTCTAAACCGGATGAGCCAACCATTGGGCGCTATCGATATCCTTTCGACAGCGTGCCCCCCCAGCCAAACTGTCCACCAATCGGTGTCCCTCCGAAGAGGTCAGTAATATAGTTCCGGATAAGTGGTGTTACATCGTCGCCTAAGCCGCATGCTGACGCCCACGGCTTCAAACAGCTCCCACTTACGCTATATATCTAAAACCACACTACAGCGACAGGCTACAGTAAAGTTTCACGGGGTCTTCGCTTCCCACTGGAAATCCCTGGCCTTTCCACCAGGCGAAGAGTGTTCGGGAGACTCTAGCTCGGGACAGTGGCGATCTCGTTATACCATTCATGCGGGTCGTCATTCAAACGACAAGGCATTTCGCTACCTTAAGAGAGTTATAGTTACTCCCGCCGTTTACCAGCTCTTCACCCCGTTGGAACGAGGCTTAAAGTACTGGCACTGGGCAGACTATACACAGCTTTACAGCCTTGCAGAAGGTTAAGTTTTTGTTAAACAGTCGGACCACCCTAGTCACTGCGCCCTGGACTCGCATCTATGCAGATACGAATGCAGGGATCCCTTCTTCCGAAGGTACGGGACTAATTTGCCGAATTCCCTGAGCTAGATTACACTCTCACATCTTAGGCTTCTCACCTAGGGGCACCAGTGCTGGTTCTGGGTACGGTTACTTCAGATTTATTTTTGTTCCCTTTTCAGGGGCTCCAGAAATCGGTCAAACAAACCATAGGCCTGCTGTTCTACGATTTAATCATGTTCCCATCATTACGATACTTCCATGATTTATTCGTATTAACATATCTGACAGGATATGTTAACTTATTCCGAAACGTTAGAAACAAAATTTGCGTTACCGCACATACTAAAGTAGTAGCGGAGTATTAACCGCTTTCCCTTTCCCTTTCCTCTGATAAGAGGTTGGTTAGGACCGACTACCCCTTGGCTGATCGACATTGCCAAGGAACCCTTGCCCTTTCGATGATACGGATTCTCACCGTACTATGATCCTACTACCACCAGGATATTCATTCCATGTAGGTTCACTCCTCCTTACGGAAAAGCTTTTGCCCTACAAGGACGCCTGCCTACGCCCACTTGTCGTGGTCTATGGTATCGGTGGCCAGCTTAGACCCGTGTATCTTCCGGGCTCACGACCTCAACGAGTAAGCTGTTACGCACTTTTTAAAGGATGGCTGCTTCTAAGCCAACCTCCTCGCTGTCTCAGATCACGAACACCGTTTACCCTTTATCACTTAGCTGACACTTTGGGACCTTAACCATAGTCGGGGTTGTTCCCCTCTCGGAAACCAAGCTTACCCCAAGGTTCCCTGTCTTCCGGAGTCTATGATGTTATAGCATTTGGAGTTGGACAAAAGACCGACAAGTTTCCTCGCCTTAATCTCTTATCCGTCGCTCTACAACTATAACAATCTCGTCCGAAGCTTGACTAAGGTCAATTTCGGCAGGAACCTGCTATCTCCGAGCTCGATTGGCTTTTTACCCCTACTCCCAGGTTAGAAGAACACTTGCACGTAGAACCTCTGCAGGCCTCCACGAAGTTTTACCCTCGCTTCACCTTACCCAGGACTAGATCGCTCGGTTTCAGGTCGTATTCCTGTGACTTATGGCACTTTCATACCACTCCCCTCGTAAACTGCGGGATTTTGCTTTCGCTCTGGATACCCTTTTACAGATTATCCTTGCCACAGAAATACACTCCCTGGCGCTTTATTCAAAAAGCACGTCAGAACTCCTAAGAGCCCTGACTTACTATAACTGCTAGATTTCAGAATCTTTGAACTCCCAGTCAAGGGTTCTTTTCAACTTTCCCTCGCGGTACTCGTACGCTATCGGTTTTGAAACGTGTTTAGTTTTAGAGGTTAATGCCCCCCATATTCACACTCCATTTCCGAGGAGTGCTACTCAGGATACTTCCTAAGACCTTTCTATTTTCCTTTACGGGACTGTCACCCTGTATCATGTCTCATTCCAGAGAACTTCAAGTCGACAAAAAGGCCGGAAGGGAAGTCCATCACCACATCTCCATTACCTTACGGTAATGGATTCAGTTTGAACTATACCGTTTTCGGTCGCTCTTACTAACGGCATCTCAATTGATTTCTTTTCCTGCGGGTACTAAGACGCTTCAGTTCCCCGCGTTCCCTTACCCCAAAGGGTATGAATGAGAAGTCTCATTCGGAGATCTCTGGTTCTATGTCTACATTCGACTCGCCAGAGCATATCGTAGCTTGTCACGTCCTTCATCGGCGTTTCAAACCTAGTCATCCATCTAGCAGTACTCAATAGCCTAATCTACATATGGCTCATTAGTATGATGTTATGACGTATTTCAAGTCCTTGACTTACTTTACTCCATCATCCTCAACCAACAAGCTGCCAAGAACAGTTGTTCTTGAAAGCCTCTCGTTATTGGACCTTTTTCAGGATCCGCTTTTCCTTTTGTAAAAAAGGAATGGACCCGTCGGGATTTGAACCCGAGGCCTCCTGCTTGCAAGGCAGGCGCTCTAACCCCTGAGCTACGGGCCCGTAACGCCCGCCTCAGCAGGCGAGATGCTGATGAATATAAAAAAAAGGAGGTGATCCAGCCGTAGGTTCCCCTACGGCTACCTTGTGACGACTTAACCCACCTCACCGAATCTGGATTTGATGCAACTCGAAGCTGCGTCTCACCCAGACCCAACTCGGTTGGTTTGACGGGCGGTGTGTGCAAAGAGCAGGGACATATTCACCGGACTGTGATGAGGTCCGATTACTAGGGATTCCGTTGTCATGA
>JAGVYE010000005.1 GCA_018303445.1 Candidatus Woesearchaeota archaeon
TGAATACTTTTTTCAATTTTTTGCAACGCCGAAGCTAAAGATACTGAGTCTTTAATCGTTCTTGCCCCGGTGGCATCAGCTTGAAATTCCCGCGCTCGGGAAATAGCTAACTGAATAATCATTGCCATAATCGGGGCAATAATCGCTAATACTAATAATTCAATAATATTTCCCCGGTCATTATCCCTTCCTCCACCAAAGCCGCCAAAGAGTGCCGCCCAACGGGCCATCATCGCAATATATGAAATAACCCCGGCAATAGTCGCGGCAATGGATGAAATAAGAATATCTCTATTTTTAACATGTGCCATTTCATGAGCAAGAACTCCTCGTAATTCTCCGGCATCTAACAATTGCAAAATTCCTGTTGTAACGGCTACTACCGCCTTTTTTGGATTTCTTCCCGTGGCGAAGGCATTTGCTTGTGGTGAATCAACAAGGTACACTCGCGGCATGGGCAACTGTGCTGCTTGGCGAATACTATCGATCGTTGAGTATAAATCAGCAAACTGAGTTTTGTCCGCTTCTCGTGCTCTATAAATCCAGAGAACGATTTTATGCGACCACCAATAGGAAATAAAATTTATCCCTCCGGCCAGAATTAAGGCTATCGTAAGCCCGCTTCTTCCACCGATAAGGTTTCCTAACAACAGAAGCAAACCCGTAAGTCCCCCTAATAAAACAACAGTCTTAAGCTGGTTTTTGATCATTCCATTTAGAGCTATTATCTTTCCATTTAAATAAATTATGTAATATTCAGTTAAAAAATGCAGAAAAATAAAGAGAGTTGAAAGAACTTTAATAAACTTTTCAAAGGCTAAATTCGTTATGGCTTTTCCCTTTGGTCCTACTTTTCATACTAACGATCTTGAAGATTTATTAGATTGGGATCCTCATCATATAACACAGATCGGAAACAGCGCTCTCTTTCAGAAAGTAGAAGAACTTACACGCTTTGCCCATCCTGATCAAGACCATGAATTTGACGCTTCTTGGCATTCATTTTACTTTCCTGCTCTCCACGAAGGAAGGCGAGTCACTTTCCCCGTTCATCTAAACTTTTATAAAACAGGAAACGTGTATTCTTTAGTCATCGATACTGGTAAATTACTCTTTTTTGAAGTTGCCAATGGCCAGGAGAAAACAGAAAAAGGGCTGTTCACTCTTATCGAAGAAATCTCTCGTTTTCTTCCTCATCTTCGCCAGCATGGAAGGAACGTTCTGAATGTTCCCTATGAAATCAGACGAGGGAAAACAACTAGTGCTCTCCTTTTTGAAAAACCTCTTTCTGACGAGGAACGTGCTCAGATCGAGCGTAGGTATGAAGACTATAGTAAGAAAGATCAAATAGCTAACGGCATTTCCCTTGAAGAGTACTTAGAGACGGCAGCTCTGATCTACAAAGTTCTCTTTGGAAAAGAAGCTGAATCTCTTTCTCCTAGAGAGATGTACAGACGATGGTCTTACGATCATGGCGGTCATATGCTTACCATAAAAAATCCTCGGAGCAGAAAACAGTTTGCCAACTGGTATCAAAGCAAAGAATGGGCGGGTTCACATCCTTTTTCTTTATGGGGCAAAAGAATGGCCGTTTTGTATCCCCCCAGGGAAGGACAACCTTATTTCACTTTTTCTTTAAGAACCGTTCCTGATCCTCAGCATTATAAAAAAGTCCTCTTCTCATTCATGGAACATCAAGTTCCTTTTAGGGTACAGGATCTTTCTGAGAGGTTAGATTTTCTCACTGGACAAGCTACCGTTGATGTTAATAGAGGTGAAGCTCCTCTTTTTTTCTATCTCCCTGGGAGAGAAGATAAGCAGCAATACTTTTCTCGCATTCGTTGGGAACCATTGCCTATTCCAAATTGGAAATAGAAGACAAATCGTGCGTATTAAGTCTGTAGGTGGGCTGTGCCTATTTACAGGCTGAATACAGATTACCAAAACCTTAATATAAGAGAAACCATTTCTAAGTTACTATGATCAAAAATAAAAATAAACCGCAAGATAAAAAAGAACAATCGCCTGAAGAAAAAATTGGCTTCCATAAAGGCTCCCTCGCAACTCTAACTAAAGAAAGGGAAGAATTACTTCGTATTCTCCAAATTGTGGAACAGCTTATGCAAATGCATATTAAAGAACTTAAAGATTTAGGGGTAGACTTAGTTGCCCAGGCTAAGGAAGTGGCAAAGAATCTTAAAGGCAAGAAACCAATTGAAGATGTCTTAAATTAAAACTCCTTATCTCTATTTTCTTTTTATCTCTCTCACTAAAGTTGCCAAAAGGAAAACAATCAACACCAATGCAACCACTATCCCTCCAACAAGCCAAGCCAAAGGCATCCAAGAATACTTTTTTTCTCCTCGTTGGTTTGCTTCCCCTACCGCACTAGTTACATAACCAGGAAAATTAAGATCTCGGATAATAACTGTTTTTTCCTCGACTATATTTTCTCTATTTCTCACCATAGGTTCAACTAGTGCTTCTTCCTCTTCTATCATGTTTGGTTTACGGCCTAAACTAGTTACATCACTAATGTCTTCTTCCAATTCTTCCGCCCTCTCTTCTAACAGTTCTGCTCTTCGAAAGAGATCCCGCTTCTGTGTATCATCTTCTAAATCTTCAAGAAGTTCTTCAATATCATCCTGCAGATCTTGTAATCGTGTCTCTAGTCTCTCCAGCTTATCTTCATACTTTTCACTATCCCTTGTATCTTTATCCAGGCGAGCTTTAAAATATTCCCTTTTGTATTTTCTAAAATCATCTTCATAGTCTGAAAATTCTTCTTTAAGTTGATTGTAGCGGGTTTCTTCTGGTGAAAGAGACGCGTTTTCATGCGACGTTGCCAATACGTTCATACTTAGAATACTAAATAAAAATAACACCAATATTCCTAAAACCATCGTTCTTCGAGCCATCTTCTTCTTTCTCGTCGCCTTCTTTATAAATTTTTCTCAGAAAACTACTTTAAAGTAAGAACTTTCATCAGAGAATGACTTCGCCGCGGTGTATTTTAGGTAAAAAGTTAATAATTTTCCCCTCTTTGTACTTTGCACACCCTAAAACGTTCTTTTGATATTGTAAAAGCATAAACTTACTCTCAGTTCCCAAATCTTTCTCAAGATCATTTCCCTGGAAATAAGATTTAACTTCTTCTTTTGTAAGGTCAATAATATTCCTTATTTTCTTCTTTTTCTTCCTCGCTTCCGTTACTAATAGTAAAGACCCTTCCTTGCTGAGGCGAAGCTGCTCCTTTTTAACTTCCGCAACATATAACCCTATTCTATCAATATGTACTTTTTGCAGTTCAATTTTTGCCAAATCTTTATTGATGATAAATAATCGATCGTTTTCATTTAATAAATAAACATAATCCTCTTCCCAGAAATAGCCAAATTGGCAAATTAACGCTTCTTTGATCTTTTTTATCTCTTTTTTATTTAAGATTTTGTTCTGCATTTTATATGGAAGGCGATTAATTATCCCACACCCCAGATTGGATTTTCCCTTCGTTTAATCTCTACAATTTCTTTTAAGACATCTACTTCCATTTTCGACAAATATTTTTTCAATTCTTTCAGTTTCTTAAAATCATCTTCTGGAATGTCGGTATATAAGAAATCTCCTTCATTAATCTGTCGCCCTACTGTTATTTTATCTAGAGCCATGGCTAATTGTTTTCCTTGCTCAGCCATCGTTACTGATTCCTGTCCTTCTTTCATGCTCTTTACGATTGTAAGATGGCGTCCTTCACCATTCATCACCGGATCGCCGCTTTTAATCTTTCCAATTTCTATTTCCACACCAACAATCGCGGGATTGTTTTGCCTGAACACATAGCCTTTAAGAATCAAAAACTTACAGGGGCGCACTAATGTATTCAACTCTTTCAGTTCAATACTTCTCTTGAAAGTCTCTACATACTTCTCATATTCAACAATAATCTGGTAGATAACATCATGAATGATAACTTTAAAATTCTTCGTTTTAATATAGTCTTCCAATTCTGGAGGAATTTTTACATTAAAGCCTAGAAGAACCCCATACCTTTCATCCTGCGATTGTATTGTTTCCAGTTGAGAAAGATCCTTTTTGCTAATTTTTCCTAAAGATGCTGACGAGAAAGGTATTTTCTTTTCTGTAAGCAGAGTACGTAATGCTTCTAATCCACCTAAAGTGTCAGCTTTAATAATAACTCCTGTTTCTTTATTATCTTCCACAACAATGTTTTCTATTTCTTCATTAATTTCTTTCTTGATTTTCTTAATTTCTTCTTCCTTACCAGAACAACTACGCAGCGGCATCCCTGCTAAAACTTTTTCTAATCCAGGAGCAGCAATTTTTACTCCCGTTGCCGCGGTAACTTCTCTGACATTTTTAAAGGCACTCTTTTTCTCTCTCATTTCTTCTAATTCTGTTGGTTCAAGCAGCGCTCTTACTTTGGCAATGATCGGTTCACCAATATTACCAATAACTAAAGTATCATTTACTTTTAGTGTTCCATTATAGATAATGGCGTCAATGGTTGTTCCTAGACCTTTCTCTTCCTTCACTTCTAAAATTGTTCCCTTTGCTGGTCCTGCCTCTTCAATGGTAAGCTTTTGTTCAAGATACTTTTGTGCTAATCCTGTAAGGACCATTAACAGCTCCGGAATTCCTTGACCTGTCATGGCTGAGACGGGAACAATTGCCAGTTGTTTAGTATAATCCTGCACCCTGTCGAACCTTTCTGATTGTAAATCCTGTTCCTGAAATTGTCCTACTAATCCATACATCTTCTTCTCAAACTCGCCCTGGGTATTGTAATCTAAAGAATTAATATTCTCCAGCAGAAGCTTGCTCTGATCATAATGCCACCCTGAGAGCAGATCAATCTTATTTGCGGCCACGACAAAAGGAACTTTCCGCGCTTTCAGAATTTCTATTGATTCCATCGTTTGTGGTTTAAATCCTTCATTAATATCCACAACAAGGATGGCAATATCCGCTAAACTTCCTCCCCGTTTTCGCAAAGAAGTAAAAGCCGCGTGTCCTGGTGTGTCAATGGTTAACAATCCAGGGACTAGGAGCTTTCCCTTCATCGCCGTCATTAACTTACCACATATTTTCTGAATCGTCTCAATGGGGATAATAGAAACCCCGATAGCTTGGGTAATCCCTCCCGCTTCTCCTTTAGCAACCACCGTTTGCCTAATTTTATCTAATAAAGACGTTTTTCCATGATCAACGTGTCCTAGAGTTGCAACTAAAATCTTGCGAATCGTCATTTGAGAACTGCAGGGAAGTTTGTTTTTTAAACTTATGCCAGAATCTCCATAAGTTTTTTAATCCATAACTTCTTTCATTTGTTTCTCATGGAAATCATTACTGAACACTTTTCCAAAATTAATGTCACTCTTCCAGAAAAAGACGTTCATCGCAAGATGGAAGTATTCTATAATCCTCTCATGAAATCGCAACGAAATATCACCCTGCTTCTCCTAAATTCAATTGAAAAGAAACACCTGAACATCGCCGATCCTCTCGCCGGTTCCGGCGTAAGATCGTTACGCTTCCTCAGAGAATTAAAAAAAGAAAAAGTTCAAAACCTCTTTGTCAATGATATTAAAGACAATTTCTCTGCCGTTTTTGAAAATAACCTTAAGTCAAACTCTCTAAAAAAAACAGAAGCTCTTCATATTTCTCAGGAAGAGGCTAATCTTTTTCTCTTAAATCAAATTAACCCTAATAAAGACATTCCAAACTTCTGTGGCTATTTTGACTACATTGACATCGATCCTTTTGGCAGTCCTAATCCTTTTATCAATGCTGCCATCGCCAGAATCAATCGCGGTGGTATCATGGCCATAACAGCCACTGACACTGCTGCTTTGACAGGAACATATCCAAAAGTGACGCAACGGAAATACTGGGCTACTCCTTTAAAAAATTATATGATGCACGAAATCGGCCTGCGCATCTTAATTCGCAAAATTCAACTTATGGGTGTCCAATTTGATAAAGCCCTCATTCCCATTCTTTCATATCATAAAGACCATTATTTCAGAATTTTTTTCCAATCTATAAAAGGAAAAAAGAAGAGCGATGAAATTATCTCACAACATCAGTTCTTATTATGGAACCCGATAACCTTAGAATGTAAAACGTCATCACAGAATTCTGAATCCGGTTTCAAAGTGGCTGGCCCGTTATGGATAGGAAAGTTATTTGACCATAAATTACTTGCAATCATGGTAAAACAGAATCCCTTTCCAGAAGAAAAATTTTTTCTTACTCTTCTCCATGAAGAGGCAAAACACGACACCGTAGGTTTCTATGATTTGCATGAAATCTCCAGACTTTGTAAGTGTGATTCCCCTAAAATAGACTTCGTAGCAAAGAAACTTCAAGGCTCTCGAACGCATTTCTCTCTCACAGGGATTAAAACAACAAAAAAGATCATGGATATAAAAAAAATCTTTATTTGTTTCTGATACCTCGCTGCTTGGGGGCGGTTGGGATTTTTATTTCTTAACTCTTTCATAATTTGCTACTAATTCCGCTCTGGCGAGAATATGTCTTTCCATCGCTCTTTCCACTTCCAACTTTGTCACTCCTTCTTTCAGATTCAGCATCAGGTCTAAAGCATAGAGTTTAAAGTAATAGCGGTGCTCAGCATCTGGCGGACAAGGCCCTTTATACTTCAAATTTCCACTTGTTCCTTTTCCCTGAACTCCTCGCGGTTCTTGTCCTTCTTTAATTTCTCTCGTTTCGGGGGGAATATTAAATACAATCCAATGATCCCATATTTTTCCCGCAGGTTTTATGGCGTCGGGGTCATCCATAATCAAAACTAAACTTTTCGCACTTTTGGGAACGTCTAAAATAACCAAAGGCGGATTTAAATTTACTCCATCGCACGTATATTTAGGATCCATTTTTTCATTATTTTCAAAAGCCAAACTTGTTAGCTTCATAGAGATCGCCTCCGCGGTCATCTTTTCTTCTGTAACAGGTGTAGTACAACTTACTGCAAGAACAACAAGCCACAGAATCGCCTCTTCTTTTTTTCATCTGATCTCTTAAATTTTCTTTTCTTTAAAAATATAGCGAGCGTACATAATAATCGTAATAAAAAGACGCGAGTTATATATGAAAGAACGAGTATAAATTTACGATGATTTCGTTCTTTCAGTATATTAAGCCAACACTTTTATAAAAGCTGCTTTTATTTTTGGTATGAATGAAAGAACTCTTTCGCGGCTACCAACAAGTAGAGGAAGGGAGACTTTATGTCCGTCCCGCTGAATTAGAAGGAGTAAGCATAAGAGAAGTTCTTATTTCTCAGACTTTCATCAAGCCAACGGAAGACGCGGTCATAGCTTATTTATCTGACAAAGCGACAGAAATTCTCCCCCAGCGGTCATTAGCTCCATCCGCATCCTCAAAGGAGGTGCTTGTTCTTAATTTGGATGGTTTAATTCGACAATTGTCTCTTCCTACGCTTAAGGGTCTTCAAAAGAAAGAAAAAGAATATACTGATTTTGTAAGGGAGAACACTCCAGCAAGTTCCCTTCCGGAAGGGGAACAGCCTTCTCGCTATGTCCATGTTGGTTACGGTATTATCACTGAGGAAGTAATCGCGTTGAATAAACCAAAACGAGCCATTGATTTAGATTTTTATGAGAAAGCTTTCGAGCAACTCTCAGGGAATCTGGGCTGGAGGGTACTAATGCAGTGGAAGATAGAGCCACAGATTGAGAGTACCTCTGTAACGTCACATTTATTTCGTATCTTGAAGCGTGCCCCAACTCCCCAGTTCAAATTACCTCCTCGCAAAAAAACTCATCTTCTCGTACATAATAAAACACCAGAGGAAATTTCCGCTCTCCTAAACGTAGTATACAATGGAATCTCTTTTGCTTTATCTCACAACATCCCCTTGCGTGACACGACTCATTATCGCCTCGAACAAGCGACGATCCAAGCCGTCAGGTCTTTACTTCAGAAGGACTCTCAAGAACAAGACCTTGCTCACTTCGCAGAAGCTTTTAATTCTGGCAGAACATCTGGTAATGGAGATAATACCCCCAATTAACTTTTCATCCCAATGCTAAATCCATTTTTGCAACTTCTGCCGACTGCACTTCCTTGATTTCCTGCATTCTCGCCGCAATCTTGTCAAAATCCTGATCCCCAACATTATACATCGCCAGAACAAGAACTGCTTTCAACCCAAAAGCAATCGGTTCTTCTTTCACTTGCGTTTCTCCTAACGCTCCTTCTTCTTTAACAATCTCCTGCGCTTTTCTCTTAATATACTCCAAATTACTATGCGGAGATTCTGGCATAATTTTAAAAGTAATAACTGCTCTAGCCATTGTTGTTGCCCTCAGTTTGGCCCTGTAAAATTACATTGTGGACAGGCATATTTGATGGCATTTACCCGAGCATAAGAACTGCGGACGATTTCATGCTTTCCGCATTGCGGGCAAGAAAAAACCGCTGCTCCTTTATCATTCTCAATCCTTTTCTTCGTCGAGATACACATTTTTGGTTCCATGTATGAAGCAGAACGGCACTTTATTTATAAAAGTTCTGAGTTTTTCGAATCAAAACTTTTAAATCTAAAGATAAAAGAAAGCTCTTTTTATTATGAAAACCATTTATTTTCAAAACAATCCAGAACTGCAGCAGAAAATTAAACGTATCCAGAAAGGTGGCGTACGTTCTCTTCACTTTGTTTCTGATTTCGATAAAACCCTAACCCCGGCCTTTGTTCAGGGAAAAAGCCTTCCGTCTTCCTATGCTTTAATTCGCGAAGGAAAATATTTAACACCAGAATACGTTTCTCGTGCTTATGCGGAATATGATAAATATCATCCTTACGAGGTTGATCATTATCTCTCCCTCAAAGAAAAAAGCGCGAAAATGGTTGAATGGTGGGAACATCATTGGCAACTGATGGTTGAATGTGGGATAAATAAAAAGGTCTTTGAAGATATCATCCAGAAAGGCAAAATTCAATTGCGTGAAGGAAGTGTCGAACTCTTCTCTTTATTACATGAACATACTATCCCTTTCCTTATTTTTTCCTCTGGGTTAGGAAATCTCATTGAACTTTTTCTCAAAAAAAACAAATTTCTCACTCCAAATGTTCATCTTCTCGCGAATTTCTTCACTTTTGACGAGAACGGAATTGCCACGGGATTTAAACGCCCCCTTATCCACGTTTTTAACAAGAATGAATATGAACTACGTGATACTCCTTATTATCGAGAAGTCAAACAACGTCGCAATGTTATTTTGTTAGGTGATAGCCTAGGAGATTTAGGGATGATAGAAGGATTACAACATGACACCATTATTCGTATAGGTTTCCTTAATGAAGATAAAGCGTTGCTGGATCATTATTTACAAGTATTTGATGTTGTCATCACCGAAGATGGTCCAGTAGAAGAAGTAAATAGAATTATAAAAGCGGTCCTTTAGGCGGATTCTTTATTTTTTCTCTCACACTAATATTACTTCCTTCTACCATAAACCCCACTGGTAAAAATTTCTCTACAACATAAATGTTTGTAAGCGTATGGTTGCTTACTTTGCTTCCCTTTATTGAAGATCCTGGTAATAAACTCATATAGAGAACAAGTTGATCTAGGAGATGATAATCAACTGCCGCTCTCGATTTTATTTCTTGCTCCAATTCTTCTGCCGCTTCTTTGCCAATCTCTTCCGAACTTTTTCCTTTCTCAATCAGGGCGTCTCCCCCTAAGAGGATTGGGTTATCGTAATCAACTTTTCCTTCATTACTGCCTATTCCCCATAATAAAATTTCTCCGCCGACACTAAACGCTTTTGTGTATTCTACTCGTATATTCACCGGCACGTGATGATGTCGGAGCATATTTTCCGCCGCCATTTTGATTCTTTCTCCTACTTCTCTCTCCTGCAATTCTATTGAAACATTGACAATTCCTTTGATTTGTTCTAAAGTTCCCTGCTTCACGAGCACGATTTTTGCCGTCTTAAAAAGTAATTCTTCTAAAAGTGCAGTATAAGAGCCATATTCATCTAACCTAAACCGGGGTGTAATTTCTACGACAACTTCCCCTCCTCCTTGGGGATAATAACCTCTTTTTATAATTCTCATTTCAATTTTCTCTACAAACCTTTGTAAATAAGGATAGAGAATGTTTTGCACATAATCAACAGAGGCTTGCCACTTTCCGCACGTTCCACCTTTAATTTTAAACGTTACTTTTCCAGGTGCAAAAAGTGCTGGCAGCGTAATCGCTTGCAGAAGTAAGGAAATACTTCCGGCGGTTCCAATATTAAACTCAAAAATTCCTCTCTTAATCTTTCCTGGATTAAAATATAACTCCTGTGTTCCAATCTCTACTTCATTCGTCTTTGCGCCACAAAATTCTTTTAACGCTTTTATGGCCGTCAGATGCTGCGCTTTTAATCCCGGTTCAGATCTTCCCGCTCTGATATTTTTTACGACAAATCCCCGTCCTGTTAATGTTGACAAAGCTAACGCTGTTCTTACTAAGGCTCCTCCTCCTTCTCCATAATTCCCATCGAGAGAAATCATCACTTTAAGATCCCCCTCTTACCTTCTTAATTATTTTTTGGGGAATAAGATGCCCCATTTTTTCTTTTTTTGTTTTAAGGTATTGGTAATTATGTTTACTAGGGGGTGTGATCTGTGGCACTCGCTCTACTTTGATACCAAAGCCTTCCAGCGCTTTTTGTTTTTGGATGTTGTTTGTGAGCAGTTTTACTTCTTTGATGTTCAGATCCCTTAAAATTTCTGCAGCGATTTGGAAATCCCGCTCATCATCTTTAAAGCCAAGTTTAAGATTTGCCTCTACTGTATCCATTCCTTTTTCTTGCAGAGCATATGCTTTTATTTTATTAAATAACCCTATTCCCCTTCCTTCTTGTCGTAAGTACAAAATCACACCCCCTTCCTTGCCAACTCTTTGGAGCGCATCTGTCAATTGGGCTTGACAATCGCATTTCAGGGAATGAAAAACGTCGCCCGTCATACACTCCGAATGAATGCGAAGAAGATGCTTTTGGTGCGTTTTTTTTAAAAGTGCAAGATGCTCCTTTCCGTCCGGCATTTGGTAGACAATGATTGAAAATACGCCAAATTTTGTCGGTAATGTCGCCGTTGCTTTTTTATAAGATCTCATTCTAAAGTCCTATTATCGTTCGTTATAAAAGTTTTTTTCTTTTTTGTAACAAAAACCTTAATAAAACCACTCTCTTTTTTTCTAGATTTGTGGGGACGTAGTATAACCTGGTAGAATTGGGGCCTCCAGTAATGGAAGATTGAGCATAAGCGATGACAATACTTTCCCTGAAGCCAGCCTTAGATCCGCGTTCAAATCGCGGCGTCCCCACTCATTTAAAAATCATACTTTCCCCTTCTTTTAACCCTATCCTTCTCACTTCTCCAGCTCCAAGTTCTAAGACATAGAGAGATTTTTTGAGTGGGGCCAGTAATGGGCATTTTTCTCTTGTGCATGGTTCAGCTCCTTCAGATATAAAAACAACTTTTTTCTCTTCATCAAGCCAAATAATATCTAATGGAATCAATGTATTTTTCATCCAAAATGGATAGAAGTCTTCTTCGGAAAAGATAAAAAGCATTCCTTGATTGGCTTCTAACATTTCCCTAAACATCAATCCTTTGGCTCGTTCTTGCCCCGTTTCTACAATCTCTACATGATAACAAAAATTCTTGAAGCACACTTCACGGAAGTCATTTTTTTGAGTAATACATGAAAGTAAGAAGAGCGAGAGAACCACAAAGAGTATTTTTTTTCTCAACATACAACTTAAAATTATCGTCTTAATATAAAACCTTCTTCTCGCATAATTTATAAACTACTACGAACTGATAACTTCCTTATGTTCAAAAAAAGAGGAACGCCCCGAGCAGCGGGCGGTTTTTTATCTCAACACCATTTTCTTACCGCCTCTTCGATGTTAACGGGCACGGTTATTGGTGCCGGTATTCTAGGCATACCATATGTTGTAGCTAAAGCTGGTTTTTGGTATGGGGCGATCTTAATTTTTCTTTTAGGATTGGCCTATTTATTCCTTCATCTTTCCCTAGGGGAGATTGTCATACGGACTAAAAAACAATATCAGCTTACTGGTTATGCCGGGAAATATCTTGGGCCTCTTGGAAAAAAAATCATGACTTTGTCTTTGTTTATTACTCTTCATGGGGCGTTGATCGCCTATCTTATCGGAGAAGGGGCAACTCTTCATTTTCTTTTCAAAATTGGTTCGCCGTTGATGTATTCGCTTCTTTTTTTCCTCATCGCTTCCTTCATCGTCAGTCGGGGAATTAAAACTACCGGAAGGACAGAGCTGCTTCTCACCATCGTTCTAGTTATTGTTGTTCTCTTCATCGGCTTGTTCTCTTTAGAAAACATAAACACCGCTGAATTAACTTTTTTCCATCCTCTTTTCTTCTTTCTTCCTTATGGGGTAATCCTTTTTGCTTTTCATGGAACTCCCGCCATTCCAGAAATGCAAGAAGAGTTGGGGAAGAACAAAAAACATCTACGTAAAGCCATTCTCCTTGGATCTTCTATCCCTATTGTAGTATATCTTCTCTTTAGTTTTGTTATTGTAGGAATAGTTGGCCTGGAAAATTTTGAGAAACTTGCGCCGAATGAGAGAATCGCCACCATCGCCCTTAGTATTTATTCCTCTACTCTCTTAGGATATCTCGCCAATATTCTCGCGATGTTATCGATGTTCACTTCTTACCTTACTATTTCCCTGGCCCTGCGGGAAATTTATGAATATGATTATAATCTCTCCCGTCGTACTGCTTTCATCTTAACCTCACTGATCCCTTTACTCATCGTTCTTTTTAATGTAACTTCTTTTATCACGATTATTATGATTACCGGGGCCTTTATCGGCGGCTTGGAAGGAAGCTTAATTATTCTCATGTTCTGGAAAGCAAAAAAAAATGGCGATCGCATCCCTGAATACTCATTAAAATTCCCTTATTTTCTTGGGCTTATCCTTCTGTTGCTCTTTGTTTTAGGTATAATCTACCAGTTTTGGGACTTTTTTTTCTAATTTTCTCTTCTTTCGGATAAAAACAGTTCCCTAAAATTTATAACTTATAACTATTCTCACATAGTCCTCTAGTGTAGCTACTTTAAAATACTGAAAGTAGCGAAACCTTTATATAACACCGAGGTTTGCAACTATAAAAGATACTCAATCTTAAAAGATTTGGAGGAAGATAAAAATGAAAAAGTTGGTAAGTATTTTGGCGTTGTTTGTTTTCAGCCTGTTAAGCCTTTCTCTGGTAAATGCAGCTTTCATACCAGGCCAAAACTTAACGGTAGAAAACGTACAAGTTAATGACCTTAGTGTTCAATTACTTTCCCAGACTGAAGTGAGCACTTCTGGCGTAGATGCCCGGTCTGGTGTAGTTGTAGAAGAAGGTGAAGAAGTTGAAGTGGAAATGGTGTTGGTTTCAACTGCCAATATTGAAAATGTGCAAGTTGAAGCTGAAATTCGCGGCTATGAGTACGATGACTATGAAGATGTCTCTGATAGAGTTCATGTCTTTGACCTTCAAGGAACCGCTACTGCTCCTTCGCGAAAGAAAGTAAGCCTTCACTTAACATTGCCACGGCAATTAGATGAGGATCGTTATCTATTGCGCGTCACTGTTGATGATAAAGACAGTCCATCACTTGTTGGCTATGTTGTATTACAAGTAGAGCCAACACGACATGGTATCGATGTAGCTGATGTAGTCTTTTCGCCTGGAACGACAGTTCGTGCTGGCCGTTCTTTACTTGCGACAGTACTCTTAGAAAATTATGGTGACAGAGCAGAACGGGACGTTAAAGTTGTCGTAGAAATCCCTGAACTTGGCGTCCGTGCTGCAGAATTCGTCGATAAAGTAGACGTTGACAGTACTGTCGATACTGCTGCTGGCAACCGTGTTGGGAGCAATATTGATTACGAAGATGTGCCTGAGATGTTCCTTCCTATTCCTGTTACCGCAAAAGCCGGGGAATATGAAGTTGTCGTTCGTGTATTCTACGATAATCTTCGTGAAGAAATCATACAGAAACATACCATCAACGTTGTTGTAAACCCTATGTTTGCACCCACAGAAGAAGGGGAGCGACGCTTAGTGCTAGCTGTAGGTCCACAAGCCCAAACTGTTAAAGTTGGCGAAAAAGCCATGTACGCTATTGCTTTAACTAATGAAGGAAGAACCTCTGAAGCCTACACTATGGAAGTAGTAAGTGGTGATTGGGCCACAGCTACTTTAAGCAAAGCACTGGTTGTACTTGCTTCTGGGCGGAATGAAGTCGTCTACGTAGACGTTACCCCTAAAGCTGATGCGACTCTCGGCAGTCATGTTGTAACGGTTGCCGTGAAGAAAGGCGCGGAAGTTTTAGAAACTGTAACCTTAAATGCTAATGTTGCTCCTGCGTCTCAACCACAAGGAGAAACTATTAGCTTGCGTAACGGCTTAGAAATCGCCTTAATCGTCCTTGTCGTACTGTTGGTAATCATTGGCTTGATTGTTGGTTTCAGCAGATTACGTAAAGATGACGGTGAGGAACAAACCTACTACTAAGGTAGGAAACTTCCTCCAAATCTTTTTATTTTTTTCTTCTCTTTTCCTTTTTATAGCGAGCGTACATAATAATTGTAATAAAAAGACGCGAGTTATATATGAAAGAACGAGTATAAATTTACGATGATTTCGTTCTTCCAGTATAAGTAAACGAAAATTTCTTAGTTCAATAACCTTTTTATACTATATTTCTAAGTGTAGACTTGTAAATGGATATCGCAATTATCGGTGCCGGTCCCATTGGTTGTTATGCGGGCTATTTATTAGCTAAAGCCGGACATTCTGTTTCCATTTATGAAAACCATGGACAAATAGGCACCCCTATTCAATGTACTGGCCTTCTCACCTCAGATTTCGATCAGTTTAGCCTTCCTATAGAATCATTCCTGGTCAATACTTTTGACCGTATTGGAGTTTATTCTCCTAACCATAAACTGGAAATACACCAGAAAGAATATCTTGTGTGTCGAAAGCGTTTTGATAATTTTTTTGCTGATCTCGCGAAAAATGCTGGAGCAAAGATATTTGTCAACCATTCCTTTAGTCGCAAAGAAGGAAAGACGATTATCATCACAAATTCACAACGCCATCAAGAAATATATCTCACCCCAGATCTCGTCATCGCTGCTGACGGCCCTTTATCTAATACGGCAAAGGCCTATGGTTTCTATCATCCCCAGAGAGAAAATTACTTTGGCATCCAGGCTACAGTAGAAGGAAACTTTGACCTCCATAGCTTTCAAACCTATTTTGGTGAAAAAGTTTGTCCAGAATTATTTGCCTGGATCGTGCCAGAATCAGCAACTATCGCGAGAGTGGGATTAGCGATGCGCAAGAATTCTCGTGCCTACTTTGATAGGTTTATGAAAGAGCATAACTTTAAAGCGCTGGAGATTCAAGCTGGTGCCATCCCTGTTTACCATCCTTGTCAAGAATTGCAAAAAGAAAATTGTTATCTTCTGGGTGATGCTGCCGGCTTTGTCAAAGCCACGACTCTTGGCGGTTTAGTCCCTGGATTGAAGCAAGCGGAGATTCTCGTTGATGGTCTTCTGAATAAAAAAAATTATGAGAAAGCGATAGCGCCTTTGGCAAAGAAATTAAGACTGCATCTTCTCTTAAGAAGAATCTTTGACAAATTTTCAGACCAAGATTGGGATCGTTTAGTTTCGTTTGTAGCCCAACCAAAAGTACAGAAAGTCTTTGAGAGATATACGCGTGATAATCCCGTTCCCCTGATCAGCATGGCTTTATTGAAAGAACCACGTTTTTTTTATTTCGCAAAACATTTGATTTAAACTCTCTTTAATGATCTTAGAATGTTCTTGAACCTTCGCTGATAAGGTATTGTCTTACTACAGTTTATTATTTATCATCCACAAATTCTTTCAAAACTTTCACATACTCTTTATTCAATCCTCCTAACCTAAAAATTACTACTTCTTCAATACCTAATTTTTTCATTTGTAAGAGGTCTTTTCTTAAATCATCAGGATACAAAATTGGTTCCCATTTTAAAATTCCATGAGCAATTGTTCCTAATCCCACCATTAAATTCTTACCGTGCTGTTCATGCAGTTTCTTAATATTTTTTAGAAGAAGGGAATTAATACCATAATGCATTGAAGAATAATACATAACTATCTTTTTATTTCCATACTTTTGCGGAGAAAAAGAAACACCAAGACAACGCAGAAAAAACCCCGTAACACGACTTTTTAAAGGGTATTCACTTGTCGCGATAAAAGGTCCATAATTCTTAAAGAAACGTTTAATGTGCGGCCTATTAGTAAAAAAAAAATCAAGACGGAAGAATAACCAGGGATGACGTAAAGGAAGTTCAGCATCCCACATTATCAAAGGTATTTTATGTTGCTTACCTATTTCCAGAATAATTCTCTTTATCGCTTTTTTTTTACTAAATGGACTAAGCCAATATCCCTCTTCTTTCTTTAAAATTGGCCAATAGCCAAACGTAATTCTCATTTGATGATATGGTTTAATAATCTTATAAAAATTTGGCAGGTTTTCTGCCGCGATGTACACAATCGCTGGCCATGTAACCATCCTTAGTTTTTCTAGATTTCTTTTGTGAGGAAATTCCTCAAAAAAATGAATACGCATACGGAAGTAATACCTCTTCACAATATAAATTTATTTAAAAGCGGCGTTTCTGTTCTTTCTGATGTCTGGATTAATCTCTGCTGCCGTATGCGTTCTCCTAAAGGAAAATAAAATCCTCCTTTTAAAGAGAAATAAAGAGCCTTACAAAAATCTCTGGTCTCTGCCTGGGGGAAAAATAGAACTAGAAGAGCACCTATCTTTCACTGCAGAACGAGAACTTCTTGAAGAAACAGGTATCAAAGCTAAATTCGTTGAACATCTCGGTATTGTTTCAGAACATCTCCTTCTCGAAGGAAAAAAGACTTTCCATTTTATTCTTCATCTTTGTCTCCTTAAAGCAGAAGATTATATTCCTCTTACGCAAAGTGAAGGAGAACTCCTTTGGGCTGATGTCAAGACTCTTCATGAACTAGAAAGAACAATTGTTTCCAGCGATATTCCTATAATCAAAAAGATCATTATTAATCGAGAGAAGAATTATGTTAATTGTGTCATTGAAAAAGTAGGAGAAAATCACCTTTTACGTAAATTCACTTAAAAATGCCCACTTTTATCGCCTGTTTATTATCTGGAAAAGGAACTTGGAGCGAAGTATTAAAGATCGTCAACGCGAAAGAATGGAATAAAGTATTTCTTATTACTAATGACTTTGGGAAGCAAAACTTTCAAAATAATAATCCTCTCGTAGAATTAATTGTTGTTGACAGCTATTATCCGGATCCGTCATCCCTAACAAAATCAATCATAAAGCAACTCCAAGGGAAAATTAATGACTTTGAAATTGCCCTTAACTTTGCCTCTGGCACAGGCAAGGAGCATATGGCGCTAATGGAAGCTATTCTTGAACTAGGCCTTAATTTTCGTTTAGTTACTCTCAAAAATGGAGAAGTATAAGTAATGGGAATGGAAAGATAAAATTATTAACTCGTCTTCAAGTACTCTTTCACTTTCATAATTAACACACAACTAGGTCCGTGAATTACTTTGCTTTCCATCACCATCCGAACTGCTTCTGCTAACGTCGTCTTATACATTTCAATTTTTTCAGTAGCTTCTTGCTTATGTGAAGTAAATTGCAGCTTCTTCGCCAAGAAAAGATATGCTGGTGCATAAACAACGTTCGTGAACGGATGCATAACGCCTAAATTAATTATTTCCTTTGCCACAATTCCTAACTCTTCTCGCAATTCTCGCTTTGCCGCTTCCAGTGGTTCTTCTCTTTTATCGAGGCCACCGCTCACCGCCTCGATAGCCTCTTTTCCTAAAGCGTACTTAAACTCTTTTATCAAATAGACTTTTCCCTCTTCGTCAATGGGAAGAATAGAAATTCCCGGAAGTAGTTTTACGACGCTAAAAGTGCCTTGTTTTCCATCGGGGCGAATTACCTGATCTTCAAAAACTTCCACCCATGGCGTTTTATACTTCAGAATCGTTTCTTCAATAACCCAAGGGCCATTTTGCCTTCTCATCTTACTCTATCATTATCCTATACCAGAGATACAATAATCTATCTACTGCTTTTACTATGTCTGGTCCTTGACCGCTCAGCTTAATACATGTGCCAGAGAACTGAACACGAGGCTGATTGCCTTCAGATGCCAGTTGTACTGTTGGTCTCCCTTGCGAAGTATCACAATTTATAATTGTTCTATTCTCACAAATAGTGTCTTCTGTTGTACAGGAGCCTATCGGAAATCGATTCATCCCTTTAACCATATTAAAACTTAATTCTGAAATAGCCAGGGAGTAATACTTATCTGCGACGTTTGGATCAATAGCTACAAAAACATCCTCTCCTTGATTGAATTTTTGGCTCAGCAACCCTTCTATTTTGATCTCTTCTAATTCTTTTGGACCAAAGTGTAGAGGAATGCGTAGCAACGTATTTTCATTTTTCATGATTTCCGTCCACCATAAGCCGTCTGCTTTCACAAAACTAAACTCCCCATAGAGATACCCCTCTTTTTCATCTAATTCCCCTTCCAAATTTTTACTATGCAATCCTTCTAGATCTATAACTGTTCCTCCGGTCACTTTATTATATAATGACGCGCCGCCGAAGGTAAGAAGAAAAATTCCCACAATCACCGCTAAAATAATCAGAATATTTCGTGTCTCTCTTGTCGTTACTTTTTTTTCTTCTAGATTAACACCTTCAAACGTCCAATCCTCTATTTCCTCTTTTTCTGCGGCAGGTTTTTGTTGCACACTTTCCTCCATCAGCATCTCTGCCGGCTCCTAGTTTAAATACTTTGTGAAGTTTTAATGAAAGACATAACTTTGTATGTTCTACTTACGTTTTCCATTATTTTCAATTGAAAAATCTCTCACTCTGGTTTTGCGAAGCTCCCTTTTTTCTTGGCGCTATCAATCGATTTAATTAAGAAAAGACTAACTACCATTAAAAAGATAATGACCAATATGAAAGCAAACAGTAATTGCGAATAAACTACAGGCTCTCCTGTTAAACTTGCTCTCAGCCCTTCAAAAACGTATGTTGTCGGAAGTAGTGAGGCAATTTTCATGGCCCAAGGAGGAAGGGTCGAAAGTGGATAGAAAACACAACTAAATGGTTGTAAAATCCAAATCGTGCTCCAGGCCAGAACTTGAATACGCGAACCCCAGCGAAAAACTAAAGAACTTACCAATAAGCCTAATCCCCAGGCAAATAAAGTAAGGAGTGAGACAAATAACATAAAGTGGAAAGGATTCACTGAAAAAATATTAAATTGATAAAATAAATAGGCGAAGATGCTCAGTACAACAAAGGAAATCATAGATCGGAATATGCCCATAATGGCCAGAGCAGTAATCATTTCCATACTGCTCACCGGAGTAACAAATAAATGATATAAACTCCTGGACCAATAATGTTCAAGTAAATAAGTTACAATATCCTGACTCGAACGCCATAAAAAAACCCACAGAATAAGACCTCCCAAGATCAAATTAACAATATTAAAATCAGAAATGCCTTTGATATAAGTGGTCATAAACCCCCAAATGAGGATATCCACAATTGGCCAGTAAAATACATCGAATATCCGATCTAAACTATTCAGAGAAAAATAATAATAATTCCAGAGTAATCCTTTAATTCTATGAAATTTCATTTTTCACGTGATTTTTTAATAAAATATTCTTCCAGTGTTGGCTTCTTTAAGTGAAGATCATCAAAAGGTACATTTTTGTGTATAAATTTTTCTAGGATGGGGAAAATAATCTTTTCCTGGTTCAGAATTGAAAAATGTAAAATCTTATTTTGTTCCTTTGTGTATGATATTTTTAATTCCTTCAAAATCTCCTCTGCTTTCTTAATATTTGCTGAAAAATGCAATTCTACTTTTTGTTCTTCTAACTCTTTGATGATTTCCTTGGCATTCCCTATTTTTACAATTTTTCCTTCATCCATAAACGCAATGCGCTGGCAAATCCTTTCCACTTCTTCCATATAATGAGATGTAAAGAGTATTGTACATTTTGTTCTTTTATTGTATTCCTGAAGAAATTCTCTTGTCAACTCTGCCATATCCGGATCTAATCCCACTGTACACTCGTCTAAGAACAGAAGTTCTGGATCATTAAGTAACGCTTTTACTAATACTAATCTGCTTTTTTCTCCTGAACTTAGGGTAACGACTCTTAAATTGCGCAAATTAAAAATAAAAAATTTCTCAAGCAACTGATTGATCTTTTGCTCTGCATTGCGTACACCATATAATTTAGCAAATACTTTCAAATTCTGAAGTACGGTTAAATTATGACTCAGAGCGTAATACGCAGTAGCCACATTAAATCTCCCTTTGATCTCTTCTTCATACTTTTCAAAATCTTTGCCAAAAATGAAAATCTTTCCTGAATCCGGAGTCATTAGTCCGCTGAGAATATTGATCAGGGTCGATTTTCCCGCTCCATTAACTCCTAAAAGGCCGAAGATCTCACCTTTCCTAATAGACAAGGAAACATCATCCACGGCTTTTATTTTCCCATTTCTTGTAGAAAATGTTTTTACAAGGTTTTTTACTATAACTGTATCCATAATATCTTATACAATCTTTTGTTATATAAGAATATCGAAAATATTTCGAAGAAATAAAAGTAATAATCTTCTTTTTATCAATCTCTCTTGATCGTATCTTCTAAACTAATCATTTCTCTCTCAAAGAGAAATTTACCACGATTCATTATTCTTTCACGTTCCAAAGGATCGGCATCTCTATAGGCATAGCTAATGTTCATATTAGCAAATCTTAACGCTTCTCTTCTTGATAAACCATAATCTTTTATGAGATGATCTATGAATTCAGTAGGTTGATTATATCCTGAAGATAAATTTTCTACCACCTCAGCTACAAGAATTTCATTTAGTTTTACATCCGGTGCTCCCAGTAATCTTCCAAGAAATCCAGGTCTTCTACCAATAATCTTTTTTGGGAAATATTTTTGTACTAATTCCGGGTATATTTTTCGTTCCAACATTATAAGATAAGCCCCTGCCGCGATTTGAACGCGGGACCTGCGCTTAACTCTTTAAACTAATACGAGAGCGCCGCTCTAGCCACTGAGCCACAGGGGCGTACAGCTTGTAAAATTGATCTTTATTTTTAAATTATTGGCAGTTTCACATTCTTTCCCAAAAAGTCTTGGTAGTGTAATCATTTGACTGATAACCTTTCTAGATTATATTCTTGCAAAAATAATCCTGTTACTTTAATGTGATTAGCTATAGACTTGGAGAAAGAGCACGTCTTTCTGACATATCTTCCAAGTCTTTGACGAATCACATTATTCACAGATTCAACTTGTGAGGTTTCACCGGTTTCTTTGCCACATTTATGGTGCAATGTCTTTGGGAGATTATCATAAGCTTCCCAGAAGTCACTTCTGCTTTGACATTTTTTGTACTCTTCTGGAACTTTAGAATAAAGATCTTTAAATGCCATATAACTTCGATCTCCAATATGAAATGCTACTACTTGTCTGTTTCTTCTAAGAACCGCAAGCTATAATCATTGCTTGTTTCTTTTGTCGTGAACAAAAGACCACATTTTATCATACTCAATGATGTCATTGTATTGAGCTGGTGAGAGTGTAGAACTAAGAGGCATCAGCTCTTTTTTTTCCAACCAACGAAGAATGGTTGAAACAGCTACTCTATACACTCTGCGTGTGCCACGCAGAATTGAGCGTTCATGATAAGAAGGAAGAATTTCTTCTTTTCGTTCTGCAGTGTAGAACTGTGTTGTGTTGAGAGTTCGATAACAATCACAGTCTTTGTAGTGATACTTCTGCTTGCCACTAGAAGTAAAATCCAGTCATTACAATATTATTGCTATTGCACTTCATGCAAACCTCTTTTTTTGCCATAAATGACAGAAAGAGGAGGGAGAATAAAAGGTGTTCTATCAGTCAGTTAAGAACACTACCAAAAAATCTACTGCACACAACTGTGCCCTTTATACCCTTTCTCCCAAGCATTTTCTTTAGTGTTAAACCAGAGTTGACGATTCTTAGCAATTTTTTTGGCCCAGTCACATTTTGGTTCATGATAGACATTGCTTTGTTTGCTGGCGACATATTTCCCAGGAGAATGTTTAGAAAGAATCTTACTTTGCGGAGTAGTGGGAGAGGTCTTTGCGGCAACTGTTTTTGCTGCATCTACCGTGGTAGTTTGAGGTTTCGTGGTATCAAAGACGACGCTGTGAGATTCTTCTTTCTTCTTCTGAGGAGAAAGAAGAGCGGCGAGGAAGAAGCCAATGAGAGCGAGGAGAAGGAGGATTAGATATAAATCACCATAGAAGTACCATACTAATAGTAAGTTTCCGATGTAGAAGAGAAACACGAAGAGGAAAAGATAACCACTCCAGGCTTTTGTAAAGTTTACAAAAGCAATACCCGATAACAGGAGTAAAAAGAGAAGACCGAGCAATTCCAAGCGGAAAAAGAGGCCCGTCGTGGAAATGAAAAGTTCAATGGAAGCAAAGAAGAGAATTAGGAGAAGAGCTGCATAGACGAAGAGACTGGTGCGGCGTCTTTTTTGATGTTCATCCATAGGAGTTATGAAGAGAAAATGTATTTAAGTATTTCTATCTTGGAGTAGTTATTTTTAACGAGAAAGACTCTCCCATAGTGAGTCTACGTCTTCCTGTGATTTACTATCGACAAGCTCTCCCCCTACTACTAATCTTTTACCGTCCCACCAATCATCATCAGTTTTGGGAGTATAAAAATCAGTGATGATTCTATTTAATTTTGCGATGATTTCAGGACTTTTTTCTCCTGTAGCTTTAAGATCGGCAACAACGCCAGTTGTCGAATTCTCAGGTCCTCCAACAGAGGCATATGGATCCCGTATTCCTTCAACAGAAGACGGAACATAATTTTGCAAATTTGCTACTAAATCTGGGCCTCGTAAAATATAAGTGACAACTTCCGAAGAAGGGCTTTGAGGGAATGTTGTATCGAGAGGTACAGTAGCAGTTCTCTTTTTTCCATCAATGAAATAAGTGACGCTCTTTTCACAAGCTTCTCTATCGACAGCAATGCCTCCAGCAATCATTTTTTGAATGAGGTCATCAATATGTGGACTTTCAATCGAGGCATAAGGTGTAACCGGCGTTCCCGCTGGAAGCGTAACTTCTCGAGTTACATAAACTTTGTCTTCTAATGCTTCTAATGTGATATCCATAAATGAACAATCAATGGATATCTATTTAAAGATTTGGATGATCTAATCTAAAATTCATTCTCAATATTCTTCAAATATCCTTTCTTGCGCAGAAAGTCAACTTCAGCTTTTCCTTTATATTTATAAACGACGTCTCCTTTTTTATCACCGCCCAATTCCCAAGGTTCGACAATAACAACGTCACTTTCGCGCACCCAGAGAGCACGGCGTAATCGGCCCGGGATACGACAGACACGTTCTTTTCCGTCGAGGCAAAGGATTCTCATTCTGCTTCCGCCGAAACGCTGCTGGACAATGCCAAGCAATTCTTTTCCTTGAGGAATACGTACGCGAATGACTTGCGGCTGCTCATCAAATTCTTCTTTAGGCATAAAAAGAAAAAAGGGGAGGTTTCTTTATAAAGTTTTGTGATACAGTCGGAAAGACCTGACAGTGCAGAATAGATGAAAGAGTGCGGAAAAACATATAAAGCCTTCCTTTTCTTGTTATTAAAAAAAAGAGTGAGAATTGTTCTATGACCAAACGCATTGAGTCGCCATCCTCCATTAATACTTTCAAGCAATGTAAACGGAAATATTATTACCAGTACATTGAAAAATTACCTACTATTTCCAATATTCACCAAGTAAGGGGAAATATTGCCCATGCCACTTTAGAAGATTTCTTTGATATTGATATTTCTTCTTTTTCCCAAGATAATTATGACTTCAAGCTGAAAGCGGCGGCACAAAAATTATTTTTCCAAAAATGGCAGGCCCAGGGCCCACAGTTAAAACTATTGCAACTGCACAAAGACCAGGAACGGTTTTATTTTGAAGAAACAATGCTGATGATTATGAACTGGACCAATCATCTTATTGAAGATCTCAATAAAATAATTTCTCAAAAAAAAGTGTCAATACAAGAAGCTTTTCAGGAATTAACGCCGATACGAGAACAGGAGTACAAATCTGAAACTTATTCTGTTCACGGTTTTATTGATGCCATCCAGCATCTTGAAGGAGGAGTGCATATTATTGATTATAAAACCAATGCGAACTTTGAAGTTAAAGATAGCATTAAATTACAATTAGCAATTTACTCGCTGCTTTATTTTGAGAAGCATAAGGAAAGACCTTCTAAAGTAGGAATTTTTTTCTTACGCCATCAGCTGAAGCTGATACCGGTAGATGAAGAATTAATGGAACTGGCCAGACGAGAAATTGAACTAACACATGGCCATACAGACAAAAGTGACCATCTTGATCATTACCCGAAAACGGTAAGCAAGTTATGTAGGTGGTCTTCCGGCCAATGTGATTTTTATGAAATGTGTAAGCCGCAGGAGTAGTGTCACTTAAAAGTTATGAAAAATGAGAAAAATTTATAAAGAAACGAGAATAAAAGTATCTTTATGAGCAAAGCAAAACTACGCTTCTTTAATTCTTTAAACACAGTGATAGAAGAAATGTTGATCACAGAAGAAATAGCAAAAAGAGCACGTTATAAACCTCTCACTTTTGGCCATATTGGAATAGAAATTGATGGACGAACATATGGTTTTACGCCAATAGTCCAAAGTTCTGATCAAATAGCCTTGCAAAGAGTTTATGATGGTTTGACAAATGATGATACTGATTTTTTTAACCTAGCAGGAGAGGTTTTAGAAGTAGGAGAGAAAGAAATCGAGTTAGCTGAACAGTCTAGAAAAATTGTTCTTGCAGATTGCCAAAACAGAACGATCCTTCCCTATGCAGTCCTCCCGCATTTACTTGGACAACATTCTTACAATTGCCTTTCCTATCTTCGAGAAAGGGCAGGAATTAATGTGATTCCTCCTATTAACCACTTAGCTAAAGTCATTAAAGCTCTTTCCCACTAAAGGCCTGGAGACTTTGCTGGATAATATCTTGATATATAGAAACGTTTTCTAAGACATAAGCTTCGACCAGCGCGCCTAAAATGAGAAAAATCAAAGCGCCAAGCAAGAGATAGAGGTTAAAGCTAAAAACGCTGAAGAAACGAGTAGAAGCAAATTCTTCCAATAATACATCTTTAGAAATAACTGAACCAGAGATGGCGGCAAGAAAATACGAAATACCTTCTAAGATCATGTGGGGGAAGACGATGAGCATGATCAAAGTATAAAGGATAAAAGGATTATGGCCAGAAAATAAAGCGGCGCTTTTGGCTGTAATGCCAAAGATTGTTCCCCAAACGGAAGCGTTCCAAGTTATGAGAAAGATAGCCCCATCGCCAGTCAAAAGAGCCATAATGAAACAGGCCAGCAACACAAGAAAGTTGTTGCTTAACAAACCCAGAAAGAGACCGTCGCTGATAATTGCATTTCCGGCAAACCCTTGCCCAAAACGGATTTCCAATTGTTCACGAAATAAAGTGTTCGTTTGTAATCCAGGAAGCACTAGAGCACCCAGAGAATAAATAAGAAGAATACCCAGAAAAAGAAAGATATAAACACGAACAATATCAATGTCATTTCTCCAGATAGACTTGATGCTCACCCCTTCTTCTACGCGCTCACGACGTTCTTCGATAGAGAAAATCTTGTAGAGTTCCGGGAGAAGAAGCATGGCCGTTAAAGCGACGGAAACTAAAGCCGGATCTCCAGGAAAAAGAATAGAAGCTACAAGAATTCCGACAATGGAGTACCCTAATCCGAGGAGAAAAGCATAACGTCCTTTTGTTTCCAACCAGTCTTCAGGAAAAATATGTTCTAAGACCATTAACAAACCCTCTTTTTTGTTTAAGGAGTCTAATTGACTTTATATAATTAACTATTTGTCGTACGTATGTGTTATCCCGAAACTATTTCTTGAAGATAGGATTTATTTGGTTTCTATGAAACTGAACGAGTCAAAAATCATAGAAATTAAGTTAGTGGTTATTTTTTGTTCTTATGCCAACGACACCGCTGAAATTTCCAATGATATAGATCTTTATATCGAAACTGAAAATAAAAAACAGAACTAACTCATCTGGATTCAGAACTTAATAATAAAAATTTGATGAATTATCCTTCGAAAAATAAAAATCCCAACCGCCCCAAGGGGCGGGGTATTTTTAATGTGTCTGATACCCTGTTCGATAATGGCGGGTTGATGCAAAACCACCCAACCACCGCAAGCAGTGTGGTATCAGAAACAAATGAAAAAATACTTAATCATTAAAATGCCCTCATATTCTCAAGAAAGGCCAGCACTAGCCACTGGTCAACTAGCGATCACTTTTATTAATAAGGCCCCATCCACTTTTTCTATGAAGATTACCGAAATGTCTTTAGAAAATAGGCCCCGGGAACGATTAGAAAGGGAAGGATCACGCTCCTTGTCAGATGCGGAACTCATCGCGATAATTCTCAAATCAGGAACAAAGAAAGAAAATGTCTTAGAGATTTCTCACAAATTGTTAGCCAAATATGGAACACAAGGCTTAATCCATTGTAGTGTTCAAGAGCTTGCAGAAGAGTATGGGGTTGGCAAAGCTAAAAGTTGCCAGCTTGTAGCATTGTGCGAGTTTGCCAAGCGCTTATCTTTTCATTCTCCTGAGAAACAAGTAATCAAAGAAGCACAGGATGTGGTAAATTTTTATCAATTAAAACTTCGAGATTTGCAGAAAGAACATTTCCTTGCTCTCTATCTTGATACAAAGCACAAACTTATCGCTGAAGAGATCATCACCGTCGGAATTTTGAACGCTTCTCTAATCCACCCCAGGGAAGTGTTTCATGCGGCAATTAAGCATTTAGCTAAAGCGGTCATTGTTTTACATAACCACCCCTCTGGTGATCCTGAGCCTTCCAAAGAAGATCTTCTTGTTACTAAGAAGTTGGAGAAAACAGGGGAAATTCTGGGCATTGATTTTTTAGACCATATTATTATCGGGAAAGAAACATGGTGGAGCTGGCGAGAATCAAGAGTTTTGTCTTAGAAAGGTTTAAAAAAGCTCTTGGTGGTTCCGGAGATTAATGACTAAAGCACAAAAACCTTCCCCGGAATCTGGACCGCTTCTGGAAGATGAAGAAAAAGTCAAGAAGAAGAAGCTTGTCGAAGGAATTCTTGCTGGAGAGCGTGTTATTACGGAGTCCTCTGATGAGGCGCGGGAATTTTATAACCAAAGCCGCTTTGGAACACTGTCAGAAACAGGGAAAGTCGAATTGTCGCTCTTAGAAGCTCTCTACTTGATGGAGAAAGGGAGATTAAGTGTGAAGAGTGAGAGCAGAAAGCAAGTTCCATTTGAATCCTATGTGAAAAAAGCTCGCAAAGTTGAGCCTAATTTCTGGATTCGCTATGGTGTGTTTAAAGATATGCGGAATCGAGGGTATATTATTAAGACGGCATTGAAATTTGGCGCTGATTTTAGAGTTTACGATAGAGGAGTCAAGCCAGGAGAAGACCATGCTCGCTGGATTGTCTTTCCAGTTCATGAAGCAAATGTATTTACATGGCATGAGTTCAGTGCTAAAAATAGAGTCGCTCACAGCACTAAAAAGCGCTTATTATTAGGTGTTGTTGATGACGAGAATGATGTAACGTATTATGAAGTGAAATGGATGCGGCCTTAAGCAGCTTCTCGGACTTCTTCTTCCGGAACTTCGTTGTCATTTGCGGCTTGGAGCTGTTTTTCATCAACGGGAACAACGTAAAGGTTGTTGTCAAGTAGTGGGCGAAGATATGCTAATCTTGGCTGAGGTACTTCATCATCATTAGCGGCGGCATCATATCCAGTTAAAGAAGGATGCTGGGCATCATATTCTAGACTATCTTTTGCTTTGATTTCTAAAGGCGACAGTCTCTCTCTTTCTTTCTTTAGATCAACTACTGATAGCTGGTCGTTAGGATCTTCTAAATCTCCTTTGTCATATCCAGCTGTATCTTTCGTTGCATATATTGACACGCCATCTGCATCTTCTTGAGGATTAATTAGAAGATCAGTTAATGATCTTTGAGAAGTTGCTTGAGAAGGGCTTGAAAGATAAGCTTCAGATGGTAATATAGAATCAACTGCTGAAGTTAATGGTCTGCCCGGTGGTTCAATTTCCAGTTTGAGGTCGTGATACATTTTCACTTTTCCTAACAATTTTAGTATGATTTAGCATATGTTTTCTATTTAAAAACATTTCGTTTTTGAATAGCTTTTTCCCAGTTACAAAAATCTTATAAACTTTGTTTGATCTAGGAAACGGATGCTGGTGCAAGATCAAATCCTTCAGTTTCTTAAAACGACAGGGCCTACTTTGCCAACAAAAGTAGCCAAGATTATCCAGTCTGAAGTTCTTATTGCTTCTGCCCATTTGGCAGATTTGGTTTCTCAAGGAAAGGCAAAATTGTCGCATCTGAAAATTGGCGGGTCGCCTTTATATTATTTATCTGGACAGGAGGACCAGCTTTATTCTTTTGCCCCAGGAAATCTTAATCCTAAAGATTTAGCTGTTTTGGAAGAATTGAGAGTCAATAAGATTCTGCGAGAAACGGCTTTAGAATTACTTCCCAGAGTCGCACTGCGAGAATTAAAAGATTTTGCCATTCCTCTTACCGTACGCTTTCAAGATCAAAGCGAATTATTCTGGAAATGGTATCTTGCCTCTGACGAGGAGACGAATCAACTGATTTCTCAGATGCTTACCACCTTGCCAAAGTCTTCTCCGGTGGAAGAAGTTTCTTCCCGTCCTGAAATTGAAAAAGTTACGGGAAAAAATGTGCTTTCGACGATCCGCGCTTCCCATCTGCAAGAACGAGAAAAAACCATTGAAACTAGCGTAAAAGAACCAGCCACTCCTCGTAAAGAAGCATCTTCTTCTAAAAAGAAAAGAATAAAAAATCTGAAGCAGGAAGAAGTGCTGGTAGAACTTTCCCCCGAAAAAAAAGAAAAGCAGAAGAAGCTAGAAGAAGAAAAAGAAGGCGAGAACAACGTAACAATACCAGAAAAAGCTGAAAAACAGGAATTTCTTTCTTCTATTACTCTTTTTCTCAAGGAATTGGAAATTACCGTTGAAGAATCTGCTCCGGTACGGAAGAATGCAGAAATAAACTTACTTATTACTGTCCCTTCCGTCGTCGGGAAAGTGAAGTATTTCTGTAAAGCAAAGCGAAAAGGGCGTTGTGATGAAAAGGAACTTTCCGCCGCTTTTATGGAAGCACAGATGAAGAAATTACCTTTACTTTTCCTTTACACTGGCATGTTAACAAGGAAAGCTCAGGAAATGATTGACGCCGGTGCCTTTGAAAATGCCGTTGTGAGGCGACTTGACACAAATGGGATTACAATTTAAAGATTTAATCACTACTAAAAAAGAAATATCTATTGAGAATCTTAAAGGTAAGGTTCTCGCCGTTGACGCGATGAATATTTTATACCAATTTCTTACCACCATCCGTGGTCCTGGCGGGGAAGTGTTAACGGATAAAAATGGCGTTGTCACTTCCCATCTCCTGGGCCTGTTTTTCCGCACTACTTCTCTTATGGAAGAAGGGCTAAAATTAGCGTTTGTTTTTGACGGAACGCCTCCTGAAATTAAGCGCCGCACTTGGGAAAAGAGAACCGAAATGAAGAAAATAGCCTCACTGAAATTAAAAGAAGCGGTAGAAGAAGGGAAGCTCGAAGAAATAAAAAAGTATGCCGCTCGCACTTCCGTTCTCACCAAAGCAATGATCGAGGATGCTAAAAACGTTATTGCTTCTTTAGGATTACCAATAGTACAAGCTCCTTCTGAAGGAGAGGCGCAAACGGCGTATATGGTAAAGAAAGGAGTTGCCTATGCCTCCGTAAGCCAGGATTATGACAATCTCATTTTTGGCTGCCCCCGCCTGATTAGGAATCTCTCCATTGAAGGGAGAAAAAAGAAAACTGGAACTCTCGGCTACCAAAAAGTAAACCCAGAACTGCTTCTTCTGGAGGAAATTTTAAACGAACTGCATCTCACTTTAGACCAATTGATACACCTTGCTGTTTTGATTGGCACAGATTACAATCCAGGGGGCATTAAAGGAATCGGACCAAAGAAAGCCTTGAAACTTCTCAAGGAGTACGGAACAGATTATGAAAGACTTTTCAAAGAAGTGAAATGGAGTGAGACTTTTCCTGACTTAGATTGGCGTCTCGTTTCGAAAACTATTACAGAAATTCCGGTCACTGATAACTATGAATTAACATGGAAAAAATGTGATAAAAATGAAGTTTTTGAGCTTTTGGTGCAAAAACACAATTTTAGTGAAGAGCGCGTTAAGAATAGGCTAGAAAAAATACAAGAAATGCAAGAACAAAATCAACAGAAAGGACTTCAGAACTTCTTTAGAAAGTAAAAAAGGGGATCTTCTCACTCAGCGACAGCAAATTAAAAGATAAGTTTATATAGAAACTCTCCAAATAAGATTCTATGAAAAAAGGTCGCTTTGTGTTTGCTGCGGCATCATTTCTTATCGCTTTAAATGCCGCCTTCGCAGCCGCTTATTTAGATCCAAATTCCGGCAGTTTGCTGCTGCAGATTTTGTTAGGGATTGTTGCTACTGTCGCCATTATGACCAAAGGCATAAAGTACCGCATCAAGTCTTTTTTTCAGAGAATTTTTAATAAATAAAATGAATTATCTTAAAGAGTATCATCCGTACCTATTTACTATTTTCATGATCCTTTTTCTTTATTATACTAACATTAAAGAACTCTCTTTTCGCGAAATTATCGTTCCTTTATTCTTTTCTCTTATTGCCACATCCATTCTCTTCTTTATTGCAAAAAAAAAATTCAAGAAATCTCCCCAAATTGGCCTTTATCTCACTTCTTTTATTGTCCTCTTCTTCAGTTATGGCCGTGTAGCTGATATACTTGATAATCCTCCTCATGTAGCTCCAATTGTTTGGCAAACGATAGAATTACTTATCGCCGGTTTGTTATTCTTTGGGATATTTTTCTATTTGTCTAAGAGAAAAAATTCCATTAAGACAAAATTGATGGTGGTTTCTTTCTTAGCTCTAATCTTATCATTAGCATTCTACTTTATTTTAACTAATGCGAATTTTCGTTCCATTTTTCTTTATCTCCATCCTTTACACCTTGTTCAGTTTTTTAACGCCAATCTTTACTTTTTTGCTTTACTTTACTTCTTTATCCCCTTACTGGCTCTTATTTTTATAATCAAAAGAATAAATAGTCCTCAGCGTGTTAATGAATGGCTCAACACTCTCTCCATTATTTTAGTAATTTTTATCATAGCCCAAATACTCTTTTACAATTTCGCAAATACTTCTCGTCCATCCTTAGCCGATAATCCATTTTCTGTCCAATTTGAAAAAGATAAAGTTCCTCAAGCGACACTTCCAGATATTTATTACATTATCTTAGATGGCTACGCTGGCGAAGGGGCACTAAAAGAACACGCAGGATTTGATAATCTACCTTTTCTTAATGCCCTTAAAAAAAGAGGGTTTTATGTTGCAAATGAAAGCGCTGCGAACTATATGGTCACTTTTTTATCATTGTCTTCATCTTTAAATATGAACTATCTTGACATTTATACGGATTTAATCGGCGCTAATTCTCGTGACAGAACTCTTCCTTTTTCCGTTATGGACCGCCCCCTTGTCGCTCAGCATTTAAAATCAGCAGGGTATCGCTTCATTCAGTTTTCTTCAAGTATTGGCGCTACTGATAAAAACGACTATGCAGATGAATTTTACGATCCATTCAAGTTAAGCGAAGTTGGTTTTCTCTTCATTCGTTCCACTCCTTTGCGTTTACTGACACCAAATGAGATCCCGGTTGTCGTTTTACACAATTTTGAAATGCTTCAAAAAATTGCCGCACGGGAAGACAAAACGCCTCGATTCGTTTTTTCTCACGTTTATAGTCCTCATCCACCTTATCTTTTTGATAGAAATGGAAAGATTATTTCTGAAGAATATTACGATCCTTCTGCAGAACAATGGGCCGATCTGAAGGGCTACGTCGAACAACTTAAATTCATTAATAAGAAAACTTTGCAATCTGTAGATGCTATTCTTAAAAAGTCAAAGCGTCCTGTTCTGATCATTATCCAAGGGGATCATGGCTTTATCACCGATCCTCAATGGACAAAACACCCCACTCAAAAGAATGTTGATGGGAGAGCTTCTATTTTAAATGCCTACTATTTCTATGATCAAAATTATTCACAGTTGTACCCTTCCATTTCACCGGTGAATTCTTTCCGTGTCATCTTTAATGAATACTTAAACCAAACTTTACCATTATTTCCTGATCAAGTATACTTCTCTGATGACCGTGACACTCCCTATCAATTTGTAAAAGCATTTGAAGATCAAACGTACGTCGGGCCGTTTCCGAGAGAATAACTTTTTCTCATATTTCTCTTCTTTTTCTAAACACTAGAGTTATTCTTTCATACAAATTCTTCACTAATTCAATGTCGTCAGATGTAATTTCCCTTAAAAGGTAGAGTAATAAGACGTAGAGTAGCATTAATAGGGTATAAAAAAAGAGGAGATAAAACCCTGAAGGATGAATCCACAACGCCAAAACAAAAATTATTCCTGAGCTTACGAGAATATTAATGGCAGATTTAACCTTGACAAAGCAATGGAATTTGTGTATAATGTAACTAAAAGTTATCACAAAGGCAATAAGAGAAGCACAGAGAGAAGCCATCGCTGCCCCTTTCATTCCTAAAGAAGGAATAAATTGTATCCCCGTTATCATCAGAACAGCTGCTCCTATCAACGTGAACCAGAACGATAATCCAGGCTCGCCACTACCCGAAATAATAGATGTGCAGGTTAAAAAGATAACGAGAAACATTGTACTCAAGATGAGAAAAGAAAGAGCTTCTCCTCCCGCTGCATATTCAAAGGAATACAAGAAAATAATGGCTTCTTTTGCCGTTGCCGTAATGAGTGCCGTTATTGGCAGGAGTCCTAAAAGCAAATAACGCATTGATAGCGTGATATATCTCTTTGTCAACTCAAGATTCTTTTCGCTCGTTGATTTTGAAATCGAAGGAAGCAACGTTAAAGCTAATGTGGAAAAAATAATATAAGGTATATTTGAAATCGTCATCGCCGCCGTATAGTATCCCACAAGACTATTATCCCTCAGCAATGATTTAACAAGAAGAGTATCGAGATTACGCATGAAGATTAAACTTAAGGAAGAGGCAACAATCGGCAGCGCGAACAATATTAACTTCTTTTTAGGGAAGTTCTCTTTTGCCATGAATGAAGGAACACCAAAAAGAAGTACAGAAATAAAGATGGAAACAGCCAGAGATGTGAAGTACCCCCAAAGGACACCAAAGACTTCTAGCCCTATAAAAACGAAAAGAAATATGAATAATAAGCGAAATAGGGACGAAATCATTGTTGCTATGGCTTCCCTTCTGAACCATCGAAGTCCGTTGAGATATCCATCAACATAAAAATAAAATAAAGAAAGCGGTATAACGATAATCCCAATATAGAAAATATAAATGCGCAGTGAGTCATCATTAAGCAAGGCTGCGATTTGTTTTGAGAAAATCATATAAAAAAGAACCATGAACGCCGTCATAATCATGTGCAGTTTGAACGCTGCTTTGATAATTGATCCTTCATCTCTATTTGGCTCTGGCAAATACTTCGACATGGCTTTAGGAATACCAGCATGAAGAACGGCCCTATTAATCTGATACAAAGAGGTAATAACTCCTACAACTCCAAACAATGCCGCTCCTAAATATCGCGCCAATCCAACGTTAATAATATAACTCGTTGCTACATTCACGATGCTCGAAATCATTACAAAGGCTGTGCCAATACCCATTTCACGTTTCATAACAAGTCTTGCCTTTAGATCAAGGCTTTTTTAAGGTTGTGAAAGGGGGATTTTCTTGAGAACACTAATCCATTACCTTTAAAAATAAGTTCCCTTCACTAGTCCCACTAGTAAGGTGGTTATATGAAAAGAGTAGTGTGGGCGAATAAATCGAACGGGCAGTTATGTGTTACGATCCCTAAAGAAGTTGATGTTAAAGAAGGAGATTTTGTTGAAATTAAGAAAGCTCCATTACAGCGAATTTCCTATTTAGGTATTGTAGGCGATCTCTTTCACTATGGCCACTTAAGTTCTATTAAGTTTGCCAATTCTCTTGCAGATTACATGGTGTGTGGTGTTCTTACAGATAAAGCAGTAGAATCATACCGCGTCAGACCGATTGCCAATATAACGGAACGAAAAGCCGTCATTGAGAATCTTAATTGTGTAGATCGAGTAATGACTCAGGATTTAGTAGACCCTACAGAGAATCTTAAACGGCTGCATGAGGAATTTCCTCACGCTGAAATTATTCTGGTTCATGGAGATAACTGGCAGGACGTGCCGGGCATAGAGTATATAAAAAGCATTGGCGGAAAAATTGTCCAGCATCCTTATTATGGCCGATTATCAACATTTAAGATCGTAAATCAAATTCTTCAAGATAAAGATAAATATAAGGATATTACTAAATTTACTTCCTTCATTCGCAATGGCAGTTCTTCCTCAGCTCAATGGGATAGTAATAAAGCCGTTATTAGTTCCAAAGCAGATACGTTAGCGGCCTTAAAACCGCTTCTCCAGAAATCAAAAATTGAAGATCTCTATACTTTTACCATTTCTGACTGGAAAAATGATAAGAAAAAAATTTTGAGAACTATTCAAGAGCTATTTACAGGAAAAATTGTTATTCGCAGTTCTGCCGTGAGTGAAGACACCTTGGAACAGTCACTGGCGGGAAATTTTCAAAGCGTTTTGCATATCGATTCTCAAGAGATAAAAGCTGTAGAAGAGGCTATTGCCACAGTCTTGCGTTCCTATCGAGAAAAACAAGCAGAAAGTTCTTTCAATCAAATTCTCGTGCAAAAACAAACTGATAATATAACTATGAGTGGTGTTCTTTTCACCAGGACCTTAGAGAAAAATGCTCCTTACTATGTGGTCAATTATGATGATAAAACAGGAAGCTCTGATTCGGTAACGGCAGGAAGAGAGAACCAAGTGATGATTATTGCTCACGATGCCGAGAATATTCCTGAGAAAATGAAACCACTTCTCGAAGCTGTACAGGAATTAGAACAGAAAATTCCCTCTCTTCCTTTAGATATCGAGTTTGCTATATCTTGTGAAGGTGTTGTTATTTTCCAAGTTCGTCCTTTGGCGGTAAATAGGCATAAAGAACGTCATGATGAGGAAGTAAAAGAGAGAGTAACTTCTCTCCAAGAAAAATTTTTGAAATTGACACAAAAACCGGCACATCTCTGTGGCGAAACAACTATCTTTGCGGATATGCCTGATTGGAATCCTGCGGAAATTATCGGCGATAGACCTAATCTTCTCGATTACTCTCTCTACGATTATGTTATTACGAACAGTGCCTGGCACGAAGCCAGAGCCTCGCAAGGGTATCATGATGTAAAACCAGCAAAATTAGTGGAATTATTTGCCAATAAACCGTATGTTAACGTGAGAAATTCTTTCAATTCTTTTATTCCGGCGGCGATTAAAAATCCATTGAGAGATAAACTCGTTGCTTTCTACCTTGACAAACTTCGTCATAATCAACATTTACAAGATAAAGTTGAATTTGAAATTGCTTACACTTGTTATGATTTAAGCTTTGATGAACGAAGCTTGGAATTAGAAAAAGCAGGATTTACAAAAGAAGAACTTCGATCCTTAAAACAATCTCTTCTTCAATTAACAAACACCCTTGTGAGCAACTACCAAAAAAATATTGATTTAGATATTAAGGATGTTCTTAGCCTAGGAGAGTTACGAACATTCCTAAACCAGAAAGTAAAGAACGAAAAATTTACACCTAAAGAGCTCATTAATAATGCCAAGTCTCTCCTTGATGAATGTCGTCGGAAAGGAACAGTGCAATTTTCCCGTTTAGCACGGCTAGGTTTTATAGGAAAAATTATCTTAAAAAGTATGGTAAAGAAAGGAATTATCTTTCAAGATACTTATGATCGCTTTTATAAATCCCTCAACACCGTTGCTAGTGAAATCAGCAATGATTTCAAAAAACTTTTGCGGCATGAAATTTCTGAAGAAACGTTTATCAAAAAATATTATCATCTCCGTCCAGGAACGTATGACATCACCAGCTTACGGTATGATAAAAATCCAACCCTTTTCCAAGTTTTTCCCCAAGCTTTTGATGAAGAAACGGGGTACGGATCTTTCATTTTTGATACTGAGAAAGAAAAAATAAAAAATGCTTTTCAAGAACATGGCCTCCAATTTTCACCCGATGAATTTTTCGAATTTACACAAAAAGCGACGGAAGCGCGGGAACTTTCTAAATTTGAGTTCACCAAGAATCTTAGCGATGCTTTAGAGCTTCTTGCCGAAGCGGGAGAACTCATGGGCTTTACTCGTAAAGAAATGGCCCTGCTTGACATCAACGAAATTTTCCGCAGCAACGCTCTCAGCGATGTAGAAGAAATGACTCAGGAATGGAAAAGCATCATCAAAATCCGTGAGGAAGAAAAAACAATTCATGATAAAATTGTTCTTCCTTCTCTCCTTTTCTCTGAAGATCACTTTGATCTTATTCAACATTATGAAGCTAAGCCAAACTTTATTACCCAAAAAATTATTACTAGAAAAGTTGTCAACATAAATTCTTTTGATAAAGAAAAAATCCCTCCCATTGAAGGAAGTATCGTTATTCTCGAAAATGGCGATCCTGGTTATGACTGGATTTTTACGCGTAATCCCGCTGGACTGATCACAAAATATGGCGGCGTTGCTTCGCATATGTCTATTCGCTGCGCCGAATTTGGCATTCCCGCGGCGATAGGTTGTGGAGAAATGATCTTTGAAAGAGTTAAAAATGCTACGGAAGTGCGATTAGATTGTAAAGCAAACAAAATCGAACCGTTGCGGAGATAAAACATGGTAATCTTATTATCACAAAAGATAAGTGTAACCAAACATGGCGATCAAACTGATGCTCTTGAACATAGCTTAAGTCATTATTTAGAAAGAATGAAAATTCATTTTATCCCTGTTTCCAATTCTCTGCATGACCTCCAGTATTATTTCTCTACCTTTCTTATCGAAGGAATTATTTTGTCTGGAGGAAATGACATTGATCCTTTATCGTACGGTAAAGAAAGAAAAAATGATCCGGACATTGTTCCGGAACGTGACCGAGTTGAGAAGATACTTTTAGAGGCAGCAGTAAAAAGAAAAATACCTCTTTTAGGAATCTGTCGGGGTATGCAATTTATTAATGTCTATTTTAATGGAAAACTTACTCATTTGCTTTCTCAAAGGATAATACACCTGCCTCGCCAGGATCATCCTGTCATCATCCAAGAGTTTGTCGCGGAACTTGGGAAAGAACACGTTGTTAATTCTTATCATAATTATGGGATTTTGAAAAATGATCTTTCTCCAGAGCTAAAACCATTTGCCATTACTTCAGATGGGATAATAGAAGGAATTTTTCATCCGATTTTGCCTATCATGGGAATACAATGGCATCCTGAGAGAGTAAATCAAGATCAAACCTTTAACGACTTCATCGTAAAAGCGTTTAAAGAGCGGAAGTTTTTTTGGAAGAAATAAATTACACGGAACGTAACTTTCTGGCCATATCTTCGAGCTTCTCTTGAGTATAAGGGGGATTTATTCTTTCTCTATCTTTCTGAACAACTAATCTTCCAGAAGAATCATGCACCGTTGTCCAGAGAACACGAAAGTGCGAATCTGAAGGAATCATATGGTAATGAATGTGTGGTTGTGAAGAATGTCGTCCTGTTTGCATAGCATGAATTGGTGGATGCTCTGGATAGGCTCGAAGCAATCGTTGTTGACTATTATATAATATCTCATTAATTGCTCCTGACTCTTCGGCTGTTAATTCGTCTAATCTTAATACATGTCGTCGTGGTGTGATAAGCAAATGTCCATCACGCAATGGATACGTTGAAACTACAACAACAGCATAATCATTCTTTGTTACAATTCTATACTCTTCCTCATACGCTAAACATAAACCACAAAGAGATTCCATAAAGATCTATTGCACCATATATCGACGCAGCGCATCCATATCTACGTTCAATACCATTTCTAACTTTGTAAGGTCTTTTAATGTTCTTCTAAGCTGAGCATCACTTATCTTTCCAGAGGCATTAGTGAGAACACGTAATTCAAATCCGCCGCCGAGTTCATAACCTCCTCCTGCTCTTTCCCACAACTCCCGCGCATTTGTACCTAAATCACCAGTGAGACCAGCGGTAATAATTTCTAAATTAGGCTGATGAGTCGTGGAAAGAATGACACTGCGAGTTAAAACTTCCCGCATTACGCGAAAGCCCCTCTCCATCACCTTCAATGGCGGCTCAGAACGTTGATCAAGCTCAAATCCTTTCTGTACCATCCATTGGTAACCAGGAAAGCTAGGATTGATTATTTTATGGTATGCTTCAGCAACAAGTTCATTTCCTTCATCCGGTTTTCCTCGTGAGTTTTTGTACTTTGTTTCATTCAAGGCTTCAAAAAGAACCACTTCTGCTATCTTATGCAACCCCTGGAAGGCTAATACTCTCTGCGTTTCAGGCGAAAGAACACTAATATCATGAACATTTTGTGCGTAGGCCTTCGCCATACCTACAAACAGGTACGTCGCTGTTTCCCTTGCCCTGGCGAGAGGAGAAGGGGCGATAAGAACAGGAACAATACCACCAGAAAGAACAGAAAAAAAATCTTGCGGAACAGATAATGTTTCTCCAATCTTGACGGCTTTTTCGTATTCCGTAGCAGCAAGATGCGCTTCCCCATCGGGATGTATCCCATTTCCTACAAAAGCGGTATCTACCGTTCCTGGAACCGCGACTTCTTCTCCGACAAAGAAAGGTTCTCTCGCTAATAAATGCCGCCGTAAATGCCAAACATGTTCAGTTGTTGCCATGTTTTTTCTCTCTCTATTTTTTGCTTGCTTTGTAATCTGCTTCTAATCTCGCAGTGAGAACTTTATTGCTTACTCCATTTTCTCTATAGAGACGAGCTTGTTCTTGGAGGATATCTTCAACGCGAGGATTACAAATTATGTCCCTTCCAAAAGCAGCATCAATTAGCATTACTGATTGATCATGGCAATGAACACATACTCCGGTCAATGGCTCGAGAGCTCCTCCGAGTTCATTAAATAGTGATGGTAAGTCTTCCCAGGTTGTTCCCGTACGCCCATCATCTTTGCCACGAATCATTTGCATTGTCAATGCTGCCCAAGGCTCGATATCTCCAGAATGACCAAAAGCCAGATATTGTGTATCTTTTTCTCCCTTTTCTAGTGTTTCATATAAAAACGCTCCCACTCTCCAGGCAATTTCTCGTAATGTAATTCCAGGATCACTATTATTCCAAGTCTCGGGCTTTCCTAGCAGCCATCCGTGAGGGTTATCAAATCCTTGTTCAAACCAAGCATAAAGAGGCTTATTTTCTCCGTGTAAATGATCATAACGTTCATCCTTTTTTGCATCTCCCCATATTTTGGACATGGCCCGCGTTCCTAAATTCACTGCTTTTCCCGTTTCTGGATGGAGAGCAGCAGAACCAATAAGTGCATTAACTTGTGGTTCGACAACTTCTATTTCACGAGAACTTCGCATAACCTCATATTGAACCTTACCCGTGGCTATAGCTCTATCAATCGGTGTTGTCCAGATTTCAATTCGCCTATAACCCCCATCTCTTGCTGTGATCAATCGACGCGCAGCATCCACTTTTATCTCTGGAATCTTAGCAGGATCTAGAAGTGCTTCCACTCCAGTTCCATGAGCTTTAGGATCATTATTTTTCCACGCATGCCGTAATAAGTATATCTGCATAAAAATCGCCCCTTATTATACTGAAATTTTATCTAACAGTTCTGTCTTCTTTTAAAATATTTCGGCTTTTTTTTCATAACTCTTATAAAGTAACTAAAAGAAATCTTTCTCCATGAAAGCTATCATCCTCGCCGCCGGTATGGGCACTCGTTTAGGAGATTACACTAAAAATCTTCCTAAAGGAATGCTTTCGTTTAACAATAAATCTTTAATCGCACAACAAGTCGAAAATCTACGCAAAGCGGGTATCACTGACATTTCCATCGTCCGTGGTTATATGGCTGACAAAATTAACATCCCTGGAGTTAAATATTACCTCAATCCAATTTACGATCAGACTAATATGGTGGAAACACTGTTCTATGCTGAACAAGAATTGGACGGAAAAGATGATGTTCTGGTGTGTTATGCTGATATTGTTTATGAACCAAAAGTTCTCCAGAAAATTCTCAACAGCAAAGCTGAGGTAGGTGTTACTGTTGACGAAGATTACTGGGATTATTGGCAGGCACGAGCCGATAAACCAGAAGAAGACATGGAAAGTTTAGTCCTCGAAAATGGAAAAATCGTTGAATTAGGTAATACTAAATGTACACGAGAGGAAGCTAAAGTACGGTATGTTGGGTTAATTAAATTTTCAAAGAAAGGGCTGCAGAAATTAAAAGAAGTTTATCATGAAAACAAAATCAAATTTTATGACAGAAATGAACCTTGGCTGCGATCTAAATCATTCAAGAAAGTGTATATGACTTGCATGCTGCAAGCGCTTATTAACGCTGGACAAAAAGTAGAGCCGATTATTATCAATCGCGGCTGGCTTGAATTTGACACCGTAGAAGATTATGAGAAATATACACAATGGTTGAAGGAAGGGAGTATTAAGAGATTTATAACCTTGTGATTGTAAAGTTTTCTTTGACCTTCAAAACAACAGTGACAAACAGGTCAATCCTCCCTCCATTTTCTCGAATTCAGACATTTCTACTTCTTTGATATTTCCTCTAATTCTGCTAATAGCTTGTTTTGCTCGAGGAAAACCTCCTGTCATGAGCAGGAAATCATTTACCAACAAACAGTTTGCAGCATATCTTTCCGATTCATCAACCTCAATGACCTCGAATTGTCGGAAATGGTCTGAAAGTTCTTGAACAGAAATAAGCCTTTCTCTATCTATCCTTGTAACCCCTGTTTTAAGATGGAGAACTGTTTTGACAGGGATAGTTGAAGAAGTGTAACCGTATTTCAAAAGTATTGCTGATAATTGTAAAGCCCCTTCTCCGTTTGTTCTATGAGAAATACCGATATAGAAATGATCTCCTACTCTGAGCACATCACCTCCATCAACTGTTGCGGGAGCGGTAACTTTGGTCATATTTCCTCGATACTGATGGAGAAGGCGAGCGATCGTTTCTTCCTCACCACGTCTTGTCTGGTTACCAGGACGTGTTATAATTACTACCCTTTCGGTAATAATTGCCGTATCTTCGACAAAACAACCATCAGGATGAAGAAGATCAGGAGGAAGAACAAGAAGTTCTAGTCCACAAGACTTTAACGCTTCACAATACAACTTATGTTGTTGTAGGGCTTTCTCATAATCAGGCTTTCCTAAATCCAGAGTTGTAAGTCCTTCAGCAAAATTCTCGCCCGGTTGTCGAACGAGTGCATAGTGATACATTAACTCTCACCGTTTCCTCATCACGAATAACATTCTTTCCGGCATCAAGCGATGTTCTTTCTCTAATTTTTTCTGCACTTCCAACTCAAAATCCTTTTGCAGCACAGAAAGCATCCGCGGCACATCTTCTGTTCTCAAATCATGGGTTTCAAAAACCAAGATCCCTCTGGGCAGGCATAATTTTGCTACTTTCTCAATATACTCATTAAACGTAAACGTGGATTTATTATCCCACGTTTCATGGCTGGCTAAAGAGAGAATAACAGAGTATTGTTTTTTAGAGGAAAAATTTTCAAATGAACTTGTTGAAAACTCTGCATTGGAGATTTTAAGATGTTCCTTGACTAAGTTTGCTACGTTTATTAAGCATGGATTTATTTCTAACCCCTGAACTTTGGTAATAGAACTACTAATCTCCAAGGCAATATACCCCGTATTACAACCAATGTCTAAAACAGTATCAGTTGATTTCAGGTATTTTTGCAGATCATAATTCTTAATTCTTTTCTCTGTTAACCTCAATCCATGAATTCCTATCTTTTGATACCCTTGATAAAAAGGATAAAATGCTCCATTCCACGCTTTCCGCTGCTTTTCCAATTCATCTTTAATATTACTATGAAGTGTTCGTTTATTTCCACTAAAACAAGCTGCGGCCGTATCTTTACAGGCAAAGAGTATTTTGTAATATTTCAACCATAACTGTTCTCCTATCTTCTTCCATTGATTAGAAAGATCTTTTTTTTGCGTGGCCAGAGTTTCGTCAGTCATGATTTAATCTTAAAATTGTGTTTATTTTATAAATTAATCTCTCTTAATTAGAAGCAAATTAACTTGATAAGCTTAGTAGAAAAGTTTCGTTCGCACCCTCACTTTCTCGACGTCTCGTATATTACTCGATTGTTTTCCCGAGAGTGAGGGCAAGGCGGTCTTACGAATAGACAAGTGCTCACTGGCCATATTGGCAACTTTTCTACTAAGCTACTTAATAGTATGTATTAAGTCTTCTTTCGGCTTTAGCATCAGTTCGCCTTTGGATGTTGCAACTCAAAAGCAAAAATTCTTTTTGGAACATGAAAATAAACAGAGATTTATTTTCAGTACTGAAATGTGATATTTTTCACATTTCATGAATCCCCTTTTTGCTGGATCTTAATTGGCGA
>JAGVYE010000029.1 GCA_018303445.1 Candidatus Woesearchaeota archaeon
AAGTGAGGCTCCACATGAGCCTCCATTATAAAACCCCAAAAGAAGTATGGAATGAATGTAAACCACTTTCGTGATGTAAACCAGTTTCGGGATAATAGATTACGTACTCTTTCTCAAAAGTAGTTTAATCGCAAAAATAATGCTTCCCGCGAAGAAGGTACTGAGCTTCAATTTTCTTTGGAGAAAAGTATTTTCTGACAAAGGTGACTACTTTTTTCTTATCAAACTGGCCACAGCTGTAGACATCAACAGAAATGAAATTATGCTTTGATAAGGTGTGAATGACGATTGATGACTGAGCGAGAGGCACCCATCCACTTAGCCCTTCTTTTCCAGGAAAACGCTTTCCATTGGTACGGAAAATAGTTGGCTCTTCTTGTTTATCCATGCCAATAAATTCTACAAGTTTATCGAGAAATTTATAGCAATGATCTAAGTCGCTGCAAACTCTAGGACGGCAATCGTAACAATCCAAAAGCAGTTCATAGCCAAAAATACAGGTCTTATTCATCTTTTCCTCCTTAAGAAAGTCTTAGGAAATTAAGGGAATTATTTAAAATTATCGCCATCGAAGAAAATAGAGGGCGACTGGGGAGAGTCGAACTCCCTCCAAGGGCTCTCCACAACAAATTTTGCTTTTTGTTGCCACAGGCCCCCATACTAGCCGTTATACGACAGCCGCCATGCTGGAATTTGCCCTTATTGATTTTATTTAAATCTTTCGTGAAAGTTATTTTGATCGGAGAAAGGAAAATTTAATATATTGAGATTAAAAATAAGAAAAGATGTATCTTCATAATCTTAACCCAACATTACTAAATCTAGGACCTTTAGAGATACGATGGTACGGGTTAGTTTATGTCTTTGGTTTCCTGTTAGGAGTTTATTTCTTACAGAAGAAACGTGCACACCTCAACCTTAGTAAAGAAGACGTCTGGGATCTAATCTTTTACGTGATGATAGGAGTCATTATTGGAGCGCGTCTCTTTGAATTGTTGTGGGAACCAAAATATTATTTATCGAATCTAGGGAATATTTTCAAAATCTGGCAGGGAGGAATGAGTTTTCATGGAGGATTCGTGGGAAGTGTTGTAGGAGCATGGCTGTATTGTAAAAAGAAAAAAAGGGATTTTTTGCCGCTAGCCGATATCTTAGTTATTCCTGCTGTTTTTGCTCTGGCGTTAGGAAGAATCGCTAATTTTGTCAATGGAGAATTAGGGGGCAGAGCTTGGAATGGTTCTTGGTGCGTGAATTTTAAGAACAAAGGAGGAGGGGATATTTGCCGACATCCATACGTTATTTACGAAGCAGTAAAGCGTTTTCTGATCTTTGCCTGGCTGCTGTGGCTTAGTTACAAAAAAAAGTTTAAAGCTGGCTTTATTTTCTGGAATTTCATTTTCTGGGAAGGATGCGGAAGGTTCATTTTAGACTTTTTCAGGGAAGAAACACTCTATTTCAGCCTTACCGTAGGCCAGTGGCTTAGCTTTGTAATGGTAGGGGGAGCGCTGTATTCTTTCCATAAGTATTATAAAGGAGAATGGGAAATAGTATTAAAAAAGAGAACTTCTGAAGAGTAAGATGGGTGTTTGGAGGCTATGAAAATGAGAGGAGTGCTAGTCATTAGTTTATTGTTATTGACTATTATAATCTTAAGCAGTTGTGTGGAACAGCGACAAGTACCGCAACAAGCTCCACAAGTTCCGGTTATTGAATTAGCAGAGGATGAATATCGAAAAGCACAGGCGGAAGCAACGGGAATTGTACATGAAGTAGTGATAGAAAATTTACAATTTATGCCAACAGATATCATAATAAATGCGGGAGATACTGTAGAGTGGATAAATAAAGATAGTATCCAAGATAATAAAGGTAATCGTCTTTTAATAAACCACATACTAACTGTTGAAGAGTGCGTCTCTGATATGTTTTTGTCGCCAGGAACCAGCGGAGAATATACCTTTTTGACACAAGGAGTGTACAGGTATGTAAGCAAATATCAAATGGAAGATTTTGCAGATGATGATAAGCCTGATGACCGAGAACGAGTCTTGCAAGGAACGGTTATTGTACAAAATAAATAGGATTCTTTTTTTCTTTTTAGTTTTGGTGGGAGCTAATATGAAATCATCGCCAATTGGCCGGTGAGCACTGGGCTATTCGTCATACCGCCTTGCCTAACGGGAGGGTTTCAGATTAGCCTTTGATGAGGAAAGGAATAAATAGTGTTGAAAAAAGCAAGAGTACTTATGAAAGCTAAGCTTCTACTGTTCTTGGTGTTTTTATTCGCAACTCCTTTCGTTCAGGCCAATGTTATTTTTCCTTATTATATAATGGTCAATGGAGCAAATGTCTTTCTTCTCATACCAATCGTATTAGTAGAAACAGTTACGGCATATTATTATGCCTGGAGCTTTCAGAAAATCAAGCTCAAATTTTCTAAACTAAGCTTTGCTTTTTTAGTGGCGAATACTATTTCTTCTATTGTTGGATTTCTTATCGCCTGGGGAATATATATTCTTATCAATGTGATTTTTGTTGAGGCGGGAACTTATGAGGACACTAATTATGAAACAGTTATTAATCAGTTATTTTACCCAGCAAGGGGGGATACAATTCGCCCTTTTTGCGGGATTTAATGCTTATGGTTAAAATAATTTATAAAAATAGTTAATTATTTTTAGGATGATGAAATGGGAGATTCGAGTCGTTGGCATTGATGATGCTTCTTTTTCTCATGATGATAAAAAATGTTTTGTTATTGCAACGGTCTTTCGTGGTGGGCAATTTATGGATGGTGTTTTAAGCACGAAAGTAGAAGTTGATGGTGAAGATGCAACGGTGAAGATTATTGAAATGATCAATAAAACTAAATTTAAGCCCCAACTTCAGGTAATTTTCCTTGATGGCATTGCCGTAGGAGGATTTAATGTGATAAATATTGAAAGTCTGTGGAGACATACAGGAATTCCGGTTATCGTGGTGGTGCGAAAGAGGCCTGATTTTGAGCGTTTAGAGAAAACATTAAGAAAATTAGGGATGGAAAAAAAGTATTCTTTGATGGAAAAAGCTGGAAAACCAGCTGAAGTGAGAATCAAAGAAGGAACAATTTACGTTCAAACGGCGGGAATTTCTTTGGAAGAAGCAAAAGAAATCCTCTCTGTTTGTTGCACGCACAGTTTTATTCCTGAGGCGATTAGAGCCGCACATCTTATCGGGGCAGGAATAGTGAAAGGGGAGAGTAAAAGCGGGGCATGATGTCAATAGGATGTTGATAATTAAAAAAAATTATTTCCTAATAATGTATCCTATTCCCACACTCATTACTACTGTACCTAGATATGTTAAAAGCAGAGGGTAAAAATCAGTTATCGTCATTCCAAAAGCTCCTACGAGCACTATCAAATCAAGGATAACTGCTTCTAAATACCAAGTAATCCCGGTTGTCAATCCTTCTTTAACTGCATCTTGTTCTATATTTTTAAACCAAAAGAACGCGGCAATGACAAAACCGATTGCCCAAGTAAAGGACATGAGGGCATTAAACCAAGCCACACTTACTGCTGGAGCATTTGCTTTTACGTCCCAAACAAAAAAACTGGTGACTAAGGGGATTGCCCAAATTATTAACCCTAACGACAACCTTTTCAAAAACTTATTCATGTTTTTACCTCCTTTCTATTTTTGTCAATAATTTTATTTTAGTCTCCGCTTCATCTTTGCCAACAATTCATAATCTTCTTTCTTCCCCGCACCAGCTTGACATTTTACTTCTAAAGAAGCTATTTCCTGTTTAAGGTCTTTTAACCTTTTTTCTACATCTTTCTTAGGCATAGTCATGAAAATCACCTGAACGTGGAAGTGTAAAGAGGAATTTAAAAAAGTATGTGCTCTTTTACGATCAGATCATAAAACTTATTTTATTTTTCTGTTTTCGATTACGAATGTGGCGTCTATTATTAATGCTCCTGCGCCGATGATAAGGGGAATTAAGGCTAAAAAATTACCATTACTTAGTTCATATATTCCATAAATTATTAGAATTATCCAAAAGGGAAGAGCAAATGATCGGCAATTGCAGCTATCCCCGCCCATTTAGTTTCTTTCATGATCGATATAAAAAAGAAAGCAGGATTATAAAGGTTTAGTCGCTGACTGATTAGTATTTTACTAAACGTATGTATATGCTGTAAAGTCCTCGCGAATACTTGGAGCTACCGAGAATTTTTGGAACAGAAATTCAGGGGAGTTTTTCGAGGGGCGCCATAGAAATCTTTATGAAAGGTAACTTAATAGTAGTAATTATGGCACATAATCCTTTATTCCATGGAACGAATGAAGAATATTGGGATGATTTTGCTAATACAATATACATTCCACATTATTGGACAGATTCTCCTCTTGAATCTATGGACCATAGCGCAAATAGTGTAAGAAATTAGGGCTCAAAAATGTTGGTGATTTGTATTCCTGAATGGGACGAAGAACATTTTGAACTCTATCCAATGCAAATGGCTTATGCGCCAGAAACACATGCAAAATGGTATGTAGTAAAAAAAATATCCATGGAATGATGTCGAAACTAAAAATCTAATTGTTGAAGTTTATAGAGAAAATTATTTAGATAAATTAGTTAGTAAATATTTTAGCAAACGACAAAGAGAATTTCTTAGAGCTAAATCATTTAGCGATAAAGTAAGATGGTTTTAGGCACCCAGAGAAAAATTGGACTTAACTAAGAATAATACCACTTGTTCTGCTCCCTTTGTTCTCGATCTTTAACGGAACCAGGCTTGTTAATTCTGGGGCGGTGAGATCGAATTTCCCTGCGGAGGGTAATACCTAATTCTTTAAGAAATCGGTTCATGCCTTCTTCCATGGAAAAAGGACCTTCCATAAGACCTTGTTTGGCAGGAGCTCCAGTAAAAACCATAAGACGATCAGAAGTATTATCTAAAAACATTAAGTCATGGTCAACAACAAGGATGGTGATATCACGTTCTTGAGTGATGTTTCTCAGGATCTTGGAAATAAGTAAACGCTGTTCAATATCTAAATAGGCTGATGGTTCATCAAGAAGGAATAAGTCCGCGTCTTGCGATAGGCAGTAGGCAATAGCGACACGCTGTAATTGGCCCCCAGAGAGTTGGGAAAGTTTCTGCGCAAAGAGTTTTTCTAAATCAAGGGGTTTCACAAGCTGATGTTCATATTTCGCAAGAGCCTGCTGTAAAAATTCACTTACTAAGGTTTCCGAATCAGTTTCTAGATACTGGGGCTTATAAGAAACTTTTATATTACAGTTAATTTCACCTTTCTCAGGTTTAATCATGCCTGCTAGCATCTTAATAAACGTCGTTTTACCAATACCATTCTCACCAAGAATGCCGATAATTTCATTACGATTAAGATGCCCTTCTTTCGTTTTGAGAATAAAATTGCCAAGTTTTTTTTCTACATTTTTCCAGGAAATAAGTTTCACCAGCAAGCCGCTTTTAACATCAGGAATGGTTGTGAATTTTATGGGATGATCACGAAAACGAATATTTTCTTCTTTGAGGTATCCTTCCAAAAAAGCATTAATTCCTTCCCGATTTGACTTAACACCTGAAACGATACCATAGGCACCTTCATACCCATACATGATATTAACAACATCAGTCATATAGTCTAGAATAACAAGATCGTGTTCAATTACTAAAGAAGCTTTTTGGTCGGTAATCAAAGTGCGAAGGAAACGGGAGATGTTAATACGTTGTTTAATATCAAGATAGGATGTAGGTTCGTCAAAAAGGTATAAAGCTGCTGGCTTTAAAACTGTCGCGGCAATGGCCACACGTTGTAATTCACCTCCAGAAATGGCGGAAATTTGCGTGTCAAGGAAAGGAGTTAGTTGTAATTGTTTGGTAATCTCGGCTAAGTTCCCTTTAACATCAACTTTTTGTAGCAATTCCCGGACTGTTCCTGTGAATTGTTTAGGGATTAAGTCCACTTGTTGTGGTTTGTAAGAGAGTGAGATTTCTCCTTTATGAAGCTTTTCCATAAACTTTTGCATTTCCGTTCCTTTAAAATAATTAATAATAAGTTTAAAATCGGCCGGTTCGCTCCATTTTCCCAGATTTGGTTTTATCAGGTTGGCCATGATTTTTAAGGCCGTAGATTTACCAATACCATTACGGCCGACGATTCCTGTAATTTGGCCAAAGAGAACAGAAGGAAGGGAATATAATTCAAACATATTCTCTCCATAGCGATGAATGGGTGGTTTGTTCAGAGTTTCCGGGAGGTTGATGATGGTAATAGCACCAAAAGGACAGCGATTAGGGCAGATGCCACAGCCAGTACAGAGAAGTTCGTCAATGCGGGCTTTCTTTCCTGGGTCATCCCCTGGATAAATACAATCAGCTCCGGCACGATTAACGGGGCAGAGTTTAGCGCAAAGGTAGTTGCCACATTCGTCTGGATGGCACTTGTTCCTGTCAATAACAGCGATACGTTTTCTCATGGATTTCCTAATATAAGGTTTATTTTTATTCCTTTTGGTTAAGAAAAATCTGCGGCAACTCCTTTCGTCATAGAAAGATAATCAGAAGAGCCATGGCCATCAAACTGAAATCCATACTGTAAGAAGGCGTTATACGCATCATCATTATCCCTGGCAACGAGAAGATGCAAAGGACGGGAGCCATCATCAATAAAGCCGAGTAACCGAGTCATGACTCCGTGTCTTCTGTGAGGCGGAGAGACAAAAATTTCACGAATATAACGAGAGGCAGGCTCTTCTTCATATAACATGTATCCCCTTATCCTTTGTCTTGGTGTTAAGGCGAGAAGACAAAAACCTACTATTTCATCCTCTAAAAGTCCGCTGATGTCGTGGATAACAGAAAAGAATTGATCTCTAAGTTCTACTACTTTAGGGATCTCTGCTTCTGTTGGAGGTCTTATAAGAATATATTTACCTTTTTCTCTTCTTTCCTCTTCTTCCGCAAGAAGGAAATACGCTTTCTCTCGGCTTTCCGAAGGTAACCTTTCCCAGATACTTACTAACAGTTCTACACTAGTTACAACATCAGGAACGCCCAAATGGGCTAAATTTTGTTCTATGGAGACTTTGGAAGTCATTTTTCTACTTAAAAGCCATTTATTTATAAAACTTTTTATTAACTACTTATCAGTTGCGCCATGCTTAATTTGGAAAAGTAATCGCGAAGGAAATAAGTAGATTTAAAAATAGGAATGGTCCACTTTTCTTCATGACAACATGCACTCTTTGCAGCAATAAAATTCAGCGCTTGTTTTTAGAGAAGATTAAAGGAACGATTATGAAGAAGCCTGGATCAAAGAAGCAGTACGTGATCTGTTTTGAATGTCAGAAGAAGTTCCCCAGAAAGGAAGAATTATTGCAGCAGATGAGATGACTGTAGGAAAATCTATCTCACATCTTCTAAAACAAAAATGCTGTTAGTCTGGCCAATCCTAGGTATTTTTCGCAAATTAGTAAGCAAAAGATTATTCAATTCCCCCATATCCTTTACTCTCACTTTAAGCATTATATCATATTCGCCAGTGATGTATTTTATCTCTTCAACGCCCTGCAAGAGCAGCAAATTCTTACGTAAATCTTCTTTGGTGGTTTCCTTTCCCCAGGATTCAATACCCCACCAAGGCCAAATACTAAAATGATAATTGATGCGTTCAAACTGAGTACGACATTCTCGAAAGGCTGTTAGTTCCCACACATACCGTTGATGTTTAGGGTTTTTCCATTTCTCTGTCGACTGTTGGACTTTCTTTAAGAATTTCTTTCCCTGAGCATAATATTTTTTCACTTGTTTTGGTGATCGAAAATAAGTTCGATAAATAGCACGGCCTACTAAAAGTGGATTTACACAAAGATAATGGGTGAGAATTTTATTCTCGAGAATGGTAAAAAAAGCTCTTTTGTTTCTCTGTCGTACTCCCGTATGCAAGCATAAAAAACCACATCTAATCCTGAGATGGTAAGTAAATCGACTCCTTCTCTGCTAATAAATTTTTTCCAGGAAATGGTCATTTTATTTTTCTTACAACTCCGATGTTTGCATCCACTTCGACTATATCGCCATCTTTAAATGTTTTTGTAGCAACTTTTGTGCCAATAATACACGGCTTCTTTAACTCTCGTGCGGTAATTGCCGCATGAGACAGAATTCCACCAGCATCGGTCACAAGAGCAGCGGCTTTTTGTATGAGTGGCAAATATTCTGGACGAGTCATGCTTGTGACTAAAATATCTCCTTCTTTAAAATCACGGCTTTTTTGAGGATCTAAAACAACTTTCACTATCCCTTTTACTTTACCTCCATAAGCACTGCTTCCCTTAAGAATTTTTGTTTTTATACTTGGAAAGAGGGCTTTCTCTATTTTCTCTGCTCGAATACCAACATAAACATTCTTAAAACCATTTTGGAATATTAAAACACTGAAATATCTTCGTTCTTTTAACTCTTCTTTGGAAGGGAGAAGACTTTCATTGAAGAAAAGGATCACTTCTTCTTTGGTCAAAAATAAGGCGAGATCTGTATCTAAACCTGTTCTTTGATTAATTTGCCGGGCAATTCGCTGATCAAACTGAATTGTTTCTGAAAAGACTGGTTCAGCGTAAACACGAGCTTTTTGTAAAATAGGTAGAGATTTATGAATGAATTTTTGATCTAAATTATCAACTAAATATTTAGTGAATACATGGGCGGTGTAATAATCTCTTATTATTTTTAAATATCGCTGATAATCCTCAATTGTAATGACGCTCTGCTTTTCTTGCATAAAATGCAAAGCGATGTCAGTCTGACGCATCAGATTTTTACTAACAGCATTAACTTTACTTAAGTCGTTGTCTACAGTTTCAGCTAAATGCCTTCCAAAATTTTCTATTTCTCTTTCAATAACCCAGCAGCTGACGTTCCCTTCTCGAAAGACAAAAACGACAGAACTGAGAAATAATTTGCCAAATACTTTCAAAGTGGTAGTGTAGTGCTCCCCCCAGTCAGAACAAGGGAGCAAAGTCCAATTTCCTGCCCAGATTGATTTCCAGTGATGTTTCTTTAACCTGCTAAGTGAAAAAGGCATGGTATAAATCATTTTTAAGAGAGAGAAATTTATAAGCTTTCCTCTTATCAACTTTAAATTGTTAGGAAGCTAACTATAAATAAAAATTAAAAATATACTCTGCTTAGAGTGTGTAGTGGTGATTAGAGATAAGAAAGGAATTCTTCTTTTCAATAAATTTCAATTGGAAAGAGCATAACTAACAATAAAATCATGAGGATGACACCTAAAATGAGAGGTTGTATAAGCGCAGGCGGAAAAACACTTGCGATTACATCGTGCTAGTAATTCTTCACTTCCATGTTCTCCATTTCTGAAATAGTCGCGATCAGTATCAATAAATTTTGTTCCCGTAGTTAATTTGTTATATTTAGAACATCGAAAGACTTCTCCATTTGTAGCGACCTGAATCATATATGTGCCAATATCACAATTCCATCGCAAAGGCGCGCGAAGAAACCGCAGCGCATCTTCAAAATAGGCAAAAGGATTAACTACAGGTACGCCTTTTCTTTTTTTCTCTACAATAAGTGCAAGTGTTTTTTCTAATTTTTCTTTAATATTTATATTAGAATAGATGGCACTTCGCCTAAAAAAACCGGCAAACTCTGTTACCAAACCGAAGCTTATAGGCAGTAACCTTCTTTCAGCGAGATCCAATAATTTAGGTGTTTCATCTAAAGCTTCTGGCGCCAAAACTTGGTGCGCTTTATACAAAATCCCATACTTTTCTCTTGCATCTTCTAATCGATCTATAAGGTTTTCATCCCCTCGTAATGTTTTTTCAGAACCTTGAAGAGCATCATATCCATCAAGTGAAATTTCCAAAATATCGAGGCCTGCTTCTCCAAATTTAGCGAGATTTTCTGAACTAAGAGCTTTTTTTTGGCCATGAGAGGTGAGATAAGTTATAAGATTTTTTTTAGAAGCTGATCTGATGAGTTCATGAAGATCCTTGCGTAATGTTGGTTCTCCACCCATAAAAGCAATAACGGCTGTTTCCAAATCATAAGCATGAGAAATCCACGATGTAACTTCTTCGGCAGAGGGATCTTTCTTTTTATTCTCAACGACCTCACAATAAGAACAGGCCAGGTTGCATCTGTCAGTCACCCAGAGATGAGTCCATAAAGGCAGAGGAGAAAATTGTGATTTAAGAAAGGAACTTGCCAGGCGTCCTTTCTTTGCTAATGATAAAGCCATGCTGTTTAAGGGTTAGCTTTATTTTATAAATTCTTTGGGAAGAAAAATAATGAAGAGAGAACTTCAGAACAGCCCTCTATCTTCAACTTAGCTGACAAACATTTTTAAACCATCGAGGAATACTTTTTTGAAAATGCCTATTGAAGTCTGTTGCATTGGTGGTTTTTCTAAAACAGAAGGAAATTCTGTCGCGATTAAAATTGATGAGGAAGTTGTTATTCTGGACATGGGTTTATCTATGGAAGATTACATTAAATATACAGAAGATCGGGAAGATATTAGCGCCAGAAGCTATACACAGTTGTTAAAAGTTAAGGCCGTTCCTAATTATACTTTTATCGAAGAGTGGAAGGAGAAAATTAAGGCTATTATTCCCAGTCACGGGCATTTAGATCATGTAGGAGCGATTCCTTTTGCGGCTAAATTATTCCCTACAGTACCAGTGATTTCAACGCCTTATACGATTGAAGTGCTAAAAACAATTCTTGTTGACGAACAGATGAATATCCCCAACCAGTTTATTGCTCAGAAACTTAATTCTTCGTATAAACTTTCGGAAAAAATTACAGTTGAGTTCATTAATGTGACCCATTCCATTCCCCATACGGCAATTGTCGTTTTGCATACTCCTTACGGAAAAATCATGTACGCCAATGATTTTAAGTTAGATGACACCCCGACTTTAGGCAAAAAACCAAATTATCAGCGTATTAAGAAGGTAGGAAAAGAAGGGGTTTTGTTACTCATTATGAATTGTCTTTATGCGCATGAACCGCGAAAATGCCCTTCTGAGGCCGTGGCACGGCAAATGTTGAAAGAAGTAATGTTAGGAATTGACAGCAAAGGCAAGGCGATGATTGTAACCACTTTTTCTTCACATATCGCCCGCCTTAAAAGTATCATTGAAATGGGTAAAAAACTGAAGAGAAAGATTGTCTTTTTAGGAAGATCTCTTGATAAATATGTGCGAGCCGCAGAAAGGTTAAAATTAGTACAGTTTACCAAGGATGTCGAGTTAGTAAGACATTGGGATAAAGTGGAAAGGATATTTAAGAAAATACAGAGGGAAGGGAAAGATAAGTATCTTATTGTCTGTACTGGCCATCAAGGAGAACCGAGATCTATTTTAACACAAATGGCGGCCGGAGGGTTTGATTTTCACTTTACACCAGGAGATCTAGTAATTTTTAGTTGTCAAGTCATTCCCGTCGAAGTTAATAAAAAGAACAGAGAGATCTTGGAAACATCATTGCGAGGAAATAACGTACGAATTTTTCGCGATGTTCATGTTTCCGGGCATGGAGCACGGGAAGATGAACGAGACTTAATAGAGATGGTAAGACCAAAACATATTATTCCTATTCATGCTGAGAATGAAAAAGCGAGAATCGTGCAAGAGATGGCCACGCAACTGGGATTTAAGAATACCCATGTAATGCTAGATGGGCAAAGGATTACTTTAGAGTAAATACTTCTTCTACAACAACAAACTTTATAAAGAAAATCTGGTTCGAGGTTTTTGAGGGGGAAGAAGTTATGAAAATAGTGTTAGCAGAACCAAAATATTTTAAGGAAAGTATTTCTATCATTTCTGATTTAGTGACAGAAGCGAAGTTTAGAGTTGGCAAGGATGGATTGGAACTCATTGCCATGGACCCGGCAAATGTGGCGATGGTTATTTTTAAGCTTCTCAGCAGTTGTTTTACGCACTATGAAGTTAAGCAACCAGAAGAGATGGCGGTTAATTTGAATAATTTAAAGCAGATCCTGAGGCGAGCAAAAAGCGAAGATATGCTTACCTTAGAAACGACGGAAGACAATAGACTTAAAATTCAGATGAAAAGTAATACGACACGCTCTTTTTCATTACCAACCTTAGAATTAGAGGAAAAAGAGCAAAAAGTTCCAGAACTGCAATTTCCGGTTATTGTAGAAATGGGTTCCGGTTTACTGGCAGAAGCAATTGAAGACGTTAGTGTTGTGGCTGAATCGGTAACTTTTTTAGGCGAAAAAGAGCAACTATCAGTAAAAGCGGAAGGAGACTTGTCAAAGGCCTTTATTGAAATAAAGTCGGATGAAAATACCGCCATAAAGACCAAAGGAGATGGTAAATATAAAGCGAAGTATTCTCTCGAATACCTCAAAAAGATGATTCCCGGGGGAAAATTAAGTGACAGAGCGACGTTATCATTTAATACCGATTACCCCCTCCGCTTGGATTATAAATTACAAGACAAGTTACTGATGAGTTTTATTTTAGCGCCTCGAGTAGATAATGATTAAGGTTTGAATGCAAGACATACAAGATATATTTTTTAGAAAAGAAATAGTTATAAGATAGTAGAAGACTTTTCTGATTAATGTCTTATTATTGCCCAAGAGGTTTTGAAGCTAGAGTGGAGCAATTGCGGCAAGTGCAGAGATTTAGTGGATTTGAAGTGATGTATTATCGAACCACGTTAGAAGATCATAGTTTAATGGTTTCTTGGACCGTAGGAGAATTATTGCCTTATGCAGAACGAACATTTGCTCCAAATTTCGGGATGAGAGAACGGCGGGAGACAATAACCCAAGCGCTGGTGCATGATGACCCGGAATTGAGAATGAAACAGGGAGATGTTTCTGCCTATCTAAAATCGAGAATGAACGATGATGAACGAGCGGCATTAAAAGCTGATGAACGACTGGCGATTCGAGAACTGGCAGCAGAGTTTCCAGAAAGATTTCATGGCTTTAGTTATAAGAAACTCCTTATGGCCGCATCGAGAAAAGATACGGTTGTAGCTCAGCTTGTTTCTTTAGCAGATAAGATTACTGGATTCGGAGAAATCTTTCACGAGTTATATGCGGGAAATGAGCAGTTTATTGTCGATAAAGCGACGGGAAATAAGCCGGCAGAGTGGTATGTGCAGAAGTTTTTAAACAGAAAAGCAGAATGGCCTTTACTCAAACCACTCTTTGGATATGATCACCCTTTCTTGAACCTTCCAAAAAAGTTTAAATCAGCCGAGATTGTAAAAAATGGTTCGCCTCATACAGTTGATTCTCTGAAAGAAGCGACAGGACATGCAATATATGACAAATGGCGGGAAGTAATTTTAGAGAAAGGTGAGGAAAAATGGTTAGAGTTGTTAGTGAAGCAGAGAGAGTTTTCCAGTTCTTGAAGAAAGCGAAATTAATGATTTTTAGTATGTTTTTCCGTGGCCGTTCTTAAAATTTCCGCAACTTTCTGATGTTGTCGAGAAATTTGCTCCTGTTGATTTGCAGGGCATAAAACGCGGATGGCAAAAAAGGAACGAGTCAGGCCTTCCAAAGCAGAAAAATGGTCTGGACGTTGATTTTTAATGGAATCGACTCGGCGAGAGCCGCTGTATAACGCGACATCGGTTGGTTTTACTTTTTCAGGATCAGGAAGAACCGAAATTAAAATAGGGGAACCGAGTTCGGTAGATAATTCTGTTTCAAGATCTGTTAACAAGAGAGGATTTTGAAATGCAGCTAAGAATTTAGTTTTAAGATCTTCATCTAAGGGGGCAACGGCTTCGCCTTTAAGGTGGTTATGTTTAAACTGTTCATATTTGAAAGCTACAGCAGGAAGAAAGGGGCAACGTTTATCATAACCATTTAAAACCTCTTTTGCTTTCTCATTAAGTTCTCCCTTGCTTTTTCCACTAACACTATTATTGATGCGATCCAGTAATACTTGATCTGCCATATTCCATACTTGGAAAGGATCTAATATCCCGGCACGAAGAGAAAGATCCAAAGCTTTTTGTAAATGACGTTCATAGGCAAGGCTAAGCGGTGAAAGATAAACCTCCGTATACATGCGAAAATAGAACTGTTGTATAGCATAGATCATACCGACCTGATTTTCAAAGTGCGACTGTTCTCGAGCACAATCTAGGCCTAATTCTCCATCAAAAAAGGTGAGATGAGGGATAAGCTGTTGCCAATCCGGAGGAAGCTGATCAAAACCAACTTGGACAGCGTCCATTAGTGTGTAGGCGAGTTTATCGGCACCTAAGGTTTTATCTGTAAATATCTTCGCGGAAGCGTCTTTTTTGCTTAAGAGCTTTCGTAAATTAGGAACACTAATTTTAAGCCATTCTAAAACTTCACAACAGGTTCGGCCTTCTTGATCTTTTTCATCTGAGTCTAGTAATTTTAAAGCTCGTTCATTATGAGTTAGCCCTCTACAATATTGAGATAACACATATTCGGCAGCATGAGAAAAGGGAGGATGACCGATATCATGTATTTTGGTTGCAGTTATAATGTCTTTCTTAGAGCCTTCTAACCTTTCTATTCTCTCCAAGTGCTCAGAGATACGGCGAGCGATAAGAGCGGCATAACCAGAATGATGAAATCGCGTGTGATTTGCCCCAGAATAAATATTTTGAATTTGGCAGAGTTGGGCATGGCCTTGTTGATATCGCATTACGGGATGATTCAGGACCGGGTCCTCGGCTGATAAATCAGATCCCCAGCTCAGATTATAACCCATAAATATCGCGGGGAGGTTATTCTTATTTAAATTTTATTGAAATGGGATACTGTCATCTTTTCGTCATCTTCATTTTTGAACGGTATTTGATTAAATCCAGCAGCTTATTTCTTCCTAGCGGAAGCCTGATTTCCGCAGCTT
>JAGVYE010000053.1 GCA_018303445.1 Candidatus Woesearchaeota archaeon
CAATCAAGAACAAACATCAAGGGGGACATTTCGTCGTAGTAGTTTCGTTAGTCGTTAGGGGGAGTTCCGTTTAGGCTCTTAAACATTCAAAGTGTGACATTCCCATTCCTTAACAATGTAAATATTAAAGTTTTTGAGGATTAAATCGCTGTATCCCCAGAAGTGTTCATCTTCGCTAATCAGGTATTTACTTCCATCACATTCATATTTATAATAACCTGCAATTATTTGCATGTCATCATCTTGTGGCATATTATCCTCTTTACTCAGTTCTCTTAAATTACTTTCAAAAATTTGCTTAATTCCATCAATCTTTTCGTCTTTAACAATTTCCAAAAATTCTTTTCTTATTTGATCATTAAATTCTGTTAATTGGTCTATAATCTCAACTTTGAAGACAATCCCAAGTATTTGAATACTGTATCCTTCCAGAATTTGGTTAGCCACTTTTATTATATTATCTTCAATATTTTCAGCAGGAACAAATCTAAACTTTGGTAAGCTATGATTCGCTAGTTTATCTATGAGTAATTTTAATTTGGGGTAATTTCTTGCAGTCAGTATTTTTTTCTTGAAAAATATCTGATATGAAGCAGGAATACTTATTGTACACAATTTCAAGATTGAAGAGTCATCAAAAGCATAGGTATTTTTGATTATTCCCATAATCACTAAACAATTAATTCTTTTAGATTTTTACTATTAATTGAAAAGGGGTATTCTTCTTTGACTGAATTTACAAAATATTGATAGAACTTATTTATTGAAATCGCATCCTTTTCTTTTTCAGAAATCTGTTTATTTAAAAAAGGGATGATCTGAGAGACGTTATACAAAAAATAATAATCAAACATATGGGCATCAAAATCATATTCTTCTTCTGACAAATGTATGAATCTTTTCTCCTTTAGATATTTAATAAGGTAATAGCAATATTCTATTAAAGCCTTTAATCTTATTTCCGCAATTTTGTTTTCTGGTAGCCTGTTTATTTGTTGGTAAAGGTCAGATAATTCTACAAAATTCTCGTTAATTTTTTGTTGTAGCTTAAATCTGTCATCAATATCCACTAATAATTTTTTATGTTCGTTATCAGAAATTTCAGTTACACTTAAAGAGCTGAGATATTGGATGGTTTCTTTCAATGAGTTAAAGTCTTCATCTGTTAGAATTTTATTAATTTTAAGTTTAACTGTTTCTGTAAAAAGTTCCTGCCCTTTTGGTTTCAATACAAATTTATTAACACTTCTACCCATATAGTTATAAGGAGATAAACCATAATAATCATTTGCTTGTAAACTTGATAAATCAGCGCTAAACGAGCCAAATTTATTTAATGAGAAACTGATGTCAATCGGAATAAAATATAAGTTTAGTCTTGCTAATAATTTATTCAATTTTGTTGGAGATGAGACTTCCATATTCTTTGACATTCCCAATATCAAGCATATAGCTTCATCTTTAGATAATATCATGTGCTACACCATACATTAGATATATGAGAATATTTAAAAATATTGCCAATTGCACCTCTTTTTGCCATAAAAGCCATTACCTATCTTTTTATAGGCTTTCTATTTAAAACTTTTGGTGTTGGGTGGGTTGGGGCGTAGCATATGATATAACAAGAAATTGGACATTAATTTTTTATAAATTGAACAATCTTATTATAAACTTGTGGCGCTTTTGATGGCGAAACAAAAGCCGTATGTAAACTATTAGTTAATGAATAATTTGGTGAAAAGTCATCATAGTAATAATTTTCTGCTCCATCTAAATATACACTAGCGGCACATATGACATTATCAGTATAGCCTTTATCTGGGCAAGAGTCTAATTTTTTATTTTTACCGATTATTGTAAGATATTTAATATTACCTGGAGTTTCATCATTTGCATTAAGTTTGATTAGAAAATCGCTATTGGCATTCATGTCCTCACATTCTGGAGTCGGATTTCTTCCTGCTAAGATTGTGCCACAACCAAATGCTACTGCTCCATAAGTCCCATGATTGGGTGTTCCAATTGTTACTAACTTATCAACAGATTCAAGTCCACCATAATATTTTATGTAAGACCTACTAACAAGACCGCCCATGCTATGAGCAATGATTATTACCTTATTTTTACCAGTATTGTGTTTTACAACTTCAACAACGTCTCTTAATCTTTGTGAATATGTTGTAATGCGTTGATTATCATCTGGTCCAACTACTCCACCCAACTTATCATATTTGTTAGCATAATATGTCATAATTACAGAAACTTTTTTGCCTGACCAGATTCCTTTTGTTAATTTTGGTGGATAATCACTTGGCAACATGATACCCATATCTTCATAGCCCTGTTCAGCTAATTTATCTTGGAATTCTTCTAATGAGGTTGGGCTGTATCCTTTAACTTCTGATGGACTATGACCATGAACAAAGATAACAGGGAAATCTATATTTGAATCCAAAAAGACTTGAGAATACTTTTCTTTACAATCATTGGGACAACTCAATAAATTTTCTCCACTATCACATTTTCCATCTCCACAAAGAATAATTTCACAAGATTTTGATTCTCTATTGCATTTTTCATTAAATTTGCATCTGCAATCATTTGGGGAGGTTACACAATTTTCTCCTTTCTGAGATTCGCAAACTCCATTCTCACATTGAGAAATTGAACAGTCCTTGTAGCAACCAAGAGCACATTCACCAGCATTACATACACCATCTCCACAATAAGCAGATGCTTTACATTTTCCACAATCTTTTGAACATGAATCACAACTCTCTTTTTCTTGGCAATATCCATCACCGCACCATTCATTGCATTGGTTATTGCCACAAAATTCTATCCCCATTAAAATCATTGTTCCTCTTTTGACATGTCCAAAAATATTTTCGGTATCAATGGGTTGGAAAAATGCGATTGCTTCTGTTACCAGTAAAAGAAGTGTTATTGCCACTAAACTCCAAATGATATACACCTTAGTGGTGGATTTTCTTATCAGTGCAGTACCGCATGCTGAACAGAATTTTCCTTTAGGATTATTTTTACCGCATTTTTTACAGTATACCATCTTACTCTATTTTATGACCGCAATGAGGGCAAAATTTGGTATCTTCATCAATCTTTTTATTGCACTTGTGGCATCGTGTAACTTTAGGCTCGTGATGTTTTTTCTCAGCATGATGTTTATCTTTTTTATTGGACTTAATTTTTTTATAGATGAAAAAACTAACAGCACCCAAAAGCACAATTAAAGCTATGGCTGCCACGACGATTACTGTTAAATTGTAATTTTTACCAAATAAACTAACAGTTTTTTGTTCATTTTTTATTGAATCCGCAAGTGCCATCACCACACCATTGGCAATCAGCTTTACATATTCCTTGCTCACTTGCTTCACAAACCCCATTTCCACAAAAAGTTTCGCATACGCCAGTATTACTGCATCTTTGGTTAGCCCCACATGCACAATCAGAACCAGAATTTTTACATGTCTCACCTACGTTGTTATCACAATAATTGTCTCCAACTTTATAGGGAAGGGCATTGCATATGTTATGCACACAATACTTTCCTTCACATTCACTTCCCTGAATACATGATGTCCCGTCACATTTTCCGACATCATTTGGACAATTATTACAGTTTTCGTATTGCTTCTCTATAATCTTATTTCCACAAAAAGTTTGACAACCTTTCTCATCAAGATCATTTCTATTTCCATTAGGTTTGCATTCCCTAACAGAAGAACAAGAGCAGGAATTATCTTTAAGAAATTGATTATAATTTTCACATTTTTCCCTCTCGGATGTGCAAATTCCATCACCATTCCACAAAAACCTAAATTGGTAAGGTCCTAAAGTTCTTTGGTCTTGGTCTGACCAACAATTCCAGGCACTTATCCTATCACAAGTGGTAATCAATGAGTATGATGCAGTTCCCCCAGAACCATCAGCTTTTACATCAAAATAAAATGTATTAGTACCTCCATCATGGGCTACTTTTATTCCATCATCTTGTCCAGCAGATGTTGCCCAACTACAAGTAATATCACATACTCCACCAACATTTGTAATTGTAGCAGAAAATTTGTTTGATATTTTATCGCCTTCATAAGCATTTACTGAAGATGGAGAGTTTACTGTAACCGAATATTCTAGTGCTAATACACCAGTAGACAAAAGTAAAATAATCAACGGAATTAAAATTCTTTTTATCATTACCACCGCCCTTTACAAATTACTAATTTGATAGTTGTATATAAATATTTCCAAGTTTTCGTCGTTAGGAACTCCCCCTAGTTTCGTTCGTAGAAATGTCCCCCTATCAGTCGTTTAGCCACTAAAAATTATTGAACTTAACAACTATTAAACGCAGTTTTAATTGCGTTTAATAGCTTAAAAGCATGTTAAAGCGAAGTTTTTATATACTTTGAGTTATTTGCCGGGTTTATGGATGGGGAAGCTGAATATCTGCAAAAACTGTCTGAAGAGCTGGGGCTAAGAAGGCATTCAAGACAGACTGAGAAGGCTTATGTTTCAATAGTAAGGAGTTTTCTTAAGTCGGAGTTGCAGCCTCGCGAATACCTGCTGAAATATTCTGACAAAAGCCGGTCTGCGATGAGATCTGTGTACTTTGCGCTCAAGTTTTTCTATGAGAATGTGCTTAGGCAGGAATTCGATGAACAGATTCCACTTGCAAAAAACAAGAGCAGGCTTCCGGTTGTGTTGAACAAGGAGGAAATCGGCAAGATGTTTGAAGTTACATTGAATTTAAAGCACCGGCTTATGCTGATGTCCCTTTACTACACTGGAATAAGGCTGCATGAGCTGGTAAATCTCAAATGGGAAGATATAGATTTCCAAAGAGGAGTTATCCATCTCAAAATTGCAAAAGGGGCAAAGGAAAGAACAACATTTTTGCATGAAAAACTGAAGAATTTCATTGAATATTTCAACGTTAAGGGAAAAGGCCTTGTATTCCTGTCAAATATGGGAAGAAAGTATGACGCAAGGACCATACAACTGATTGTCAGAAACTCTGCTGCAAAAGCAGGAATAGCGAAAAAGGTCACTCCGCACACCTTGAGGCACAGCTTTGCAACTCATTTATTGGAAGCAGGAGCTGACATCAGGCATATACAAAAACTATTGGGGCATTCAAGCCTGCAGACAACTCAGATTTACACGCATGTTGCAAATAGGGACATAAAGAGGCTTGCAAATCTACTGTAACCGCATTTGAATTGAATGAAAGACTTAAATATCACTAACGTGCCATTTAGTAATCTTTTCAAAATTAATACAATTGCAAAAATCAGAGGGTAAAGATGGTTGATAGATTTTTGTTTCAAATTCAGCAGCCAAAAATGAAAGAGATTTGGCATAATGAGTGTGGTGATATATGGGATAAAAATCCAAAATGTTTGATTATTGGAATCACCGGCTCAATAGGAAGCGGAAAAACAACTGCTGCAAAACTGTTCAGCAAGCATGGGTACAATAGGATTGATGCTGACGAAATAGGGCATCAGATTATAACAAAGAATTCTGCAGCCTACAAAAGGATTATTAACAAATTTGGGATTGGCATTTTGGATAAAAATAATATTAATAGAAACCGGTTGGGCGATGTTGTTTTTAATGATAATTCAAAATTAAAAGAATTAAATTCAATAACACACCCATTAATAATCAATGAAATCAAAAATCAAATAAAAAAAATAAAACAAAAATGTGGCAATAAAACAAAAATTGTTATAGATGCCCCTTTATTGCTGGAAACCAAGACAGAAAATCTTGTAGATAATGTTGTTGTTGTCAGATGCGATAAAAAAAATATCCTGAAAAGAAACAAAAAATATCCAAGAGAAAAAATAGAAAGAATTTTAAAGCTGCAGATGCCTCTTGACGAGAAGATAAAGCGTGCAGATTTCGTGATTGACAACAACAAGGATTTAGGGCATTTGGAAAAGCAGGTTAAAGATGTTATTGAAAAGTTAGACATGATAAATAGGCGAGGCAAAAAGTGACCTGTGAGCGAGTTCGCAGTGAGTTGCGAGAGCTCGACCTGCTCGCGAGAACGCGAGTTCGCGTTCAACTCTCTCGCTCCGAGCGCTAAAGTTTGTGCGAAGCGCGGATTTAAAAATTAAAAAATCATAAAAATTTCATAAAATGAGAACAGCAGTTTATCCCGGCGCATTTGACCCGGTAACCAACGGACACATCGACATTATTGAAAGGGCTTTGAAGCTGTTTGACAAATTGCATGTTGTTGTAGGTGACAATCCCCAAAAAGCGCCGACTTTCACGGCAAAGGAGAGGATCAATATGCTGAAAGAGGCACTTAAAAACCACAATAATCGCATAGAGGTTGAGCATTTTGACGGTTTGCTTCTTAACTATGTAAAAAAGAAAAAATCGAATGTGGTAATAAGGGGCTTGAGGGCAATAACTGATTTTGAGTTTGAGTTTTCAAGGGCATTGCTCAACAGGGAGCTTGACAAGGGCATTGAAACAATCTTTATCATGACAAAGGACGACTATGCGTTCCTGAGCTCAAGCATAATCAAGGAAATTGCAATGTTTCATGGACCTGTGAAAGGATTTGTTCCTGAAATTGTTGAAAGGAAATTAAAAGAGAAGTTTAGGAAATGAATTTTTCACTCATAAAACTTGCTTAAATCCTCTTCATGCACTCTTTTTCTCGGCTGGTTTTCTGAAATTGTTTTCTGCTTTACAAGCCTTGCTGCGTAGCCTGCTATGACGTTCCTCATTTTTGTGGAGGAAACATTTGTGTATTTCTCAACAAGTTCCTTGTTTTTGCCGAATTCAGAAGTAAACTCCTGGGAATGCTCCTTGATTAGCTTTACCGCGATTCTTTTGACAAGCAGTGTTTTTATTCTTCCCATATTTATCAAAAATTAATTTCAAATTTTGTTTTCTTATTCGCTTTTCGCATAGTTTATCACTTGATTCATCGAAAATCTTTGATTTTCGGGTGTTCAAAAATGCTTTACATTTTTGACATTTGGAAATGCTCGAAAATCTTTAATTTTTGACATTACTCAAGCTTTGTCTGGTCAAAATGCTTTGCAGAAGCATTCCCTTTCATTGCTGTTGGCATGTGCCTCTTCACGGATATCGGTATCAATCCCTGCTTGAATTCAAGCTTAGCTATCTCAATCGAATTATATCCAATCTTTTTAAGGTCTTCTTCATTCAGCTTGACCATCATTGGGGCTCCCATAGAAATCTGCAGAGCCCTTGCCCCTATGATTCTTGCATGCTCGTATTTTGTGTATTCTTCCATTTTTAAAAGCTACTCGTCGTCGCCATCTTCGTCCCAGCCGTTGCCATCATTATCATCATCAAAAAAGCTCCTCATTTGCCTCACCCCATGTAGTTTTAAAGAGTTTTAAAGCGGCTCGTCCTCGTCTACAAAGCTCTCGCCGCATGAAGGGCACTCAACCTCGCCTTCCTCGATTACAGTGCCGCAGTTCGGGCATTCCCTTTGCTCTTCCTCCATTTTTCACCTTAGACAGAATAAGCCTATTGTGACTATTATGGCTCGGCTGGATACTTAAGGGGGGGTATTTAAATGTATCGGTAAATTTGGCTTTGTAGAAAATAATATTAACCCGAACAGCCATTAGGCTGTTTCGGGGGTGGGAGCGTACCCCACCATGAGGAACAAAAGAGGAATAATACAAAAA